>SVLZ01000012.1 GCA_015067665.1 Oscillospiraceae bacterium | reverse complement strand
CAGTGTAGCCTGCCTTGAGTGAGTATGCGGGGAAAAAGGAGCCGCCGGAATGTGGCTGATGGCCAGAGCCATTTCCGGAATTGCCTTTGGAAACCATCCTTGCAAAAGAGGCTAAGGGGTGACTTGCGCTGCGGTGGAAAACACCTAGGCTGTCGTAATTGGGCAGACAGGGGATTACAGTACGGACTCAGTGGCAATCGGGTACTCACTCCCGGCAACAAGTGAGCGCGCGGATCAAACGGAAACGGCCTGCACGGCAACGGCAGGTTCTGCACGGTGAAAAACAACCCGACCTAAGCCGTAAGATTTATCCTGTCTGCTGCCGTCATTTATTATAAAGATTAAGAGGGATCAAACGTGTCAAAGTCCGATTCAGACAGTAGAAAAAAAGGAAAACAAACAAGAACGAAGTGGATCATTACCATCTTTTTGCTGACGATTGCTATTTCTGCCGTGATCTCATTTTGCTCGACCCAGCTGATGGCTGCAAGTACTATGGCAGTGGCTTTTGTGATCCTGCTGGTTATTGTGTTGATCGGCATTATGTTTGATATTATCGGTGTTGCAGTCACTTCTGCAGACGAAAAACCCTTCCATTCTATGGCTGCCCGGAAAGTCATCGGTGCCCAAGAGGCCATCCGTCTTTTACGGAAGGCGGATAAAGTCAGCAGCATCTGCTGTGATGTCATCGGTGATATTTGCGGTGTCGTATCCGGCAGCGCATCGGCTGCCATTGTGGCGCAGATCCTTTCAAATTTTGATTTTTCCATACCCCAGCTGATTACCTTGGGTATGTCTGCTTTGGTGGCGGGCCTCACCGTTGGCGGCAAGGCCATCGGCAAGGGCTTTGCCATCGGCTCCAGCACGGCCATCGTACATCTTGTTGGCAAGGTGGTTTGGAGCTTTTCTCATTTGTTTCAGAAAAAAGATAGGTAGGTATTACTTGTGAGTATTTTGGACAGCATCCGCTGCCATCAGGACTTGGTAGGTCTGACCGATTTGCAGCGGGAAACCCTTTGCGCAGAGCTGCGGGCATTTCTTGTGGAAAATGTGTCCCGCACGGGTGGTCATGTTGCCTCCAATTTGGGTGTTGTAGAGCTGACTGTCGCTTTGGAGACCGTTTTTGATACTGCCAAGGACCGTCTGGTGTTTGACGTAGGTCATCAGTCTTATATCCATAAGCTGCTGACCGGCCGCCAGGCGGATTTTTCCATGCTGCGGCAATACGGTGGCATTGCCGGTTTTCCAAAACCTGCAGAGAGCGATAGAGATGCCTTTACGGCAGGTCACGCCTCCAGCTCTGTATCCATTGCCTTGGGTATGGCACGGGCCAGATCGCTGCAAAAGCAGGACTACAGTGTGGTGGCACTGATCGGTGACGGCGCGGCTACCGGCGGTCTTGCTTTTGAAGGATTAAATGACGCGGCAGACAGCAAAGAGCCGCTCATTGTAATCCTGAATGATAACGAGCTTTCCATTGACAAAAATGTAGGCGGTCTTGCAAAGCATCTTTCCGCCCTCCGTACGCGGGACAAATATCTCGGCTTTAAGCAGCAATATCGCCATTTTATTTTACGGATTCCCGGCGGCAGAGCCATCTACCGCTTTACCCATAATCTGAAGGAGCGGGTTCGCCGGATGCTGCTGCCCACCACCATATTTGAAAATATGGGCTTTGCCTATTTCGGGCCGGTGGATGGGCACGATCTTCCAAAGCTTATTTCGCTTTTGCGACGGGCGAAGGAAATGCGCGCGCCGGTGGTTTTGCATGTAGTGACCCAAAAGGGAAGAGGCTATGCGCCTGCCCAAGAGCATCCCAAATTGTTCCACGGCATTGGAAAATTCGATGCAAAAACCGGTGAGCCCCTGAAAAAGTCCGGTCCCAGTTTTTCCGAAGCCTTCGGCGAAACCATGGTGGAGCTGGCAGAGAAAAATGACCGGGTCTGTGCCATTACAGCGGCAATGCCCGGCGGCACCGGCCTTTTGGATTTCAAAGCCAAATATCCGAAACGCCTTTTTGACGTAGGTATTGCGGAGGGACACGCGGTTTCCATGGCCGGCGGTCTTGCAAAGCAGGGGATGATCCCGGTTTTTGCGGTCTATTCTACCTTCCTGCAAAGAAGCTACGATATGCTCTTACAGGACATCGGTCTGCAAAAGCTCCACGCGGTTTTTGCGGTAGACCGGGCTGGCCTTGTGGGTGAGGACGGGGAGACCCATCACGGGGTGTTTGACGTTGGTTATTTGCGTCATTGTCCCGGGATGCAGATCCTGTGTCCTGCATCCCGGAAGGAGCTGCGGGCAATGCTTACTTGGGCGGTGGAGGAGCAAAACGGCCCGGTGGCCATCCGCTATCCCAGAGGCGGTGACCGCGGTTATACGGACTCCGCTTGGGAAAATGGGCAGGTATGTGTTCACAGCAAAGGAAAAGATGCGGTTCTGATCACTTACGGTGTGCTGACAGACAATGTGCTGCAGGCACAGAAAGCGTTACAGGAAAGCGGTATTTCTGTTACGGTTTTGCGGCTTTTATCCCTTGCTCCGCTGCCGGTAGAGGAAATTCTTCCCTATATTTCTCCCAATGTGCCGGTGTGCATTTTGGAAGAGACAATGGCAGCCTGCGGTGTGGGCGACGCGCTGGCGCGGGCCCTTCCGGGATGCCGTGTATATGAAAAAAATCTTGGCGAGCAGTATGTGCCCCACGGAGACCTGCAGACCTTATATCGGCATTGCGGTTTAGATGGGAAGAGCATTGCGCATTTTGTGCAGGAGGTGTGTAGCCTTGAAGGTTAAAAAAAGATTGGATGTACTGCTGACAGAGCAGGGCTATGCAGAGTCCCGCGCCAAGGCGCAGGCCATTGTTATGAGCGGCCTTGTATATGTGAACGGACAGAAGGCAGATAAGCCCGGTATGTCCTTTGAAGAAACTGTAGAGTTGGAAGTTAGGGGTGCTACCTGTCCCTATGTGAGCCGTGGCGGCCTGAAGCTGGAAAAGGCACTCCGGGATTTTGGTGTTGATCCTACGGGCTATGTGTGCAGCGATTCCGGCGCATCTACCGGCGGTTTTACGGACTGCTTGCTCCAGCAGGGCGCGAAAAAGGTCTTTGCCATTGATGTTGGCTACGGCCAGCTGGACTGGAAGATCCGCTCTGATCCCCGTGTGGTGGTAATGGAACGTACCAATGTGCGGTATGTGACCCCGGAGGAATTGGGCGAACCGCTGGACCTTTCCGTTGTGGATGTGAGTTTTATTTCGCTCCGGATCGTATTGCCTGTTATTAAGACGTTTTTGAAGCCCACCGGGCAGGTGCTGTGCCTCATTAAGCCTCAGTTTGAAGCGGGGAAGGAAAAGGTGGGCAAAAAAGGTGTTGTCCGCGATCCGGCGGTGCACAAGGAAGTTTTAGATGATTTTATTGCCTTAACGAAAGAGATTGGTTTTACCATATTAGGTATGACCTTCTCTCCGGTGAAGGGTCCTGAGGGAAATATTGAATTTTTAGCCCATCTGACATTAGATGATAAGCCCGGTATCGAGCCGGATACAGAGCTGCTTGTAAATAGTGCTCATAACACGCTGAAGGGGTGAAACAATGAAAAAGATAATCCTTACCCCCAATCCCTACCGGGATAAAAATTTCGGTGCGGTTCGCGCTGCGCGGGATATTTTGCAAAATTTCGGTTTTGAGGTGAAGGTCTGCTTGCCCTTTGAGTTGGAGAGGACCTCCGATCTGCCGCGGGATATTCGGTTTCATAGATTGGATCGGGAGCTTCCCGGTGCTTTTATGGTGGTTTGTTTTGGCGGTGACGGAACGATCCTCCATATGGCAAAGGCGGCAACCCGTCAAGGTGTGCCGATCTTGGGCGTGAATATGGGAACGTTAGGCTTTATGGCAGAGCTGGAAAACAGCGAGCTTTCGATGCTGGGGAAATTAGCAACCGGCGAGTATACCATTGATGAGCGTATGATGCTGGATGTGACGGTTTATCGTGACAGAGATATTATCTTCCATGATATTTCCCTGAACGATGTGGTCGTGACAAAAGGCGCAGTTGCCCGTGTTGTACACCTGAATGTCCGCTGCGACGATATTCAGGCAATGGAGTGTAACGGCGACGGTGTGATCATTGCCACACCTACCGGTTCTACGGCCTATAATCTTTCTGCCGGTGGTCCGGTAGTGGAGCCGGAGGCGGCCAATATACTTATCACACCGATTTGTGCCCACGATATGGTCAGCCGCAGCATTGTGGCGTCCGATAAGCGGGTGATCTCGGTGGAGCTGATGCCCAATACCCGCAGAAGCGCCTACCTTTCTGTTGACGGCGGCAAGGCGCTGCGGGTCAATGCAGGTGACATTGCCACCGTAAAGCGTTCTCTTTTGACTACCAAGCTGGTGCGGATCAAGGAACGCAGCTTCTACGATGTGATCAATCAAAAATTTAGAAACAGTTGAGGTGAGCGCCATGAAAAGTAAGAGACAGGCAAAAATCGTGGAGATCATTACCACCCGCAATGTGGAGACCCAGGAGCAGCTCTTGGAGGCTCTGCAGGCGGAGGGGTTTAACAGTACCCAAGCAACCATTTCCCGTGACATTAAGGAGCTTCGGATCGTAAAGGAACTGTCCAATCTCGGTACGTACCGCTATGCAGCCTCCACTGGGGAGGTGGGCAATTCCTTCACTGCAAGACTTAATAAGATCTTTCGGGAATGCGTGATCAGCTATGACTATGCCCAGAATATCATCGTGATCCGGACGCTCCCGGGTCTTGCTTCTGCAGCAGGCTCTGCCATCGATGCCATGAGCCTGAGTACCATTGTTGGCTCTATTTCCGGTGATGATACGGTGATGATCGTTATGCGGGATACCAATGCGGCCGCAGCATTTTGCGGCGAGATCAAGAATCTGATGGGCTGAGCCGGAGGGAAATAGGATGCTGCGTGTGCTGCATATTGAAAATATTGCGGTCATTGAATGTGCGGAGATCGCCTTTGACAAGGGATTTAATGTACTGACCGGTGAGACCGGCGCAGGTAAATCCATTGTGATCGACGCGATTTCTGCCATTATCGGTGAGCGTGCCTATCGGGATATGATTCGTACCGGTACGGAGAAAGCCTCTGTGCAGGCGGTGTTTTCCGATGTGCCCGCCCTCTCATGGTTTGCCGAAAACGGTGTGCCTTATGAGGCGGAAACGGTAATTCAGCGCGAAGTATTCTTAGATGGCAGAAATGTCTGCCGGGTAAACGGAAGCTTGGTATCGGTCTCTGTTTTGCGAAAGCTGGGAAGCCAGCTGATCGACATTCACGGTCAGCACGACAGCGCATCCCTCTTTGACGAAGGAAGCCACTTGCAGTTTTTGGATGACTTTGCAGCAAATGAGGATCTTCGCATCGCCTATAGGGAAAAGTATGATGCAGTAATGACCCTTTGCCGGGAAATCGAGCGAATCTCTATGGACGAGGGCGAAAAGCTGCGGAGAATGGAGACCCTTCGCTATCAGATCGCGGAGATCGAAAAGGCTGCGCTGACGATTGGCGAGGATACGGCCTTGGAGGAGCGGCGGAAGCTGCTCCAAAACAGCGAGAAGCTCAGCGACGGTATGCAGTCCGCTGTGCAGGCGCTCTATGGCAATGACGATGCCGATGGTGCGGTCGCACTATTGCAGGAGGCTGGAAGAGAGCTTGCCCGCCTTTCTCGCTATACGGATATGTATACGGTAATGCAGGAAAAGCTCAATGATCTTATGTATCAGGTGCAGGATGTGGCGGAGGAATTGTGGGATGCCAAGGATTCCTTAAGCTATTCTCCGCAGGAGCTGGACCGAATTGAGGAACGGCTGGATACGATTCATAAGCTGCGGAAAAAATATGGTGCAACCTGTGAGGATATTCTTGCCTATCTGGAAAAGGCAAAAACAGAGCTTGATGAGATTGAATTTGCCGACGACCATTTGGAAAAACTAAAAAGAAAGCGCGAAAAAGCTGAGAAGGAAGCTTGGGCAGAAGCGAAGCGACTGTCGGAAAACAGACAGGAAAGCGCCAAGGCACTGGCAGAGCAGATTTGTGCGGAGCTTGCCCAGCTGGATATGCCGAAAGTACAGTTTTCCTGCGAATTTGCGCAATTGCAGCTGACACCTACCGGTACGGACGGTGTAGCCTTCTATATGTCTGCCAATGCAGGCGAGGCACTGAAGCCTATGAGCAAGGTGGCTTCCGGCGGTGAGCTGGCAAGAATTATGCTGGCAATGAAAAATGTGCAGGCGGAAAAAGACCGGGTGGACACCCTCATCTTTGACGAGGTGGACACCGGCGTGTCCGGCCGTGCAGCGCAAAAGGTGGCGGAAAAGCTAAGATCCGTTGCAAAACACAAGCAGGTTTTGTGTGTGACACATTTGCCCCAGCTTGCGGCGCTGGCAGACACCCATTTGCTGATTGCAAAAGCAGAGCGTGGCGGCCGCACTTATACGACGGTTACCCCGTTGGATCAGGCAGGTCGTGCGCAGGAGCTGGCGCGGATCATCGGCGGCACCAATATTACAGAAACCACACTTAAGAGTGCGCAGGAAATGCTACGGGGGCAGGAATGAACGCAGAAACCATGTGGAAGCAATATACCGCGCAATCCGGTGCCTGTGGGCCGTATGATGCGTGGCAATTTGGCGATGATGCCAACCGTTTGGCACAGCTGGTGTTAGATGGTGTAAAAACCGGTACATCCTCTGCGTATCCCATTTATGCAGCGGAAAATGAGCCATTGCCGGAAGAGAATACCTATAGTGTGGTTTTGTGGGAGGACAACACGGCCGCCTGTATCATCAAAACTACAAAGGTATATGTGATTCCGTTCTGTCAGGTATCTGCCCGGCATGCATTTGCGGAGGGAGAGGGTGACCGCTCGCTTTCTTATTGGCGGAATGTACACCGGAGCTTTTTCACAAAAGAGCTGGCAGACGCAGGTCTTGATTTTACAGAGGATATGCAAGTGGTCTGCGAGGAGTTTATTAAGGTTTTTCCTTAAATTGCGGCAAGGTAAACGGAGGTAACTGGGATGAAACGCTTATTGGCTGTGGTTTTTGGATTACTTTTTGTTTTTACAGGGTGTGCGTCGGAAGATCGGACAGATATTACCCGAGGAGAAATCGTTACAGCCTATGAATCGGCTGGTTATGCGGTCCAATCCTTTGTCTGCGACGGGGAAGTGGACGTGGAAGGCTTGACGGACTATATCGTTGCATCCCATCCCAGCGGAGAGGATGTCTACTTTGATTTTTTCAGTACAGAAACAGCGGCAAGGGAATATGCAGCGGATATGGCGAGTCGAAAGCTTCCGGAGGAACAGATAGAATCCTATGGAAAGATCGTAGTCACTTATTGCCGCGCGGAGCATTTTGTGCCATTTGCAGAACTATTAGAGGGTAAATGAAAAACTCTTGACAGAATATAGGGTTTTTGATAGGATATTTCTAACGCGAGGAAGGGAAGAAGTAGGCATTTTGATTTCCGTCAGAGAGCTGCCGGTTGGTGCGAGGCAGTGGGAAAGGGTGCCCAAATACATCCCGGAGCGGTCTTTCTGAAGAATGCAGTAGGGGAGAACGGGTGCGCCCGAAAAAGCGCAAAGCGTCTTTAGACGCTGTGAGGCTTACTCTGTGAGGTGTAGGCGAATCAGAGGTGGTACCACGTAATACATTACGTCCTCTGTCCTTAGGGACAGAGGATTTTATATTTTTGGAGGAAAATGATATGCAACTTTATGATGAACTGGTAGCGCGCGGCCTGATCGCGCAGGTTACCAACGAAGAAGAGATCCGTGAAATGATCAATAACGGCAAAGCCACCTTCTATATCGGCTTTGACCCCACCGCAGACTCTCTGCACGTCGGTCACTTTATGGCGCTGTGCCTGATGAAGAGACTGCAGATGGCAGGCAATAAGCCCATTGCCCTCATCGGTGGCGGTACGGCTATGATCGGCGACCCCTCCGGTCGGACGGATATGCGCTCTATGATGACTCGGGAGACCATCGAGCATAACTGCGCCTGCTTCAAGAAGCAGATGGAGCGCTTTATCGAGTTCGGTGAGGATAAGGCGCGGATGGTCAACAATGCCGATTGGCTGCTGAACCTGAATTACGTCGAATTTATCCGTGAGATCGGTGGCTGCTTCTCTGTAAACAATATGCTCCGGGCAGAGTGCTTCAAGCAGAGAATGGAAAAAGGCCTTTCCTTCCTGGAGTTTAACTATATGCCGATGCAGTCCTACGACTTCTACTACCTCTTCAAGGAGTACGGCTGTAATATGCAGTTCGGCGGCAATGACCAGTGGAGCAATATGCTGGGCGGTACCGAGCTGATCCGCAAGAAGCTGGGCAAGGATGCGCATGCAATGACCATTACGCTGCTTCTTAACTCTGAGGGTAAGAAGATGGGTAAAACAGCCAAGGGCGCAGTATGGCTGGATCCTAACAAGACTTCTCCTTACGATTTCTACCAGTACTGGCGAAATGTAGAGGATGCGGATGTGCTCAAGTGCATCCGTATGCTGACCTTCCTGCCTTTGGAGCAGATCGAAGAGATGGCAGACTGGAAGGATGCCAAGCTCAATGAGGCAAAGGAGATCCTTGCTTTTGAGCTGACAAAGCTGGTGCACGGCGAAGAAGAAGCGGCAAAGGCGCAGGCATCTGCCAAGGCACTCTTTATGGGCGGCGGTGATGCCGAGATGCCTACCACCGAGATCGGCGCAGAGCAACTCACTGACGGTAAGATCGGCATTTTGAACCTGATGGTTACCTGCGGCCTTGCGCCTTCCAATAAGCAGGCCCGTCAGCTTGTCGAGCAGGGTGGTGTCTTTGTTAATGACGAAAAGGTACCTGCACCCCAGTTTGTTGTGACGGAGGAAATGCTCCGCGAAGGTGTAAAGATCCGCAAGGGCAAAAAGGTATTCCACAAGGCAATTCTGAAGTGATATAAGGGCGGCGCTTGCCGCCCTTCCACAAAAAGCTGGACTTTTTGCTATAAAATGCTATAATATCCCCATAGACTACCGACACTAAAAAATGGAGGTCCCCTATGAAACTGAATTATAAGCGTACGATTCTTGTAGGATTTGCCTTTTTCCTGATTTGTGCATTTTGGCAGGCCTATGATGCAACGATCCCTGTAATACTTACAAATAAGTTTGGTATGTCCCAAACATGGTCCGGCCTCATTATGGCTCTGGATAATATATTAGCGGTCTTTATGCTGCCGATCTTTGGCGCTTTGTCCGATAAATATGTCGGTAAGAAATCCGGTAAGCGCACGCCCTTTATTATGGTGGGTACCATCATTGCCGCAGTTGTATTGGTCGCGCTGAGCTTTGTGGATGCCGCACAGCTGAAAAATATCTCTGATGTGGCCGCAATTGACGATCCTGCTACCCTTGGCACTATCTATGAGCAGCAGGCAGATCGGGAGCTTGTGACCCCGGACGGTGATGTGTATATCCTTCAGGATAAGTTCAGCAAGGAACAGTTTATGGCGATCACCAGCCAAATTAAAAACGAAGAAGATAAGCTGGTAACCAATCCTGATTATACCAATTATGTTGCGCCTGCCCGTCAGGCCTGCGCGGCAGATGCAACGGCAGCAGATCCCATAACACTTATCCTGTTTGTGGTGCTTTTGTTGGCGGTCCTGATCTCTATGTCTATCTTCCGCAGCCCCGCTGTAGCGCTGATGCCGGATGTGACGATCAAGCCCCTGCGTTCCAAAGGCAATGCCATCATTAACCTGATGGGCACTGCCGGCGGCATTCTTGTCTTGGTGCTGGGCATTGTGTTTGCTACCGGTAGCGTTAAGAATTCTATGATGAACTACACGCTCTATTACGGTGTAGTTGCAGCGCTGATGCTGGGCGCATTGGTTGTTTTCCGCCTGACAGTAAAGGAGCCGCAATGGGCTGCTGAAATGCGCGCAGAGAGTGAGCGTTTGGGCATTGATGAGGCGGACACTGAGGAAAATGCGGGTGATCGGAAGCTTAGCAAGGCCGAAAAGCGCAGTTTGCTTTTGATCCTTGCCTCTGTTGCACTATGGTATATCGGTTATAATGCAATTACCTCCAAGTACTCGCTGTATGCAAGCCGCGTGCTGGATATGGACTATAATACTACGCTCCTGCTGGCCCAGGGCGCAGCAATCGTTGCGTATATCCCTGCGGGTATTGTCGCCTCTAAGATTGGCAGAAAGAAGACCATTCTGGGCGGTGTTGTGATGCTTACAGCTGCGTTTGCTGTTGCTTCCCTTATGCGGGCGGGCAGTTCTGTACTGGTGATGAATGTGTTGTTCATTCTGGCAGGTATCGGCTGGGCGACCATCAATGTCAACTCCTTCCCGATGGTGGTGGAACTTAGCTCCGGCTCTGATATCGGCAAGTACACCGGCTATTACTACACCGCTTCTATGGCAGCACAGATCGTCACTCCGGTGCTCTCCGGCGCACTGATGGATCTAACCGGAAGAATGACGATTTTATTCCCGTATGCTGCAATTTTTGCAGGTCTTGCTTTTGTGACGATGGCTTTTGTCCGCCACGGTGACAGCAGACCTGAGACCCAGAAGGGTCTGGAAGCGCTGAACGTAGATGACTGATATGATGATACTTACACTTGTTCTCATAGCAATCTATTTGCTTTTGCTCCGTGGCCGTTCCAGCCATCCGAAGCTCGCCGAGCTTAAAAAATGGTCGTATGCCCACCGCGGACTCCACGATGCGACTTTCCCTGAAAACAGTATGGGCGCTTTCCAACAAGCGGTTGCAGCGGGGTATGGCTTTGAATTAGATGTACATCTGCTCGCTGACGGTCAGCTTGCAGTGATACATGATTCGTCTCTTCAGCGCACAGCCGGTGTGGATAAGAAGATCGAAGAACTGACGGCGGCAGAACTGTCCGCATATAAGCTGCAGGGCACAGAGGAAACCATACCACTGTTTGCTGATGTGCTGAAGATGGTAGATGGGCGTGTACCGCTGATCGTGGAGATCAAGACAGATGGTAAAAATACGGCTGCGGTCACGGAAGCGACCTGCCGTATGCTGCAGGATTATAAAGGCCTTTACTGCGTAGAGTCCTTTGACCCGCGGGCTATAGCCTATGTTCGTAAGCATTACCCGGATTTTGTGCGTGGTCAGCTGGCGCACAATTCCCTCCGTGAGAAATCTCCTGTACCAATTTTGCTGCGTTTTCTGCTGACTTATCAAATGATGAATTTATGGATGGTTCCGGATTTTATTGCCTATCGGTATAGCGATCGAAAGACACTGAGCAATTTCCTGTGCCGTAAGCTTTGGCGAATTCAGGGCGTTTCGTGGACGCTCACCGATATGGAGCAGTATGAAACAGCGGTAAAAGAAGGCTGGATTCCCATTTTTGAAAATTTCAGACCCTAAGAAAATACCGGCATCGCGTTTTGCGATGCCGGATTTTATGAAGTCAACTGTAGGTTGGGTGGATATTCTACTAACCGTTGGGCGGAAACAACCAACAATCCCTTTACAAAAGGCGTATTTCGGATATACTGGTGGCATATTTGGAAAGGAGAGACCTTTATGGAAAACACGATCGGAAAAAGAATTGCTGTCCTGCGGCGGGAGAAGGGACTCAAACAGGAGGATATTGCGCAAGCATTGGATGTGAGCAGTCAGGCGGTCAGCAAATGGGAAAATGAGCAGTCCTGCCCGGATATTAGCCTGCTGCCTAAGCTTGCAAAGCTATTGGGTGTTTCGGTGGACACGCTTCTTACTGGGGAGGGGGAAAAGCCGGTAGCAGTACTTACTCCTGTGACAGAGCGCAAAAACTTAACAGATATGATTTTGCGTATCGTCGTAAACTCTGCAGATGGGGAAAAGGTACGGGTCAATATTCCTATGGCATTGGTGCAGGTCGCTATTGACACAGGTATGAATATATCCGGCAGCGGTGCAATGAAAAACATAGATTGGGCGCAGATACTCAGCCTTGTGCAAAGCGGCGTGATGGGAAATCTTGTAGAGATCGAAGACGGGAACGATGTCGTTCGGATATTTGTAGAGTAACATATGCGTATAACAGTAAAAGAGAACGGACATCGCCGTATTAATATTTGGATTCCCCAATTTTTGTTTGCTAACCGTTTCACAGCGTGGTTGCTCAGCCGAAAAAACACAAATATTACATATAGGCAAGCATGGAGTTTTGTCCGCGCCTTTAAGAAGTTCCGCCGCGGAAATGGGAAATGGAAGCTGGTGGAGGTGACATCTTCGAAAGGCGAAGAAATTGAGATAATCGTATAAAAATGCCCCGGACTGTCCGGGGCATTTTACTATTTAGAAACCAAGCAATGAGAAGAAGGAGGAGAATATATTCTCAAAGAATGTACCGATGGAACCAAAGAAATCTGCGATACCTCCAAAGAAGCCACCGTTATTTCCGGGATCCTCAGTTGCAGGCGGTTCACTGGGATCAATGGGGGAAGAAGGATCGGTGGGCTCTGTGGTCGGTTCGGTAGGCGTTGGCTCGCCGGTAGCGGGAGCCAATACCTTTCCGCAGACTGTACAAATCTGATCGGTGGTGCTTGTTGCGGGAGGACCGGGCGTGTGAGTGGTAAGGACACCAATGACCTCGTCTTTGGTATCTCCGCAATACCGGCAGGTGTAGGTCATAACGCCTGCGTCTTTACAAGTGGGCTCCTGCGTGGTGATACCACCATCCCAAGTGTGGGTCGCCAGCTTCGGGATGTTTTCTTCTTTTTTCGTGTCACACACAGTACAGGTATAGGTATAAATACCGTAATCCTTGCAGGTAGGTGATTTTGTTCTGATGCCGGCATCCCAAATGTGCGCATTCAGTTTCGGGATAGTTTCCAACTTAATGCGCCCGCATAGTGTGCATGTATAGGCGCGGACACCGTCTTCTTTGCAGGATACAGGCTTGGTGATTGTGCCGCTGTCAAAGATATGCACACAGAAATTACATTCGACTGTGGCGTTCGTCAGCAGGGTATTGCCACCTTTAATGTCCAAAGCTTTCCAGCTGTCCTCGGAGCCTTTGTAATTGACCTTTTTCAGGCTGTTACAGCCGCGGAACACCTCGTAGCCGATGCTTTTCAGGCTGGTGGGGATGGTGATCGTTTCCAGGTTTGTGCAATTGCTGAAGGTGTACCAGTCAATGGCAGTGATACCGTCAGGGATAACGATGTCCTTTAAGCTGGCACAGCCGTAGAAAGCGCGGTCGCCGATGGTTTTTACTGTGCTGGGAATGGTATAGGGATCCTTCAGCCCCATAGGTGCGCGGATGAGGGTGGTCATATCTTTATAGAAGAGAACGCCCTTTGCATCACTTGCATAGGTGGAATTGTTGGCATCGATCCAAATGCCGGTCAAATTGGGACAGTTGCCAAAGGCATCCCGGTCAATGCTTGTTACACTGTCGGGGATGTGAATGCTTTCTAAGTTTGTGCAGTTCTCGAAGGCATACATCTGGATTTCTGTTACACTGTCAGGAATCGTGATGCTGGTGATATTGTAGCAGCCATCAAAGGCATAGCTTCCGATGGCGGTTACCGGGAAGGTACCTAAGACAGAGGGAACTACAAGCTCACCGGAGAGGGTTTTGTCACAGTCTTTAATGGTAACCTTACCGTTTGAGATGGTGTAGGTAAAGGGACCATCTGTAGGGATTGTGGGTTCGTTTTGCAGAAGCAGGACAATACCGCCAATCAGCATCACACAAAAAAGAAGAACGAATGCCACTTTTAATATTTTCATTGAGCGCTCCTCCGCGTTAATTGCATTTGAAAAACGAAGATGTTCGACTATTCAAGTCATTATACAACAGATAATCAAGAAATGCAAGCGTTTCGGAAATGTAAAATATGTATGGAAAATAAGTAAATGGAGAAAAAACCGAACATAGCAGGTATTTGGTCGCAAATGGTCGAACGAAAGTAGAGATATTATATTGTAATATGTAGGAGAATGTGATACTTTAGTGACGAGGCAAAACGTAAGGGAGGTGTTCGGTATGAAAGTACAGATCGTGGATCCGTCTAAGCTTTTTTGTGATAGCGTAAAAGCGCTTCTGCCGGACACCTTGACGGTAGATACTTGTACAGACTGCGAACGGGCAGCTTCTCGTATTTGTTGCTTTCAACCGGATATTTTAGTGATTTCTGCAGCACTGCCCGGTAATGATGGCTTATACATTTTGCAGCTTATCAACAGCGTCGGCGTGCGGCCAAAGGTGATACTGATCACGCCCCTTGTTACAGAATACATTATAGAGCGCGGCGATGAATTAAACATTGTCGATATACTATGTACACCCTGTAAGCTGCAGGCATTGGCTGACCATATCCTAAAACTGCGGGAGACGAAGAAGGAGACAAAGAAAACCACGGAGGATTGGATACGGGTCCTTCTGCTAAACCTGGGTTTTCACACCAAATTATGCGGGTATCGGTATCTTTTGACAGCATTAGAACTGTTGCAGAAAGACCCAAATCAGCCGCTGACAAAGGTACTGTATCCCGCAGTGGCAAAGCTGCATAATGGCAGCTGGCAGCAAATTGAGCACGGCATCCGTTTATCCATCCAAAATGCTTGGGAAAACCGCACCGGGGATGAATGGGAGGTTTATTTTCCGGTTTTAAGAGAAAAGCCAAGCAATGCTGCTTTTCTCAGCCGCGCGGTGGCATTTCTTTCTGAGGTGGAGAATTAGACGAAAAAGCAGGTATATGGGAGAGCTGCTGATAAAGCCCAACGGCAACTGTGATGCCTGCCTGCTCAGCAGCACGGAGATACTTAGGGATCTCTTCTGCCTTCCGGGAAAGGGTAAAGCCGGCACAGTCCTTTTCTATGGAAAGACCATAGCTGCACTGCAGTTCTTCATCGAAAAAGCGGGTATCGGCAGGATATATGCCTTCGTCTATATGGCAGCCGGTCGCGGTAACCTTATAATTTGCCGTTTCCTCATAGGTGTCCAACCAAAGGGAACGGCCCTTTTTTAGCGGCACGAGATCGCAGAAGCGTTGGTGCAGCGCCGGTGCAGAAAAGAGAGGGCAGGAAAGGGCTGCGCCGTAGGCAGGGGAAACGGCCACGGGGCAGGGAAGTCCGTCGACAAGGGTCTTTACAATTTGTGAGGTCAGTGGTATATTGCCAATTTGAAAATCCAAGAGTACACCAAAGACCTTTAGCCTTTCAACGGCGGATTTCAGCTGGCGGAAAATTAGCGCTGGGTCGTGATGTAACACGGGAACACGGTCATTGACGATCAGGATGCTTTCCGGGGGAAGTCGCTGAGGAATATTGGTAAGTCCGGCTCCATATGGGGAAAAATGGCAGGCCATAAAGGCAAGATGTCGGGGGAGAGAGGCAGCGCTGCGAATCTCTGCATCTGTCATTGCAAGATAGAGGCGCAAAGACATAGACAAACACCTCACGATGTGTTATAATATGTGCCGTACATCTTATGAAAGCGGGAATGATTCTATGCCTTTTCCTTTATTTCCTCGAAGGATTGCGGAGTCGCTGACGGAATTGACACCGCAAGCATTAAAAAAACAGGGCATCCGGCTTTTAATGCTGGATTTTGATAATACCATCGTCCCTTATACCACCAACACGCCAACACCGGAAATGGAGGCGTGGTTAAAGGAAATGCAAAGCGCGGATGTTCAGGTTTGCGTTGTTTCCAACAGCAAGCGGGACCGTGTACGGATATTCTGCAGCCAGTGGGGGATCGATTGTATTACCCACGCAAAAAAACCATTTGGCCGCGGTATCCGGGCATGTATGGAAAAGTACGGTCTTGCACCGTACGAATGCGCACTGGCAGGTGACCAGATCTTTACGGACACGCTTGGCGCAAATCTATCGGGCGCGGTACCTATTTTGGTAAAACCCATCAACAATCATAATATTTGGCTGAAGCTGCGTCATATCGCAGAGAAGCCTTTTATATTTATGGCAAAAAGGAGAATGAAACTATGAAGAATATGGAAAAATACCTGACTCTGCTGGACGGTGAGGTGGACGGCCTGCTGCTGACCTCCCGCTATAGCCGTCTGTACAGCGCAGAATACGATATAGCAGAGGGTGTAGCGATCGTAACGAAAAAGGGTTGCCGCTACTTTACCGACAGCCGTTATATCGAGGCTGCCGAGAACGGTCTTCAGGGCTATGAGGTCATTATGGTGGACCGGGAGCATCCCTATGTTAAGCTGATCAACGAAGCAATTGAAGAATTTGGTGTTACCAAACTGGGCTTCGAGGAAGACTACCTGAATGTGGCAGAGTTCCGCTATTACGAAAAGGGCTTAAATGCAGAGCTTGTGCCTATGAACAAGGCGATCCACAAGTTCCGCCAAATCAAGGAGGAGTGGGAACTGAATCTGATGCGTAAAGCCCAGGAGATCACCGATAAAGCATTCTCCGAAGTGCTGGGCCGTATCAAGGTCGGTATGACCGAGAAGGAGCTGCAGGCGGAGCTTATTTACTGTTTGTATAAAAACGGTGCAGATAATACGGCTTTTGATCCCATCGTAGTTTCCGGTCCGAACACCAGTCTGCCCCACGGTGTTGCCGGTGACCGGGTCATTCAGGCAGGCGATTTTGTCACTATGGACTTTGGTGCGCTGTACGCCGGCTACTGCGCGGATATGACCCGTACGGTAGCGGTTGGCTATGCGACAGAGGAAATGGAAAAGGTATATAACACCGTTTTTGAGGCGCAAAAGGCCGGTATTGCCGCAACAAAGGCAGGTGTTTTGGGCAAGGAGATCGATGGCGCTGCCCGTAAGGTCATCACCGATGCCGGCTATGGTAAGTATTTCGGTCACGGCTACGGTCACTGTCTTGGTATGGAGGTCCACGAAGCGCCCGGTGTCAGTCCTTCCGGCGAGACGGTAATGGAGGAAAATATGATCGCATCTGCTGAACCCGGCATTTATTTGCCCGGAAAATTCGGTGTTCGTATTGAGGACGTGCTGATTTTCAAGGAAAACGGCTACGAAGACATTACCCATAGCCCGAAAAATTTAATTATTGTATAAAAATTTGCATTTTCCTCTTGCAAAATGTCACTTTGTCGGTTAGAATATATCAGTCGAGCTATGTACACATTTAGCCCCCATTATGGGGAGCGTTTTAGGAGGATAAAAAAATATGATTTCTGCAGGCGATATTCGTAACGGTGTAACCTTTGAGATGGACGGCAAGGTCGTTCAGGTCATCGAGTTCCAGCATGTTAAGCCCGGCAAGGGTGCAGCTTTTGTTCGCGTCAAGATGAGAAACGTCATCACCGGCGGCGTGACCGAAACTTCTCTGAACCCTTCCGCTAAGTTCCCCACTGCTTTCATTGAGAGAAAGAAGATGGAGTATTCCTACAGTGACGGTGATCTGTATTACTTCATGAACCCCGAGACCTACGAGCTGGAGCCTATCGACAAGTCCGTTTTGGACGACGGCTTCCGTTTCGTCAAGGAGAACGACACCTGCACCATCCTGAGCTACAAGGGCAATGTCTTCGGTGTTGAAGTTCCCACCTTCGTAGATCTGGTTGTTACCGCTACTGAGCCCGGTTTTGCCGGTAACACCGCTACCAACACCCTGAAGCCCGCTACCTTGGAGACCGGCGCTGAGGTCAAGGTGCCCCTGTTTATCAACGAGGGCGAAAAGATCCAGATCGACACCCGTACAGGTGAATATCTGGGCCGCGCAAAATAAGGAGAATTCTTATGACCATTTCTGAAAAGGCTGCATACCTCAAGGGCCTGATGGATGGCCTGAAGCTGGACACCGATAAGCCCGAGGGTCAGATGATTGCTTCCATCGTGGAGCTTCTCGGCGATGTTACCACGACGCTTGCCAATGTGCAGGAAACCACCATTGCCATTTCCGACGAGCTGGACGAGATCGAAGAAGATCTGGACGCCATCGAGGACTACATTCTCTCCGAGGATGACGAGGACTTCGAGGACGACTACGAAGACGATTTCGACGACTTTGACGACGAGGAGTACGGTGAAGAAGGCTTTGATTTCGGCGACGAGGACTCTATTATTTACTCTGTAGAGTGCGCTTGCGGCGAGATCGTAGACTTCGACGAAGAGACGCTGGAGCAAGGCAGCATTACTTGCCCCAACTGCGGCGAACTTTTGGAGTTCGTGGTAGAAGACGAAGAATAAGAAAAAGCCGCAGGCGTTTGCCTGCGGCTTTTGCTATTGTGGAAAGAAAAGGCGGACAGTGAGGGAAGCAGTGAAAAAACCGATGAAGTCCGCAATCAGGGCGGCAAGGACGGTATAACGGGTTTTCTTAATCCCTACCGCACCGAAATAAACGCTTATGGTGTAAAAAGTGGTCTCGGTTGAACCCAGCATAACGGCCACTGTTCTGCCAATTTGAGAATCTACACCGTACTGCGCCATCAAATCAGCGCCAACTGCCAACGCCGCGCTGCCGCTGATGGGACGAACTAAAACCAAGAGTGCGGTTTCTGTCGGAATGCCGAAAAAGCTGAAAACCGGAGACAGGAAACGACTGAGCAGCATAAGCGCCCCGGAGGCTCGGAGCATCGTCACAGCGGTCAGTAAAATGATGAGAGTGGGAATTAGCGTGACAAGTAGTTTTAACCCCTGAGATGCCCCGGTAAGCAGCAGATCGTATGTATTCTCCTTTTTGCGAAGCGACCAAAGGGCGGTAGTAAGCAAAATAAGCGGTACGATATAATCGGTCATTTGCGCCAGACCTTTCCCAACAGGAACGCTGCGGCCAGCCCCAGCCCGGCAGAGCATAGACTTGTCACCCAAACAGCGGGCAGAATATCAAAAGGGGTACTACAACCGAGAGAAGCCCGAAGCGCCCCAACGGTGGAGGGGATGAACTGGATTGATGCGGTATTGAGGACGATGAGACGGCACAGCTCATCGGTTGCAATGCCGTTTTTATTTTTTGCCAAACGCTCCGCGGCAGCGATGCCCATAGGAGTCGCCGCATTTCCAAGCCCCAAGAAATTGGCACAGATGTTGGCACTCAGGCTGCCCGCAAGGGCGGTATCTGTCCGTGTGGATGGAAAAATAAAATGGAGCAGGGGAGACAGCAGTTTGCTCAGCCCTTTGCTGATACCGGTTTTCTCCATCACATACCCCACGCCCGACCAAAGACACAACGCCCCGGCAATGGAAATAGCAAGGGTAACACCGCTTTGCGCCCCCTGAAACACCGCCGCCCCCAATGCTCCGCCATTTCCTGTCAGCACGGCAGAAAAGACAGAAAGAATAAGACAGCCCACAAAAATGTAACTCATAACCATACCGATCCCTCCTATCATACTCTACGCAAAAAGGACTTTGCAAAGTACAAAAAAAGGATAAGACAGCTTTTTCTCTGTGCAGAAGCTGCTTGATTAGTGACAGATTCAATGAATGGCTGTCATCCTGAGCGCTGAAGGGAGTCGAAGGATCCGTTCCCCAAAATAGAGAATACGGATTCTTCGACTTCGGGCTTTCATCCCTTCGCTCGGAATGACACCTTTTTCGATGGCGCGGTAGGGGCGGCCATTGGCCGTCCGGCGGTACATTCTACCTTTTCGCCTTGGTTTACGGCGCAATCGTAATTCCCTGCTGCGCGGACGAGCAATGCTCGCCCCTACAATCTCTTTTGATGTTGGCGTAGGGAATGCATTTATGCATTCCGCAATGAGGAATGGATAAATCCATTCCCTACTAAAGAACAAATCGCACCACAATTCCCTGTGGTGCGATTTTGCTATAATTTCAGCGATATGTCATAAACTTCATTTTTGGGAAGGGAGAGCTCGGAGGCGGTTTGCTTGATGGCATCCTTTTTGGAAAGGCCGCTATCAATCAGTTCCTGCAACCGGGCGATGATTACATCCTCGGTGACGGTTTCTGCTTCCTTTTCCGGTGCGCCGGCAACAACGAGAACAAATTCGCCCTTGGGCGGCTGTTCCGTATACTTTTGGATTGCGTCTGCTAAGGTGGTACGCACAACCTCCTCGTGGAGCTTTGTCAGCTCCCGGCAAAGGCTGATGGGTCGGTTACCACCAAAGACCTCAGACATACTCTCTAAGGTCGCCAGCAGCTTGTGGGGGGCTTCATAAAAGACCATCGTCCGCTTTTCATCCCGCAGGGAGTCCAAGTGCTCTCGGCGGCTCTTTTTGGCGGTAGACAGGAAGCCTTCAAAGCAAAATCTGCCGGTGCTTTGTCCGGAGATGCTGAGCGCAGTAATGACCGCGCAAGGACCGGGAATAGCGCAGACCGTAATGCCTGCTTCCGCGCATTGCCGCACCAGATCCTCACCGGGATCAGAGATAGCAGGGGAGCCGGCATCGGACACCAGCGCGCAGGTTTCGCCTGCTAAGATCCGCTCAACGATCATATTGCCCTTTTGCGCCTTGTTATGCTCAAAGTAGCTGACAAGGCTCTTTTTTATGCCTAAGTGGTTTAGCAGCTTAATGCTGACACGGGTATCCTCTGCGGCAATGAAATCTGCCGCTTCCAAGGTCTCCCGGCAGCGGATGGAGATGTCACCCAAATTGCCGATAGGGGTGGGGACAAGATATAACATACCTGCCATATAGTACCTCCTAAATATGATAGAGATAGCGGTAATAGTCGGTCTTTTCACCGTCGGCGGTTGCAAGACTCTCTTCCTGCCAAATAAGACCGGGCTTGCCGCCCTTGCGGAATTGCATCAGGATAAGCGAAACAGGACCGTCTGCCTTATGGCGAAGGAGTAAAAGCTTTTTTGCTTCTAACTTATGCTGCGCGCCGCAGGTGCATAGCTCGGAAAGCCTTTCCGGGCGGTGGACGATAAAAAAGTCACCGCCGTATTGCAGTGCCCAGCTTGCGGCGGCAAAGAGTTCGGAAAGGGAACAGCAGTCCTCCCGGCGGGCAAGGGGGGTCTTTTGACTTTGGGGGCCGGAAGAAAAATAGGGCGGATTGGAAACGCAGCAAGAAAAACTCCCGGAGGGAAAAATTTCAGGAATGTTTCGTATGTCGCCGCATACACTATTAAGACGGTGGGAGATATTGTTAACGGATGCATTGTGCAGCGCCATTTGATGTGCGCTTTCTGTCAGCTCCAGCCCGCAGACAGTGCAGCTTTCATCCAGCGCGCAAAGATATAAACCCAATGTGCCGCACCCGGAACCTAAATCCAATACGTTGGCTTTTTTCGGCAGTTTCACAAAGTGGGCAAGGGCAATGGAATCGGTACTTAAAGGGAATGCATCCGGGGAAAATTCCAATGTATAGCCGTTATGCAGATGTTCCATAGGACCTCCATAAAGAGAAAAATCAGCCTGTGCGCACCGGTCTCGGCAGCACAGGCTGAATGCAAAGTCGGAGAATCAGCCTTCCTCGATTGCTTCTACGGGGCAGTTTTCTGCGCAAGAACCGCAATCGACACAGATGTCAGGGTTGATTACGTACTTGTCTTCGCCTTCAGAAATAGCCTCTACGGGGCAGTTTTCTGCGCAAGAGCCACAGCTAACGCAAGCGTCAGTAATTTTGTAAGCCATAGTATTCCCTCCAATTTATTTGTGTTATGTTGCGTTTTCCTAAACGCAAGACTATTCTAACACGGATTTTTCAAAATGCAACCGCTTTTTTATGTATATGAATATTTTTTCGCCCAATCGGGAAAAATTTCCTGGGAAAAAGGGGGCGAGAGAATTGCACTACGGCGCAGATGCCGAGAAGATTCTGCAAATTGCGGCAGAAAAAGCCAGAGGATTGGGACATAGCTGTGTGGGCAGTGTCCATTTGCTGTTAGCGCTGACCGGGTCTGCGGGACTTGCGGGGAGGCTTCTGCGTGGTGCCGGATTGGAGGAGGAGACCCTTTGGTGTATGGCGGTGGTTTTGTACGGTCGCGGTACACCGGGGCTGCCGCTGCCGCAGGGCTTCTCTCTGCAGGCAAGACGGTTGCTGCGAAATGCCGCCGGGGAGGCAAAGCTTATGGGACAGCGACAGATTGGCGAGAGCCATATTTTGTTGTCCCTGCTCAGACAGGAACAATCGGAAGCAAGCGCATTGCTGGTCCTCAGCAGTGTAGATACGGAGTATCTGTTTTCCAAAGCGGTGGACAGCCTGCGTCTGGAAGAAGAATCATATGTGAAACGGAAAAAGGAGGCGGTTACAACGAAGTTACTGGAACAATTCAGCGAGGATCTCATTACAAAGGTAGCGAATATGGACCCTGTCATTGGAAGAGAGCGGGAATTGGATATGGTGGTGGGGATTCTCAGCCGGAAGAATAAGAATAACCCAGCGCTGATCGGCGAGCCGGGTGTGGGCAAAACAGCCATTGCAGAGGGCCTTGCCCAGCGGATGGCGGCAGGCAATGTGCCGCCTCAGCTGAAAAATAAGCGGCTCATCAGCCTAAATATGGCGAATTTGGTTGCCGGTACGAAATACCGAGGTGAATTTGAGGAACGGCTCCGGGATGTGCTGGCGGAGATCCGGCGCAGCGGCGATGTGATCCTTTTTGTAGATGAAATGCATACCATTGTTGGCGCAGGCGCGGCAGAAGGCGCTATCGACGCAGCAAATATCCTCAAGCCCGCCCTTGGCCGGGGAGAACTGCAAATGCTGGGCGCCACCACCCGAGAAGAGTATCGGAAATTCATCGAAAAGGACCCAGCGCTGGAGAGGAGATTTCGCCCGGTTTTGGTGGAAGAGCCGTCGGAGGAGGCCACGATGGCTATTTTGCGAGCGCTAAAACCGGGACTTGAACAGCATCACGGGCTGAAGGTGACGGAGGAGGCGCTGACGGAAGCGGTGCGGCTCTCCCAACGGTATTTGTCCGATCTCTATCTTCCTGATAAGGCAATCGATCTTTTGGATGAAGGCGCGGCCTATGCCCGTATGGAGGAAATGCGAAGCGGCAAAAACGGCATACGCCGCCGGGAATTAGAGCAGGAGCTATACGAGGCAGTGCGGGACAGCCGCTATGAAAAGGCAGCGCAGCTGCGGGATAAAATGCAGCGTCTTGCGGCGAGACCAGCGGAAAACCACCGTACAAGGGCGGTTGTTGCCGGGGATGTTGCTTGGGCGGTATCCGCGCGGACAGGCATCCCTGTAGGTAGACTGACTGCGGATGAAAAAGAACGGCTGCTAAATTTAGAGGGGATACTATCCCGTAGCGTTATGGGGCAAGACCGGGCAGTAGGTCAGGTAGCAGAAACGGTGCGGCGCGGCCTTTCCGGGCTCAGGGATGGCAGCCGTCCTGTGGCAAGTATGCTTTTTTGCGGCCCCACAGGTGTTGGCAAGACAGAACTTTGCAGAACCCTTGCCAAAGAATTGTACGGGAGTAAGGAATCCTTTATTCGTCTGGATATGAGCGAGTATATGGAAAAGCAGTCTGTTGCCCGGCTCATTGGCGCCCCTCCCGGCTATGTAGGCTATGAGGAAGGCGGAAAGCTGACGGAGGCGGTGCGCCGCAGACCCTACTGCTTAGTATTGCTGGACGAACTGGAAAAAGCACACCCGGATGTGGCAGGGATCTTGCTGCAGATCATGGAGGAGGGTGAATTAACCGATTCTACCGGGCGGCGGGTCAGCTTCAAAAATGCTATTGTTGTGATGACTTCCAATTTAGGCGGTGAGCAAAAGAGCGATGGTCTGGGATTTCAACCGGCAGGAAAGGAGAAACAGACCCAAGCTGCATTGCGTCAACATTTTACACCCGAATTTTTGGGGCGGCTGGATAAGATCGTATGCTTTGGACCTCTTGATACAGCGGCGATGGAGCAGATCGCGGAGAAATGCCTGGGACAGTTGGCGCTCCGGGCAGCAGAAAACGGTATGCAGCTTACTTTGCCAAAGGAGCTGCCGGTAATGCTTTGCAGGGAGACAAAGAGTCGGGATGGTGCCCGGCAGATGCGTCGCTTAGTGCAGGAAAAGGTGGAAGGTCCTTTGGCTTCCTACCTGCTTCGCTGCGGAAAAAAGCCTGTAAAAATTTGGGGCAATATGTCGGAGGGACACCTTTCCTTCCACAGCTAATTCAAAAATGGAGAAATACCGGACATTTTATATAGAACAACCGTTCGAAAAAACGTAAAAACCGGTATTTTCTCCACTTTTTTTGAAAAAAACTGAAGAAAATGATTGATTTTTCATTTTTGATACGTTATACTGTCGGTAAAGGGAGTAAAAGGGTAGCTAAGTGGAGTAAAATGGAGTAGGAGGTGGCTGCAATGATCGGAAAATACCCTGCAAAGCTGGACGAGAAGAACAGATTGTTTGTTCCGGCGAAGCTTCGCGCAGAAATGGGCGATGACTTTTTCGTTACAGTGGGTATTAATTGCGGTCGCAGCTGTCTGACTATTTACACGGCAAAGGACTGGGAAACGCTGTCACAGAATTATAATGCGCTTCCTATTTCTCAGCGTGCCGGTGCTACCAGCTTGCTCTTTAGTAACGCCGTAGAGTGTGTTCCGGACAAGCAGTTCCGTTTCACATTGTCGCAGAACCTGCTGACCTATGCAGGAATCGGCAGAGACGTTATGATCGTGGGCAGAGCAGGGCAGGCAGAGATTTGGGATGTGGATGCCTTCAATGCCTTTGAGAACGAAAACCTTACACCTGAGAAGCTGCTGGCTTCTTTGGAGGCCATTGGCTTATGAGTGATTTTTATCATATTTCCGTGCTGCTGCAGGAATGTATTGACGGACTGAACATTAAGCCCGACGGTGTTTATATAGATGGTACCTTGGGCGGTGCAGGACATTCGGGGCAGATCGTGCGTCGTTTGGATACGGGACTGCTGATCGGTATTGACCGTGACCCGGTGGCACTAAAGGCAGCAGGGGAGAGACTTGCGCCTTTTGCAAACAATGTAAAGCTGGTCCACTCCAACTTCTGCGAAATGGCCGAGGTGCTGGAGCGCTTAGAAATTTCCGGGGTGGATGGTATCCTTTTGGATTTGGGTGTATCTTCTCCGCAGCTGGATGACAGCGCTCGTGGCTTTTCTTATATGGCAGATGCACCGCTGGATATGCGTATGAACGGAGAAGACAGCCTTTCAGCCTACGATGTAGTGAACACTTGGCCTCAGGAGGAACTGAAACGAATCCTCTACGATTATGGCGAGGAGCGCTATGCGCCCCAAATTGCAGCGGCTATCTGCCGCCGCAGAGAAAATGCCCCTATTAAAACGACCCTTGAACTGGTAGATGTGATCCGTGGCGCAATGCCTCCCGCGGCGCTCCGGGAAAAACAGCATCCCGCCAAGCGCAGCTTTCAGGCTATCCGCATTGCAGTCAACGATGAGCTTGGCTCTGTGGAGAAAGCGATGAAGGCAGCCGTTCCGCTTCTGAATAAGGGCGGACGGTTGGTTATCATCACGTTCCATTCTCTGGAAGATCGCATTGTAAAAAATGCAATGGTGGAAGCCTCTAAGGGCTGCACCTGCCCACCTAATTTTCCGGTTTGCGTCTGCGGTAAGAAACCGAAAGTAAAACTCATTACAAAGAAACCCCTTATTGCTTCTCAGGAGGAACTGGAAGTAAATCCAAGATCCCGGAGTGCGAAGCTTCGGATCTGTGAAAAACTTTGATATTCAGGAAGGAGACGAATCACGTGGCAAATCAAATCGACATCAGATATATAAATTTCAGCACTGAGGGAAATGCTGCCCGTAAGTTCGCACCTGCGCAAAAGGAAAAAGCGCAGCTTCCGAGTGCAAGGCGGAGAACGCGCCGCGTAGTGACCATCGATCCTCTTGCGATGATCGGTGTAGCGGTGGCGGTCTGTATGATCATTTTTATGGGAATTGGCGTGCTTCGCTTGCAGGCTGCGCAGGAGAAAAATGTGCAAATGGCACAGTATGTAGAGTCGCTCAGCGAAAAGAATACGGCTCTTCAGGCGGAGTTTGATGCGGTTTGCGATTTGGATGAAGTCCGGCAGCTGGCGCTGGCACTGGGTATGATTCCCAAGCTGGAAGCACCGCAGACCGATATTCGTATGTATGTTCCTGAGGAGCCGGTAGCCGCTCCCAGCCTTTGGGAGCAAATCGGAACATTTTTAGCAGGACTTTTTGCATAAAGACTGCCCCGACCAATAGGATAAAGTAGTATAGATGGGCAGCGAGGTTTACCTTTGCTGCCCATCATAATCGAAAGGTCGGGGTTCTATGAAGGAAAAAAGGAAAAAGAAGGTATATAGCAGAGTACGTGCAGACAGCGGTCAGCATAGACGTATTTTGCTGGTTGCAGCCGTGTTAGGTATTTTAGCTTTTATCCCGGCAGCACTGCAGCTATATAACCTGATGATCGTAAATTACGACTATTACTCGGAGCTGGCTCTGAGAAATCAAACCCGTACAACGCGTGTGATGGCAGATAGAGGACTAATTTATGATCGGAATATGAATATTTTTGCCACCTCGGTCGGGGTGGAAAATGTCTATTTAGACCCCCATGAGCTGAAGCAATCCAAGGCCAATTTGGAGGAGATCGGTCGCGTACTCGGTCAGATACTGGAGAAGGATCCCCAGTGGATCATAGAGCAGGGTAAGGATACGAAAAAGCGGTATAAACAGATCGGCGCCCAAATCGATGAGGAAACGGCTGCGAAGATCCGTTTATATATTAACGAGAACAATATTTCCGGCATCCACTTGGAGCCAAGCGCCAAACGGTATTATCCGCAAGGGATGCTGGCAGCACAGGTGTTGGGATTTACCAACAATTCCGGGCAAGGCTCCGAGGGAATCGAGGCGGCCTACAACAGTTTCTTAGAGGGCGGCAGCAGTAAGGTGATCACCACAAAGGGCAATAACGAAATGGATATGCCCTTTTCTTATGAAAAATATGTGGCATCGCAAAAGGGCTGCAATGTGATCCTGACGTTGGATGCAACTGTCCAAAAGATCCTCGAAAAGCAAATGGAGGATGCCATCCATCGATACGATGTGCAAAATGGCGCATTTGGTATGGTGATGGATGTAAATACCGGGGAGATCCTGGCAATGGCGACTTTGGGGAGTTATGATCCCAATAATTATCAGGAAATTGCAAATGAGAAAACAAAGGCTTCGTTGGAAATTTTGCGGCAGGCCTATGAAAACAGTCCGACGGGCAGCGCAGCTTATGAAAACGGAAAGCAGCTATATAGTACGGCACTGACAGAAGCACGACTCAAGCAATGGCGCAACCGCTGCATTTCTGACGGCTATGAACCGGGTTCCACGTTTAAGGTCCTGACCTTGGCAGCAGCACTGGATTGCGGTGCGGTAGATTTGGAGACCGGCTTCCATTGCAGTGGTGCCGAGCAGATCCCCGGAAGAGCACAGCTGCTTCATTGCTGGCGTTCCACCGGCCACGGCGCACAAAAAACACCGCAGGCGCTGCAAAATTCCTGCAACTTGGCTTTTGCACATATTGGCTTAAAGCTGGGCGGGGAGCGGTTTTACGAGTATATTCAGAATTTTGGTATCTTAGAAAAGACGGGTTTTGACTTAAACGGCGAGAGTAAGGGTGTATTCTTTGATAAAGGGATCATTGTTAATACCGAAAAGTGGGGAACGGCTTCTCTTACGTCTGCCGCCTTTGGGCAGACTTTTAAGCTGACTCCCCTGCAGCTTGTACGGGCGATCTCTGCGGTGGTAAACGGGGGAAAGCTCTTGGAACCGTATATCGTTTCTGAGGTGCAGGACCCGGAAGGAAATGTTGTTTTGCGGCAAGAACCTACTGTGATTCGTCAAGTGATCAAGGAAGAGACCTCCATTAAAATGCGGGCGCTTTTGCAGTCTGTTGTAACGGAGGGGACAGCGAAGAATGCGCAGGTAGCAGGCTTTGCCATCGGCGGCAAGACTGGTACAAGCGAGAAAATCGATGTGTTCGATGAAAATGGCCAGCGGGTGCAGGATAAAATTGTCTCCTTCGTAGGGGTTGCGCCGATGGACGATCCGCAGTATATTGTACTTGTGGCTTTGGATACCCCGTCTCGCACCACAGGCATATATATTTCCGGCGGTGTAATGGCGGCGCCTACAGTAGGCGCGGTAATGGCGGATATTTTACCCTATCTTGGGGTAGGACATAATTATACGGAAAAGGATGCCGCAGGCAAGATGGTCGCGGTGGCGGATTATACAGGACTGACGGTGAAAGAAGTCAATAAGCTTCTGAATGATCAGGGGCTGACTGCACTTATGCAAGGGGAAGAAGAAAGGGTTACTGCCCAGCTTCCGGCACCCGGCCAAAGTGTACCGGGCGACAGCCAGCTTCTGCTGTATTTTGGCGAAAAAGGTCAGGTAACGTATACGGAGGTGCCGGACTTTACGGGAATGAACCGAAGCCAGGCGCAAGAGGCGGCAGGAAAAGCGGGACTATATATTTTGGTATCCGGGAATACGAGCTTAGGGCCAAACGTAGTAGTGACTGCGCAGTCGGAGGCAAAAAGCACAAAGGTAAAGACCGGATCGACTATTAAGCTTACATTTACAGATATTCAGGCAAGAGATTAACGATACAAAGGAGAAAGAATATGAAACTAAACGCGTTGCTGCAGGGCATTGACGTGCTAAAAACGAACGTAGATATGCAAACGGAAATTCGTGGTGTCTGCTATGACTCCCGAAAGGTAGGCCGGGGCGACCTTTTTGTGGCTGTAACCGGATTTGTGACAGACGGAAACCGCTTCATTCCTATGGCGCTGGAAAAAGGTGCGGTAGCGGTCGTCACAGCCGTGCAGCCTACAGAAGATGTGCCCTACATCCTTGTGGATTCGGACCGCCTTGCGCTGGCGCTGTTAGGCAAAAACTATTACGGTGATCCGGCAGCGGATATGAAGCTGATCGGTGTAACCGGCACCAACGGCAAAACCTCTACGACACTGCTCCTTAAGCACGTTTTGGAAAACACCATCGGTGCAAAAGTGGGTCTTATGGGTACTATGGAAAATATGATCGGGGAGAAGAGAATGGAAGCTTCCCGTACTACACCGGAGAGCTTTGAGCTTTACGCGCTGCTCCGTCAAATGCGGGATGCGGGCTGTACCCACGTGGTGATGGAGGTATCTTCCCACGCAGTTGCACTGGATCGCATTGCAGGACTGCATTTTGCAGCGGGGGCGTTTACCAATCTGACAGAGGATCATCTGGATTTTCACAAGACGATGGAGAGCTATTGCGATGCCAAGGCGGAGCTGTTTGCCCGTTGCGACAGCGCTGCAGCTAACTGCGACGATCCGTGGTTCCAAAGAATGCTCACAAAGGCTGCCTGCCCGGTGCTGACGATTTCGGTAAAGAATGAGGCCGGTCTTTATGCGAAGAATATCTCTTTGCCTGCCGACGGTGTGCGCTTCACGGCAGTATGTGGCAGCGAAGAGGCAGAGGTTGAGGTGGTTATTCCCGGCCTTTTCACGGTCTATAATGTACTGACAGTATTGGGAATTGCCCATAACCTTGGCATTTCCCTGCAGTCTGCTGCAGAGGCACTCAAAACCGCAAAAAGCGTCAAGGGCAGGGTGGAAGTGGTTCCCACGCCCGGCAAGGATTACACGATTCTCATTGACTATGCCCACACACCGGATGGCCTTGAGAATGTACTGACGCTTCTAAAATCTATCTGCAAGGGAAGACTCATCGCAGTTTTCGGCTGCGGCGGTGACCGAGACCCGGTAAAACGGCCTATTATGGGTAAAATCGGTACGGATATGGCAGATATTGCGATTATTACCTCCGATAACCCCAGAACGGAAGAGCCGATGTCTATTATTCGGCAAATTGTGGCAGGGGTCGAGAAGAATAATTACGAGATCGTGGAAAATCGTCCCCAAGCTATCAGACTGGCTATGGACATTGCCAAAAAAGATGATATAATTGTATTGGCAGGAAAAGGCCATGAAACATATCAGGAAGTTTGCGGCATAAAGCATCACTTGGATGAAAGAGAAATCATCGCAGACTATCTTGCAGAAATGAGGCGGTAAAATGGGCAAGATCACCTTACAGCAGGCTGCCGAGTGGTGCGGTGGCAAGATCGACCCTAAGTATAAGGATATTACCTTTTTGGGTGCCAACAATGATACCCGGAAGTTACAGGCAGGACAACTCTTTGTTGCCCTCAAAGGCGTGCGTGACGGACACGACTTTATTCCTGCAGCACTGGAAAAAGGCGCGGCAGCGGTCCTTTGCACCCACACAGATGGGGATTATCCTGCAATTGTTGTGGAGGATACCCGCATTGCCCTTGGCAACATCGCCCGCAATGCGCGTCAGCATTTGAATATGAAGGTGGTTGCAGTTACCGGATCTGTGGGAAAAAGCACCACAAAGGAAATGATCGCGACAGTACTGGAAGGCACATATAAAGTTTCGAAAACACCGGTTAATCACAATAACGACATCGGTATGCCTATGGCTATTTTGGAAATGCCGGAAAACACAGAGGTTGCGGTGCTGGAAATGGGTATGAACCATTTCCGGGAGATTGCCTATTTGACAGAAATTGCCAAACCGGATATTGGTGTGATAATCAATATCGGAACGATGCATATTGAACATCTGGGATCTAAGGAAGGTATCTTACAGGCAAAGCTGGAGATCCGGGAAGGTATGCCGGAAAACGGTGTATTGATCCTAAACGGTGACGACAGACTCCTTTGGGGCCAGCGACTGAATCAGGATTTCCGCAAGGTATATTTCGGACTTGACAATCCGGATGCCGCTGTGCGGGGCAGTCAGATAACAGAGGGAGATGGCAGTACCCAGTTTGCGGTTAGAGCCGGGCAGGAGGCATTTACGGTCACGCTGCCGCTGGATGGGATCCACAACGTCTCTGATGCGCTCGCTGCCATCAGCGTTGCTCTTGAAATGGGTGTGACGCCGGCGGATATACAGCGAAGATTGGCTGCTTTTTCTAATATGGAGGGCAGACAGAGTATTTACAGAATCAAGGACTTTACAATCATCAATGACAGCTACAATGCAGGACCGGAGTCTATGGCTGCTGCGCTGAATGTGCTGGGCAGTAAAGAGGGAAGACGGATCGCTGTTCTTGGAGATATGCTGGAGCTTGGCGTAAATGCCCAGGCTGAGCATTATAAGATTGGCAGAATTGCCGCAGAAAAGGCGGATCTGCTCTTTGCTTACGGACCTGCCGGTGAGCGGATGCTCAACGGCGCAGTTACCGGCGGAATGGTAGGTAAGGCCAGAGCATTTACAGATCGGGAACGTCTGGTGCAGGCGCTGAAGCTTGCTGCCCGGCCCGGCGATGTGCTGCTTTTCAAAGGCTCACGCGGTATGCGAATGGAGCTTATTTTGGAGGCTTTTTTGCAGGACTAAAGAAAAACGGAGGACACTATAATGACACGAGTACTCATCACCGTTCTGATTGGCTTTGTTGCTTCGGGCGTTTTGGGATATATCCTGCTGCCCCTTCTGCGGGCGCTGAAAACCGGCCAGTCGGTTCATGACATTGGCCCTACTTGGCATAATACAAAGGTAGGTACACCGCTGATGGGCGGCCTTATGTTTGTGGGTGCGACCATACTGTGTTTGCTGATCAATTTACCGAAAACAAAGGAATATACCGCATTTTATGTGCTCGCAGTGAGCTTTTGCTTCGGTTTGGTAGGTTTTTTGGATGATTTCTGCAAAGTGAAATTTAAGCGTGATCTAGGCCTTACCGCATTCCAAAAGGCAGCGCTGCAGATGGCAGTTTCTGCGATCTATCTCTATGCACTGTATAAAACCGGTGTTATGACCAGCAATCTATACATTCCCTTTGTCAATACGACTGTGTACATCCATCCTATTGTGTATATTTTCTTTGCGATGTTCGTGATGGTGGGCTGTGTCAATGCGGTGAACCTCACAGACGGTGTGGATGGCCTATGCGGAACAGTAACCATTCCTGTGATGGTATTCTTTACGGCAGTTTCTGTCATAATGAAGCGCTGGGATTTGGCGATTTTGCCTGCTTCTTTGGTAGGTGGGGTACTGGCATACCTCATATACAACTGGCATCCTGCCAAGGTCTTTATGGGAGATACCGGCTCGCTGTTCTTAGGCGGCGTTGTCTGTGCAATGGCTTTTGCTCTGGATATGCCGTTGGTGCTCATTTTGGTCGGCTTCGTGTATATCGTAGAGACGCTGTCCGATATTATTCAGATCATTTATTTTAAGCTTACCCACGGTAAGCGGATCTTCAAAATGGCACCTATCCACCACCACTTCGAGATGTGCGGATGGAAAGAGGTCAAGATCGTACTGGTGTTCTCTGCTGTGTCTGCACTGATGTGCGTGGTCGCATGGTTTAGTGTTTCCGGTCTTATTGGTTAGGTTGATTCTCTCAGGCAAAAATTTATGAAGCAGATGGGCTGACGCCCATCAATGAATAAAATGAAGTCTGCGCGGATCAGATGCCGCCTTGGGCGGATTCGGATTGTATTGCTTAGGCTAAGGAGGATTTATGGCTGCGGAGCGATTTTCGCACGCCAAAGAGAACCGCCACCGGCAAATGCAGTCGGTGGGAGAAAGTTTCGACATTCCTTTTTTGATTATTCTATTACTGTTGCTTGCGGTGGGGCTTTTGATGCTCTATTCTGCAAGCTATGCCCAAAGTGAATATGACACCGGATATACGGTGTCTACCCGTTATCTCCAAAAGCAAGGGGTATGTGCTGTCATCGGTCTTGTGGCAATGATGGTTTTATACCGTGTGCCGGTTTCCTTTTGGCTGAAAATGGCGTGGCCGATTTATGGCATCAGTATTTTGCTGCTTCTTTCCGTGCTGGTGTTTGGCCAGTCGGTAAACGGCGCGAAGCGGTGGATCAATATTGCGGGGCTTCAGTTCCAGCCTTCGGAGATTGCAAAGTTTGCAATGATCGTTCTCTTTGCCAAGCTCACAAAGGGGTTTGGGCAGGAAGCAAAGAAATTTCGTTTCGGTGTTTTGGGCTTCGGTGCCGCACTAATGGGAATTCTGATTCCGCTGGCATTGGAGAAGCACTTATCTGCCATTATGCTGATGGGTATGGTGGCTGTGGTGATGATGTATGTTGCCGGTACAAACCCCAAGTGGCTGCTGGCCGGTGCCGGTGCAGCGGTTGCCTTTCTTGTGGTATATGTCAGCTTTATGGGTTACGCAGGCGACAGAATAACCGCTTGGCTGCACCCTGAGCAGGATCCGGGGGATACGGGCTATCAGATCCTACAGTCGCTGTATGCGATTGGTTCGGGGGGACTGTTTGGACTTGGTTTGGGAAAGAGCAGGCAGAAATATCTCTATCTGCCGTTCCAATATAATGACTATATTTTTGCCATTATTTGCGAGGAATTAGGCCTTGTGGGCGCGCTGCTTATTATGGCGCTCTTTGCGGCGCTGATTCTGCGTGGCTACTGGATCGCCTTGCGTGCACCCGATAAGTTTTCCACAGTGTTCTCTGCCGGACTGGTTACTCTGATTGCTGTGCAAACGGTGCTGAATTTAGGTGTTGTATCAAATTTACTTCCGTCTACCGGTATCGCGCTGCCGTTCTTTTCCTATGGCGGCACGGCGCTGGCGGTGAATTTAGGAGAAATGGGAATTGTACTCGGTATCTCCCGGTATCGGAACCGGGCAGCCGTACAGGAGGAAAAATTATGAATGTGATATTTACCTGCGGGGGAACCGGCGGACATATTATGCCTGCTATCTCCGTAGCGAATATATGGAAAGAACGCTACCCTGACAGCAACATACTCTTCATCGGTGCGAAAAACAGCATGGAAGAAGAACTGGTCCCTAAGGCGGGCTATGCGCTTAAAACCATTGAGGCCTACGGTATGCGCAGAGGCATTAGCTGGAAAGCGCTTAAGCGTAATGTTCTTGCTGTGCGTTGCGTAATGGCCTCTGTGCCTGCCTGTAAGAAGATTATGAGAGAATTTCGCCCTGATGTGGTCATTGGTACAGGCGGCTATGCCAGCTATCCTGCGCTTCTTGCAGCGCATCAAATGGGGATTCCTACCTGCGTCCACGAAGCCAATGCCGTTCCCGGCCGTACTACAAAGATGGCTGCCCAGTGGGCGGATAAGGTTCTTGTTTGTTTTGAGGAATGCAGAAAATACTATAAGCACCCGGAGAGGGTAGAAGTGGTAGGTATGCCGGTACGGCGGGAGTTTATCTTCTCCGATCGGGAAAAGGCACGTCAGGAGCTTAAACTGGATGACCGTCCGGTGGTGGTATCTGCCTTCGGCAGTCAAGGTGCAAAAGCGATGAATCAGCTGATGGCTGAGCTGTTTCGCTTGGAGCAGGCGGCCGGATTTCCGTTCCAGCACATCCATGCGGTAGGCAGCTACGGCTGGAGCTGGATGCCGGATCTGGTAAAGGAAAAAGGTGTGGACCTGTCGAAAACAGAGGATATTCGTATGGTTCAGTATATCTATAATATGCCTACAGTGGTGGCTGCGGCAGATGTATTTATCGGACGTGCCGGTGCTTCCACTTGTAACGAGATTGCAGCATCAGGTACCCCTTGTATTTTGATCCCGTCACCGAATGTGACCAACAACCACCAAGAAATGAATGCTCGGGTTTTGTCCGACAACGGCGGCGCAATACTGCTGCTGGAAAAGGACTGCACGGCCCAAGGCGTGTTTGATGAAATGAAGCGCATAACGGAGGATAAGGAGAAGGCATCTGCTATGCGTTCTGCACTGCTAAAGATCGCTGTTCCCGATTCTGCGGAAAAGCTATGCGATATTATGTATGCGTTGGCAAAACAGAGGAGTAAATAATGGAAAGAAACACCGATCGAAGACCCAAACGGCCGAAACAGCCTGCCGGTAAGCCTCACCACGAGGAAACAGTCTATACAGAGGCAAAGCCAATCAATATCAGCCATTTTCTCATCCGCATTGCAACTGTTGTAGCAGTGGTGCTGGCGGTTGTGTTTGGTATGTCTATTTTCTTCAAGGCGGAGAAGATCGAGGTTGCCGGTGTGGATAAGTATACGGTTTTGCAGGTGCAGGAGGCTTCCGGGATTGTGACGGGAACCAACCTGCTGACTGTTAACAAAGGGCAAGTGGCCGGAAGAATTTTGACAAAGCTTCCGTATATTAAGGAAATTCGCATTGGGATCCGTTTGCCGGACACTGTCGTGATCCACGTAACAGAGTCTGCGGTGGCATACTCTGTAAAGGAGGTAAATGGCGGTTGGTGGGTACTGAACTGCGAAGGAAAGGTTATCGAAAAGATCGATGCCTCTACGTCTGCGAGTTATCCCCGAATTTTAGGCATTCAATTGGAAAGCCCGAAGGTAGGAAAGCCTGCGGTTGCCTATGAGAATCCGCCTGATGCAACGGGGGAAGCGACTGCTCCTGTTACAGTTTATAACCGGGAACGGCTGGCCGCGGCCTTGCAGATCGCACAGGAAATGGAAAAAAACGGTATTCTGGGAGAGATTGCGACGATCGATGTAACCGATATGGGAAAAATCGAGGTTTGGTACGGAAATCGATACCAAATTCTTTTGGGTGAAAGCACCGAAATTCCCAAGAAGGTGTTCTCTGTGGTACAGGCAATCCGTCAGCTTGATGCCTACCAGTCCGGTATTCTTGATGCCAGCTTTACTACTTGGCCGGATGAGGTTTATCACAAAGCTTTTGACTAATATTGCGCAAACAATAAAAAATTTAGAAAAAACAAAGAATTTCTATTGACCGAATGATAATTTCACGTTAGAATATAGGGGCAACATTATAATTTGGGTAGATTATTGTCTGCCAATACATAGGAGGATACGGAAATGGCTGAGACTTTCCAGGAACGCGTAGTTAAAATTAAAGTAATCGGTGTCGGTGGTGCTGGCAATAACGTTATCAACCGCATGATCAGTGCGGGCGTTGGTGGTGTTGACTTTGTTGTTATCAACACGGATAAGCAGGATCTTAATAAGTCTGTCTGCCCCAATAAGCTGCAGATCGGTGAGAAGCTTACCGGCGGTATGGGTGCAGGTTCCAAGCCTGAGATCGGCAAAATGTCTGCTGAGGAGAGCAGAGCGCAGATCGCCAAGATCGTAGAAGGCGTGGATATGGTATTTATCACCGCGGGTATGGGCGGCGGTACCGGTACCGGTGCTGCACCTATTGTTGCAGATCTGGCTCGTGAGGCTGGTGCGCTGACTGTCGGCATTGTAACGAAGCCCTTTAAGTTTGAGGGTGCAAATCGTATGCGCCAGGCTGATGCAGGTATTGAAGCACTCAATGGCCGCGTTGACTCTTTGGTCATCATCCCCAATGATCGCCTGAAGTACGTCACCGATCAGAAGATTACCTTTGCCAATGCATTCGGTATCGCAGACGATGTGCTGAAGCAGGCTGTTGCTTCCATCTCCGAGCTGGTCGGCTACTCCGAGCGTGTTATCATTAACCTTGACTTTGCAGACGTTTCCGCAGTTATGAAGGATGCAGGCCGCGCCCATATGGGTGTTGGTGTTGCTTCCGGCCGTGAGAAGGCTGAGCAGGCTGCTCTGGCTGCTGTTGCAAGTCCTCTGCTGGAGACCTCCATCAACGGTGCTACCGGTGTTCTCGTTAATGTCTGCGGTTCCTCTGAGATGACCTTGGATGATGTAGAGACTGCTGCCGGTATCGTGCAGGAGGCTGCAAATCCTGATGCAAACATTATCTTCGGCGCTACCTGCTCTGATGAGCTGGAGGACGAGATCCAGGTTACTGTTATTGCTACCGGCTTTGATCACAAGGAAGAGCCGCAGCCCAAGAAGTCCTTCGTTACCGGCTTCGGTGAGATGAGCGAGATCGACGATGTTTTGGGCATTTTCAATAAGAGATAAATAAGGGCATCCCGGGCAATGCCCGGGATGTTTTTTGTGAGGTACACTATGAATGCGTACGGTGCTTTGGCGGAAAGCTATGACCGCTTGACAAACGACGTGGATTATGCCCGCGTTGTTGCCTTTTATCAGGACATTTTAGACAAAGAGAAACTCCACCCAAAAACGGCTGTAGACCTTGCCTGCGGGACAGGTTCTGTTTCTGTGCTGCTGGCAAAGCAGGGGATATGTGTAACCGGTGTTGATTTGTCTGAGGATATGCTTTCGGTTGCTTATTCCAAGACTGCGGAAATGGAAAATGCGCCGCTATTTGTTTGTCAGGATCTGACGCAGCTGCAGCTGCCCCGTGGTGTAGATCTTGCGGTCTGTGCTTTGGATAGCTTAGATTATATTACCGATCCAAAGGATTGCCGAAAGGTAATTGCGCGGGTATATAAAGTGCTTAATCCCGGCGGATGCTTCATATTTGATGTGAATACCCCGGAAAAGCTGCAGGCAATGGACGAACAGGTCTTTCTGGACGAGGACGACGATGTGTTCTGTGTGTGGCGCGGTGAATTTGATAAGCAGACCAAAATCTGTACCTATGGTATGGATATTTTTCAACGTCGCGGTGACCTTTGGGAGCGCAGCGAAGAGGTGCACGAAGAGTATGCATACTCGCAGGCACAGCTTACACAGTATCTAAAAGAAGCGGGGTTTACCCATATTGAAGTCTTTGGGGACGGCCGTATGGCGCCGCCTGACGCAAATGATCAGCGGATCTACTTTAAGGCGAGAAAGGGAAGAGTGAAATGCAGGACTATTTAGTGCGGGGAATGACCCTTGACGGATATGTAAAAGCAGTGGCGATCCGATCTACGCAGACGGTGCGTCGTGGCGCAGAAATACAAAAGACCACACCTAACGCAACGGCGGCCTTTGGTCGTGCGTTGACCGCGGCCTCTATGATGGGCAATATGCAAAAAGTGGAAAACGGTTCTATGACCCTGCAGATTAAGGGCGGCGGTCCGATCGGTTCCATCGTCTGTGTTTCTGACTCTATGGGCAATGTCCGAGGCTACGTGACACAGCCTAATGTAGCTTTGCAGGAAAAGCATCCCGGTAAATTAGATGTGGGCGCTACAGTGGGCACAGACGGCACGTTAACGGTTATTCGCGACTTGCAGATGAAGGAACCTTATGTGGGCTCTGTACCCCTTGTATCCGGTGAGATCGGAGATGATGTGACGCGGTACTTTGCCCAAAGTGAACAGACACCAACGGCTTGTGCCCTTGGCGTTCTGGTAGATCGGGATCAGTCCGTTAAGGTTGCCGGTGGCTATTTGATCCAGCTTTTGCCCGGTGCCCCGGAAGAGACCATTGATATGGTGGAGCGTGGCATTCAGAAGGCCGGTGCGGTTACGGCAATGCTGGAGCAAGGGATGACACCGGAAGATATTTTGGGTGTTGTGCTTGGTGATCTTGGTGTGGTATTTATGGAGACGGCTCCTATTGAATACCGCTGCTATTGTTCCCGCGAACGGGTGACAGCGGCACTGATCAGCTTGGGTAAAAAGGAACTCACGGAAATTATGGAAGAGGGAAAAGCGTTTCCGGTAGAGTGCCAATTTTGCGATACTGTTTATGCTTTTACACCTGAGGATGTAAAAGCTATCCTCAATGGTCTGTAAAACAGGGAAAAAAGCCCGGAAAATGCCGGTTTTTCCGGGCTGAAAATTCTCAAAAAAATTCTCGAAAAAATTATAAAAAAAGCCTTGACAAAAGGGGTCTGTCTGTGTATAATGATACCCGTCGCTGAGATGTTCTCGGCGAGCCTGGTAGGGGAGCATAGCTCAGCTGGGAGAGCACATGCCTTACAAGCATGGGGTCACAGGTTCGAGCCCTGTTGTTCCCACCACTATCTGGCCCGGTGG
>SVLZ01000076.1 GCA_015067665.1 Oscillospiraceae bacterium | reverse complement strand
CTAACTGGCACTGGAAAGACACCCATTCCAGCTATATTTCCTTTATTATTTCAATTATTTCCACTAAATATATTTTGATCCCCTGTCTTGCTTAACGCAAAACAGGGGTTTTTCTACGGTCTGAAACCACCCATCAGGGTGGTTTATTTTTATGCACGCGGAGATTCGAATGTTGTAAATGCAACGCGGACGAGCGTTGCCCGCTGCGGCTGGACGCAGCGGAACCTCTATCCACGGTGCAGCCGGGGATGCAAACGAATCTCCAGCGGGTCACCAAAAAAAACAAACCACCCATCAGGGTGGTTTATTTTTTTATGCACGCGGAGATTCGAAAAATTAAATGCAACGCGGACAAGCGTTGCCCGCTGCGGCTGGACGCAGCGGAACCTCTATCCACGGCGCAGCCGGGGATGCAAACGAAGCTCCAGCGGGTCACAAAAAAACACCCTGGAAATGATTGTTTCCGGGGTGTTTTTCGAACTTTTTTATTTTTCTTTTTTGATTTGCTGACAATTTGCTGACAACCGCAAATGAAACGCAAAAATGCCCTCCCCGGATTGATTGTCCAGGGAGGGCATTATTTTACATTGTTTTCTTTGGTAACACAAGGTACAGTTCGTACCCTGTGTTCATTTATGGAATATCCCGTTGTATCGTTTCCGGCGGTCTGTCCAACACTTCCGGATGGGACAGCAGACGCAGGAAGTACTTGATCAAAGATGCATAATAGAAGCCGTCACAGATCCTTTCATCCAGGTTAAAGCGCAGATCCATATATTTGCATTCTACTACTGCACCGTCTTTGATCTCTTCCGCACGGCGTTTTCTGCCAAAGGCACAGAAGGCAGGCACAGTGCCAAAATCATAAAGATGATGATATACCGGCTTAATGCCCAGACTGCCCATAGAAGTAAAATATATGCTTCCGTGGAAGGGGCTCAGTTCCAGCAAGAATTTTGGTGCCATAGCAAAATAGTCCAAAACCTTAACCAACCACACCACAAGCTTCAGCACCATCCGGGGCGTGGAGGTGAGGATACCCGCAGCATCGTCTACATTGGAATCCTCCATTTCGTCCTTTGCGCTTGCGACAGCGGCATTAAATTTCTCGTACACATCCTGTGCGGTGTCACCGGGATGGAAATGGACCTTGATCACCGTGTCCGGAGACTCCTTGGTCATTTCCTTCTTCACAGTCATACATACCGCAATATCCTCGCCGCGGGAATAGATCCGCTGACCTGCCACAAAACGATTCAGTGCCGGATATCTGGCCACAGTTCGTACATAGGCAGCGATAATGGCGTGGGTCATACCAAAATTGGGCATACCCTCCCTGCGTTTGGTACGGACATACCGATCAAGCTCAGATATCTCCACAGACTCGTCAAAAAGAATATTTGCACCACAGCGATCTGGCATAATGAACGGCGTGATCTGCTCGATTGCCGGTGAGGATCGGATGTAGCGACCGTCGGAGCGGTCTTTCCAGGTAGGATGATACTTGCCATCCGTATGTACCTTGAGTGCAAAGAGCATAGTGATAAAGCCTGCGATCAGCAGATAACCGGGAAGAAGCGTTGTCGCAGAGCGTGACTGAGCAGCAAGCTGCCAATGCATATACCCAACAATAGCCAGGACCAGCAAATATAGCGGCAGCAGCAGCCAGGGCTTATGCCGTCCTGCAAGGATCGATGTGTAGCTGCCGCAGAAAAAGAGGATACCAATGCAAGCAAGCACAAGCAGTAAGGGTCTGCCTGCAAGCACAAAATACAGTTGCCACATTTCGCAGATACCCAGCATCCACACTGGAACGGCAGTTCTGTACAGCATTTCTTCACCAGTCAAAAATGCCATTAAAACGAACAGAACAACCGCTATCGAAGGCCATACGATCTGTCGCCATACGCTAATGTCCTCTATCCGGGAGAACACAGCGATCCTTGCAACAACAGATGCCAGCATCAGTAGTCCTGTCAGCCAAAGTGCAGGATGCTTCTTGCTCACATAAAGGTGAAGCCTCTTTTCCATAACGATCCCTCTATTTCTTTCTAAAGTATCGATCCCGATAAACAAAGCCTTCCGCAATCAGGCACACAGGGATCGCCGCAAACAGATCCACTGCCGAGTGCTGTTTGATAAACATGGTGGAAAGACAAATCATAATAACTGAAAATACTACGAACGCCCGCCAGACCGGATGCGATGCCTTTTCCTTTGTCCAAACAGAGGCGATGCCCAAAGAATATGCCACATGGAGCGACGGACACACACCGGTATTGGTATCGAAGGCATACAAAAAGCCCACGCACCGGGTCAGAAAATTATCATTTGCAAACTCTGCGGGCCGCAGATCCTGACGCGTGGGGTAAAGAATATAACAAACCATAGCAAGGATCTGCGTGATAATAATATAGGTCTGCAGCCGTTTGAAGCTATCCACATTGTAGAGCAGGAAGTATCCCAAAGAAAAAACGATCAGTGCATACCAGAACACATAAGGAAGCAAAAACCACTCACAGAACGGGATCATATCATCCAGCCACATATGTACCGGATGGCAGTTTTCCGCCGGTATGAGGTTTTCCGTCAGGAAATACAAAATAAAATAGCCAACCCATCCCAAAAGCAGCTTCAGATGAGAAAACTGCGGCTCATTTATCTTTCGCAAGCGGAATGTGCGATAATCAACTACCGGCTTTTTCATAAGCATGCTCCTTAGGGCGATTGGATGGATAATCTTTCTTTGGGATGTTCCGGTACGGAACAACAGTATGCTCCGGCAGAGCCTCAGCAATCGCGGTAATTTCATCCATCAGGTAAGTACAGATCCGGCTACGCTCTGCATCCATCGGCTCGTCAGCGCAGAACCGCATCGGCTTACCCAGACAGAGCTTCTTCAGCTTCGGTGCGATGTACATTGGGACGAAGCACAATTCCTTTCCGGTCTTCTTGCAATAGAGCTTCGCAATGTCAATAAACTTATCCTGGAAATCATAGACGATATGATTATGCTTCACATCATGCTCCGGAAAGATCACCACGCTTTTTCCCTCCTGCAGCTTTTTTACGGTGTTTTTGAAGGTGGAGAGAATACGGGTATCGTGATACACACCGATGGTCCGGGCATTGTTGAATATACAGACCGACAGCGGTGCAATAATGTAGGAAAGCAGCTTATAAAACGGATGTGTCCACCCAGGCTTCTGACTCCAAAAATCCCGGAAGGCATATTCCGGCACATCCTTTAAATGCATCATTTCTCCGGCGCACCAAATGTAAGGCTCTCCGGGCACATACAGTTCACCAACGATAGGGCCGTTCATTTGGCAGTGGTTTCCCACAATGACCACCGGCTCGTCAGGTAGATTTTCAATGCCCTCCACCTGGATCTTGGGGTAAATCAACCTCACACACCACTTTATAGCTCTAAACAATGCTGATGTTTTCTTCTCGCTCATTACAGTCCCTCCATTATATGCCTCAAAGAATACCGCAGAAATATCAACTCAAATTCAACTATCGCAAAAATTTATCCCCGGTACAGCTTTTCAGGCTGTACCGGGGATTGGTGTTCCTTAGGATTATTCCTCATCTGTCTGCTTGTTCTTCACAGTCCGAGCCACAGTTTCATACATCTTCTTTCTGCGTATCCCCCACAGATCCCCGCTTTTCCCGGTTACCGAAAATACCGCCGATCATATCGAAAACTGCGTCCACGATCAGAGTAATACCGATAAACATCCACAAAACGGCTGTGGTACTGAAGGGGTTTGTAATGACTGTGATGCCGCAAAGAACCGAGATAGCTGCACTGATCGCCATCCAAAGCCAATTGCTCCGCTTCATACGGATAATATCAACAGTCCACTGCAGCTTCGTGACACCCGCAATCAGGATCACCACACCGTAAACCAGCGTAAGCACCGGAAAAGTTGCGATAAACCAGCGGGAACAAAAGGCGCAGAAAGCACCGCCCAAAAGCTCCAGCAGACCCTTCGCCAAAAGTTGCCCGGCAGCCGCTTCCTCAGGCCCGGTACAGAAATAATTAACCGTGGTGCCAACGCCTATAATCATCAGAAGAATACCAAAGGCAACAATGATGCCTGAGGTAAACCCCACCGGGTCCACCAGCAGCAGAATACCGATAACGATCTCAGCAAGGCTCATAGCCACACTGCCCAAATTGCGTTTTAACATAATACTTTCTCCTTTGTCTTTTTCACATTGCACACCGCCGCTCTTGCGGTATATCGGGTCACATCCAGTATGGTTTCACCGTCGATCTGCAAAGGTGTTGGACGGTCAAATTCCACTGTGATCTCTTTGCCAGTATGTACGGCTACCATCTTTTTGTGTTTGATATGCGTTCCCTTGAAAATGCCGGGAAATACACACAGCGTTCTGAGTCTGCCTGCGCCGTGGAACAGCATCAGTGACAGCGTACCGGAGTTGCGGTCCTGCCCCGGTGTTGGGATCATGCCGCCGCCATAGTAATGGCCATGCATTGTCGGTGCGATCCAGACCTTTTTATAGGCATATTCTTTTCCGTCCACGGTAACCTTTGCGTTTCGGGCAGCAAAGTGGAACAGCAGTCCCTTTATGGCAATGGCAGTATAGTCGACCTTCTTACCAGGCGTTTTCTTTAGCTTGTCGCCTACCTGGCAGCAATAGCCGTCAATGCCAAAGCCAACGCCATTGATAAAGCGGTAGCGTTTGCCGTTGACCTCCACGCTGGGCAGGTTCTTCAGATGCTGAGTGATCACCACGGGGTTTCCGTTTGTACCAACATCTCTTGCAAAATCATTTCCGCTGCCGGATGGGAAATAAAAAATCTCCTGTGAGATATCAATGCCATTCGTATCGTTAACAAAGCGATTCAGTGTGCCGTCACCGCCAACAATCACCAAATAGTCATCCTTTTCCATACCGGAAAGAAATGCTGCATAATTGGTGATCCGGGTCATGTCGTAATATTCCATGTCTTCATCAAGCACCATTTGCAGCAGCTTTGCATCCTCTTCCGCATTGCCGTTTCCGGCCAGAGGATTATAGATCACATATCCTTTTGCCATTGTTTATCTCTCTTTTCTGTATTGATCTCCAGCAGACGGCGTACTGCCGTGCCGATCATTTCTGTTTTGGTTT
>SVLZ01000011.1 GCA_015067665.1 Oscillospiraceae bacterium | reverse complement strand
TACTCTTTTATGCAATTTTCACAAAACTCACGCCTGATCAACCACAAAATAGATCTCTCAGATTGTTAATTCCTACAATCTTTCTTTTTCTCCCTCAAAAATTCAAAAATAACTCTTTACTTTTCCAATCGGATATATCTTCCAAAAGTGCCAGCACACCGTCCCGGAAGGGGGCTGAGATCCGCACGGGAAGAACCTGATTGTGCAGATCTTTTTGGGTTTGGGCATAGATTTTTACATAATTAGGTGCATGGCCGATAAAGAAGCCATCCTCTGCTTCTTCAAAAAGAACCGCATACTGCTTCCCTATCATATTCTCCCGATAGCGCTTCGACATTTTTTCTGCTACGGCAATGGCAGCGCGGCTCCGGTTTTCTTTGGTTTCGTTGCTGTGCTGACCGGGCATTTTATCTGCCGGTGTGCCGGGACGGCGGGAATAGGGGAAAATATGCATATCCGCAAAGCCGCATTTTTCTATAAATAGGAGGCTCTGCTGAAATTCTTCTTCTGTTTCTCCGGGGAAGGCGACGATCATATCCGTGGTGATGGCGCAGCCAGGGAAATGCTTTTTGAGCAAAAGAACACTTTCTAAATACCGGGCGGTATTGTATTTCCGTTTCATCCGGGCAAGAACACTGTCACAGCCGGACTGCATAGAAAGATGGAAGTGGGGGCAAAGTCCGGGGAGCGCTTTTATCTTTTCGCAAAATTCCTCGGTAATGATCCGTGGCTCCAAAGAGCCGAGGCGCAGCCGTATTTCAGGCACCGCTTCACTCAGCGCTTCCAAAAGCACCGAAAGATCGGGTCTGCCGGGGAGATCCCGTCCCCAAGAGGCGATCTCAATACCGGTGATCACCAGCTCCCGATAGCCCTTTGCCTGCAGCACCTTTGCCTGTTCTACTGCCAATTCTACCGTGGCGGAGCGGATCGGTCCGCGGGTGTAAGGGATAATGCAATAGGTGCAGAAATTCTGGCAGCCGTCCTGCACCTTCAGCATGGCGCGGGTGCGTCCTGTCAGGCCGCCGGGAGGGAGAATTTCGAAACGGTGCCGTAAAAGGGCGTTATCCACCTGAAAAAGTGACGTTTTCTCCCGGTAAAAAGTCATAATATTTTGCAGGAATTGGACCCGGTCACTGCTGCCGCCGATCACATCTGCGCCCAAAGCGGCTACAGCGTCCATATCTCGCTGGGGATAACAGCCGCAAACTGCGATGATGGCATCGGGGTTTGCCTTCCGGCAGCGGCGTATGATGGCCCGGTTTTTCTTGTCTGCAACGGCAGTGACAGAGCAGGTGTTGATGATATAGACATCGCATCTTTCAGAAAAGGGCGCAACAGTATGCCCCTCGGATAGGAGGAGCTGCTCCATTGCCTGGGTCTCATATTGATTGACCTTACAGCCTAATGTGCAAAAACCGAAAATCATCGCAAATACCGCCAAAATAAGAGAGTTTATAGTAGTATTATAAGCTATGGGAAAGAAATTCTCAATTACAAATTACGAATTACAAATTATTAATTCGTTTGCGGAAAAATGTGTTAACATAAACTTAAAATTATGTTTGAAAATTTGTAAAATTGTTTGAAGTTATCCACATTTTCCACAGGGTTATCCACAGGGAAAACTGCGCAAAATCCCTTGCAAGTTACGGCTTTACGGGAAATCAGCAGGGTTTTCGACAAATTTGTCCTTTTTTCGGGAAATCGCAATTTGGTTTACAGAACACAGTCTGTAAACTGTACCTGCGCGGCGAAAATGCGTTTTTCCTGGGTGGAATCGGAAAGGACACCGTCCAGCCGGAGAAGACCTGTTTCGTCCATCTGCCAACGAAGGGAACAAGCATCTCCCGGCAGCAATTCCTGCAGATAACAGACGGTGCAGCTTTGGATTTCGTGGGTTTTGTGAAAGTGGAGCGGCAGCAGGTCATTGATCCAGTCTAAGTACCGGGTATTATTCATATGCCCGTTCCGATCAAGCTCGGAATACTGCACGGTCCGGGAGGCAATGCTTTCATAGGCAGCAGGCGCAAGGGAGACGGGCAGCGGCGCTTCACAGCCCCGGTTACAGCCGTCAATACGAAGTCCTCCCCTGCCCGGCAGCACCAGGCTGCGTTTCTCGGTATCCATCAGCACCCAAAGGCTGACCATACGAAAGAGTTTTGTGCCGTCCGTCCCATAGCCTTCTACTGCACGGGGGTATGCCACCCGTGTGGTGACCATAGGCCAAGTGCGGAGCAGAATGGTCTGCCCGACCTTTGGCAGAGAGAAAACTTCTAAATAATGCCGTGTAACAGCCCAAAAAAGGTGTTTTTCCTGCAATTGCTCCCAGTTATCGGAAAGACGGGCTGCGTGCGCACCGGCAATGTCCTGCGCGAAAGAGAGCAGTGCAGAAGGTTTCGCCCGGCCAAAGGCATCGGTTTGCATATCTGTAAGCCGGTATTCTTTTTCGTAAATTATTTCCATAGGTTATCTCCGGGGGCAAAAAATAAAGTAAAGATCTTTTCTTTTCGGTAAAAATCCAAAGCCACTACACCGTTTTCCGGGCACTGTGCCAAAGCGGCTTGTAGGACTGCCGGCGTGTGAAGCGGTGTTTTATTGACACCTACCAAAATATCACCGGGCAGGATGCCCAGCTTTGCAGCGGGCGTGTCTGCATCTACGTGGATGACATAGACACCGGTGGGAAGGGCGTACAGCTTTCTGCAAAAATTGGAAATACCTTGACAGGTAAAGCCTATATCGGTGCAATTGACCACCTCACCCTCCATATAGAGAGAATCCTCCGGTGTGTGGGACTCCTCCGAGAGCGTCAGTACCGCGAGGGATTTTTGACTGCTCAGCGGCTCCGCCTGCAGCAGCAAAAACGTGCCGGAAAGGAGTGTGACGGTTACGATGGAAAGCACCAAGACGCTGGCGGCAAACAGGCCGCTGAGCGGATTAAAAGCGGTGCCACCGGTACGGTATTCGTTAACGGAATGCAGTTCTTCTTTTTGTTTCATAAAATACCTCAAATTACCGAAGGCAGTGTAAAAGTAAAGGCGGTATCGTCTTCCCGGCTGGTAACGGAAATGTCCTCCCCGTGGCCGCAAACAAGGGTCTTGACGATATAAAGACCGAGTCCCCAACCCTCTTGCTTACGATTGCGGCTCTTGTCTAACTTATGGAATCGCTCAAAGACGAAGGGAAGCTCTTCGGCAGGGATGGCAGGACCGTCATTTGCCACGGTAATGCGGATCTTTCCGTCGGTATCTGTAATGGTAAGCCGGAGCTGTCCGCCCTGCTTACAGAACTTAACGGCATTGTCCACTAAGTTATACAGGACTTGGACGATGGCATCTTTGTTTGCCATGGTATAGAGAGGATCCTCCGGGAACTGTACATCTACCGCCAGCTCCTTTTCTACGATCCGCTGCTCAAAGGACAGAAGGACTTGACCGGCACATTCGCAAATGTCAAACCGGAGTTTTTCTTCCTCGGTGAAGCCCTCTTTTGCCTGCATACGGGAAATCTCCAGCATATTGCGCACCAAACGGCTCAGCCGCTTGGTCTCGTGGGAGACGATCTGCATATAGTATTCCTGCTTTTCCGGAGGAATGGTGCCGTCTAAAATGCCGTCCACATAGCCACCGATGACGGTCATCGGTGTCTTTAGCTCATGCGAAACGTTTGCCACAAATTCTGTACGCTGGGCATCCATTTTTTCCAAAGAGACTGCCATATTATTAAAGGCAATAGCCATCTCCTGCACTTCTAAGGGATCGTACTTGTTGACCCGGATCCGGGCGGACATATCCCCGTGTCCGAAGGCCACAGCAGCATTTACCATTTCTTTTAGCGGTGTGCTCTGCTTCCTGACCAAAATGAGCATAATGAGAAGCGCGCCCACGATGGTAATGCCGGAAATATAAATATAGAAGTTACTGAGTCGGGTGAGAACGCGGGAGGTTTCGGACAGGGGTGCAGACAGAATGACAATGCCTACCGGTGTGCCGTTGTCTGCCAGTACCGGGACAGAGACCACGTATCGCGGCGTTTCATAAAGACCGGAAAGGACACCGGTATCTGCTACAGAGCCGGTCAAAAGCACTCTTTCAACAAATGCCTCGGATACCTGTCTGCCTTGATGGATACAGCCCATAGGTGCATCAGAGCAAAGGAGCAGCCTGCCTTTTGTATCGCATATGACTGCGTCGGCACCGGAAACGCTGGCGGCAACACTGATATTTACAAGGAAATCGTGGCCGGACATTTCATCCTCCATAAAATAGGCGCTTGCCAGCCGCGCAATGGTATTGCTGTTGGTTTTCAGCTCTGCAAGGGTAGTATCGTTAAGATAGCTGCGAACGATGATGTGGAAAAAAGAACCCACGATGATCAGCGTTGCAAGTAACAGAAGCGTACCCAAAACAAAGATCCGGCTAAAATAGCTGCGCATACTTACAAAACCTCAAATTTATAGCCAACGCCCCAAACGGTCTTAAGGGACCACTTTTCGGAGACGTTTTCCAGTTTTTCACGGAGCCGCTTGACGTGGACATCCACCGTTCGGGAGTCGCCAAAGTAGTCAAAGCCCCAGACCTCGTCCAAAAGCTGGTTGCGGGTATAGACCCGATTGGGTGTGGAGGCTAAGTAATGGAGAAGCTCCATTTCTTTTGGGGGCGCATCTACCTTTTTGCCGTCGATAATCAGCTCAAAAGCGTCCATATCGATGATCAGACGATCAAATACAAGGCGGTTGGTGTTTTTGGGGTGGCTGATGGTACGACGCAAAATGGCTTCGATGCGGGCAAGAACCTCCCGCATTTCAAAGGGCTTGGTGATATAGTCATCTGCACCGGTTTTCAGACCCAGTACCTTGTCGTCGGTCTCACTTTTGGCGGTGAGCATAATGATAGGCACCTGACTTTCTGCCCGGATGGCGCGGCAGGTATCCCAACCGTTCATCACCGGCATCATTACGTCCAACAAAATAAGGTCAGGCTGCACAGTGCGGAAAAGTTCCAGTCCCTGCCGTCCGTCATAGGCGGTATTGACGCTGTAGCCCTCTTTTTCTAAGTAAAGCTGCAGAAGCTCGGAGATATTCCGATCGTCTTCAATAAGGAGAATGGTGGTTGCCATAACAGGTCCTCCTAAGTAAAAGTTTTGATTTTCTATCATTATACCCAATATTATAGCCTATGGGTGAATAATTTGTAAAGAGTTTCGCCCCAAAATGTTAACAAGATCCCTGTTTTATATAGCGCAATATCCCCTCCCCCGGGGGGAGGGTGGTTTTTGCTCTGCAAAAACCGGGTGAGGAATGGCGTGCAGCATAAGTCAAAAGAAATTCTAATAAATAAGATTATCTCCCGCATTCCTCATCCGACCTCGCTTTGCTCGGCCACCTTCCCCCCGGGGGAAGGGATTTCGGGGTTATTTTCTACTTGCTTTCTATTCTCTTGGCAAGTATAATCAAATTAATAAGATGACAGGAGGTTACATAGTGGATACATTTATCGAGATCCTCAAAGCCGTGCTTTTCGGTATTGTAGAGGGCATTACCGAGTGGCTGCCCATTTCTTCTACGGGACATATGATCCTGCTGGATGCCCTTGTAAAACTGAAGGTTTCCCCTGAATTCTACGAGATGTTTCAGGTGGTTATCCAGCTTGGCGCGATCTTAGCAGTGATTTTGCTGTTCTTCCATAAGCTAAATCCCTTCTCCCCTAAAAAAGAAGCCGAGGAACGGAAGCAGACCTGGCAGCTTTGGTTTAAGGTGGTGGCGGCGGTGCTGCCCTCCGCGATCATCGGGATCCTTTTGGATGATTGGATGGATGCCCATTTTTATAACCATATTGTGGTATCTGTTGCACTTGTGGTTTACGGCGTGGCATTTCTGTTTCTGGAGAAGAAGGATCGGCAAAAGCCTGCGAAAATCGGGGAAGTTTACGACATTGACTATCGCACCGCCCTGTGCATTGGCGCATTTCAGTGCCTCGCCCTCATTCCCGGCACTTCCCGCTCCGGCTCAACGATTTTAGGCGCCATTATTTTGGGAGTAGCACGGCCTGCCGGTGCAGAGTTTTCCTTCTTCCTTGCCATTCCCACGATGCTGGGCGCCAGCGCCCTGAAGCTGCTGAAATTTTTGCTGTCCGGTGTGGGTGCATCAGGCACAGAACTTATTTTGCTGGCGGTTGGCTGCGCGGTTTCCTTTGGCGTGAGCCTGCTGGTCATCCGGGCGCTGATGGATTATGTACGGAAAAAGAGCTTTGCAGCTTTCGGTATTTACCGCATCATACTGGGCGGCATCGTCCTTCTTTGGTTCATTGCACAACAAATTTTCTAAGGGGGAGCTTTATGAAATACACCATTGAGAACGAAAAACTGAGAATTACCGTCAATTCTCTGGGTGCAGAGCTTTGCAGCGTTATATGCAAGGAAGATGGCACAGAGCATATTTGGGAGGGGGACCCCGCGGTTTGGGGAGGGCAAGCGCCGATCTTGTTCCCCTATACAAGCGTACTGCCGGATGGTAAGTTTACTGTAGACGGAAAGATTTATGAAGGCGAGATCCACGGCTTTGCCCGTCGGTTTGAGCATACGATGGTGCGCTGTGAGAGTAATATTTTGGCCTTAGAGCTGGTATCCAGCCCTGAAACTCTGGAGAAATGGCCCTTTGTGTTCCGGCTGGAGTCCACATTCCGTTTGGACGGAGATACGCTCCACCATTCCCTCCGGGTGAAAAATACCGGCGATCGGGCGTTTACCTTCGGTATCGGCTTCCATCCTGCCTTTGCGATTCCCTTTGACAAAGACCATACATATGCGGATTATGCGCTGCGTTTTGACAAGCTGGAATCCCCGATCTGCCTCCTTTTTAATCCTGAGGGTGTGGTTACCTATTATTTGGGTAAGAATATGCAGGAGATTCCCGTTGACGAGCAGCTTTTTGAAAACGGAAGTCACCTGATGGTGGGTCTGCAGTCGGATACTTTGGGTATTTATGAAAAGGATTCCGACCGGGCGGTGATTTGCGACATTTCGAAAACACCGTATAACCTGATTTGGAGCAAGCCGGGCACACCTCGATTTGTGTGCATCGAGCCTTGGCATTCTACACCCAGTCCTATTACCGAGGACATCTCTTGGGAGAACAAGCCGGCAACTGCCCGCCTTGCCCCCGGCGAAAGCTATACAACGACAATGAAAACTACCTTCAAAAGATAAAAAGTCCTAAAGAATCAGCCTGCACAGAATTTTTCTGCGCAGGCTGATTCTTTTGGAAATTAACATTTCTCAAACATTTCGGAAAATAATTATAAATCTTCACGGGTTAGAATGCGCCTGTATTCGTTGGAATAAAAGAATCTATAAAAATGAAAGAGGTAATATATATGTCAAGTAACGATCAGGAATTTTTGGTACAAAAGATTCGCACACAGTACACGGAAAAGCAGCACACAGAGCTGGATGCGCTCAAAACGCTGGATGCGAAGGTCAAGCGTCCTGCCAATGTATTCGCTTATACCTACGGCGCTTTTAGCGCCATCATTATGGGCGCAGGTATGAGCCTTGTTATGACCGAGATCGGCGCAGTGATCGGTTTGGCGAGTGCTATGGTTCCCGGCATTGTCATCGGTGTGATCGGTATGGGTATGGCGCTGAGTACTTACCCCATCTACAAGAAGATGCTCGCTGCCCGCAAGAAAAAATACGCGCCTGAAATTTTGAAGCTCAGCGAGAAGCTGCTGCAGAAATAAAAAACGGAGCGAAAGCTCCGTTTCAGAGTGTCAAAAAAGCCGCCAACCGTCAAAACGCAAGTAAATGAAATGATTATAGCTTGCGCCTTCTCCCTTGGGAGAAGGTGGCAAAAATCTTTTATATTTGACGGGTGAAGGGTAAAAAAGCTTGCTACGCAAGGCATTTTGACTTACATCACAATCCGCACTCTACCGTACCACCTGTACGCCGACGAGTGCGGATTGCTTGTCTTGGCGGCTCCTTTGCCCTCTGCCAGTCTGTCAAAAAACTTGTTTTTTGACAGACTGAAACGGAGCGAACGCTCCGTTTTTTGCTACACAGATAAAACGTAAACAAAACTTTAACATATGCCTGTTATGATGTATAATAGAAAAAGATGAAATACGGAGGCGTGCGTTATGTTTAAGATTTTGGTAGTGGAAGATGACAAGGATCTGAACCGAACAGTTTGTGCGTTTCTCAGCAGCAGCGGTTATCAGGCAACCGGGTGCCTTAGTCCCGAGGAGGCCTATGACGCTATGTATGAAACCGTCTATGACTTAATTGTGTCGGACATCATGATGCCGCAAATCGATGGTTTTGAATTTGCAAAGACTGTCCGCAGTCTGAACGAGAATATTCCCATCCTGTTTATGACTGCAAGAGATGACTTTGCCGCCAAGCAGCGGGGGTATCGCATCGGTGTGGATGATTATATGGTCAAGCCCATTGATTTGGATGAGCTGTTCCTCAGGATCGGCGCATTGCTGCGCCGGGCCAAGATCGCAAGCTCCCGAACGCTGGAAATTGGCAGTTTTTCTATGGATATGGACGAGCGTACTGCCCAGCTTGGTGGCGAAGAGATCCTGCTTACCAACCGGGAATTCAACATTCTCTACAAGCTGCTCTCTTATCCTAAGAAGACCTTCACACGGCAGCAGCTGATGGATGAATTTTGGGATGCGGACACAGAAACTGCGCCTCGCGCAGTGGATGTGTATATGACTAAGCTGCGCAGTAAACTCTCCCGGTGCGAGGATTTTGAGATCAAGACGGTTCACGGATTGGGCTACAAGGCGGTGATCAAATGAAGAATCTGCGTTTTCGTACTGTTCTGAAAACCATCAACAATTTTGTTGTGTTCTTCTTGATCGTAGCCTTTGTGGTTACCTGCTGCATGATGCTGTTTATTTCCACTTTGGCCAACACCATGGGAATTGTTTTTGATGAAGAAAACATCACCGCCGCAGCAAAAATTACGTTCCTAAATGTTCTTTTACTGACCTTTCTTTTCGGAACCATCGACTATATCCGCCGGAAAGTGATGGTGGACAGGCCGGTAAAGATCATCACCGATGCCACCGAAAGAATCATGCAGGGAGATTTCTCTGTCCGTCTGGCACCGATGCACGGCAACGGCATGGAGGGCTTCAATCAGATCGGTCTTGCGATCAACAAAATGGCAGAAGAACTATCCGGCACGGAGACCCTGCGAACCGACTTTATTGCCAATGTGTCCCATGAGCTGAAAACACCCTTGGCGGTTATGGGCAACTATGCCACCATGCTCCAGCGTCCCGGTATTACAGAAGAAGAAAGATGCGAATACGCCAAGTCCATTTCCGAAGCTGCCCGGAAGCTTGCGCAGCTCATCACCAACATTCTGAAGCTGAACAAACTGGAAAATCAGCAGATCTTCCCTCAGCCCAAAGAATTTGATTTGGGTGAGCAACTTTGTGAATGTCTGCTTGGGTTTGAGGATGCCTGGGAAGCCAAAAATCTGGAAATCGAAACGGATATCCAGGACGATGTGCGCATTCAGTCTGACCCGGAGCTCCTGAGCCTTGTTTGGAACAATCTGATCTCCAATGCGGTAAAATTCACTCCGGATGGCGGCATGATCGGCTTGATTTTGAAAACGGATGACAGCAGTGTGACCGTACAGGTGCGCGATACCGGCTGCGGAATAAAACCGGAAACCGGAAAGCATATTTTTGAGAAATTTTATCAGGGAGATACCTCCCATGCTACCCAAGGCAATGGTTTAGGGCTGGCCTTGGTAAAACGAGTGGTAGATATTCTGGGCGGTGAGATCAGCGTGCAGAGTATTTACGGTCAGGGAAGTACTTTTACCGTGAAATTTAAGAGGTAAGGATATGGATTGGAAGAAAATCGGAAAAAGGCTTCTTTTTCCGCCTGTCTTGCTGATGGGGGTGCTTACGCCTCTTTGCGGGGCTGCGCTAACGCTTATCTTTGTAAAAGGATGGGAGCAAAGCGTTCTTGCTTACGCTGTCTATGCCCTCTCCTTTTATACCCTTAGTGTGGTGTGCATTTTCTGCACAGTCGTGCTTCCAAAGCAGTACCGTAGGATAAAACAGAGGATCTACGATAATCCCTTGGGAAGACGGTATATGACCGATCGTGTATTTCGGGTGCATATTTCGTTGGCAGTATCTTTTTCCGTCAGTATGCTTTATGTAGGGCTGAATGTGTGGCTATGGTACACGATGCAAAGCTGGTGGTTTATGGTACTGGCGGTTTACTATGGGATCATGGCGATAATGCGCTATCTTCTGGTACGGTATGTTCGCATACAAAAGATCGGAACCGACATCTTGGGAGAGTGGAAACGAGCCCGGATCTGCGCGTATATCCTGCTGCTGATCAACCTGTCTCTCAGTGGCGCGGTGCTGATGATCCTTTACCGAAGCAAGGGCTATGACTATGGCGGAATGATGATCTATGTGATGGCGCTTTATACTTTTTATTCCACTATCCATGCCATTGTGGGCATCATCAAATACCGCACTTTGGGCAGCCCTGTGATGTCTACGGCAAAAATCGTCAGTCTGTCGGCGGCATTGGTGTCGATGCTGAACCTGGAGACGGCGATGTTTGCCCAGTTCGGCGCAGAAATGTCCATAGCGGAGCAGCAGCTGTTTATCATTCTTACCGGAGCGGGAATCAGCATAGCAGTCATTACCCTATCGGTAATCCTCATAGTAAGAGCAACAAAAGCAATCAGGAGAGAAAAAGATGGAAAATAAAGAAGGCTTTCAGTTTACCTACTCTGCTGCGCAGCAGCAGGAGGTAGAGAATATCCGCAAAAAATATCTTCCCAAGGAAGAAGACAAAATGGAGCAGCTTCGCAGGCTTCACGCGATCCCTACCCGAAAAGCACAAACAGCATCTCTTATCGTTGGCATCATCGGCGCCCTGATGATGGGCACCGGTATGAGCTTTGCTATGACGGAGCTTGGCAGCGCATTCGGAAGCCTCTCTATGGTGATCGGGATCGTGGTCGGCACTATGGGTATGGTGCTGGTGGCATTGGCCTATCCTCTTTATAATCGGACACTGAAAAAGGAAAGGGAGAAGATCGCGCCGCAGATCCTGCATCTGACAGAGGAGCTGTTGAAATAAAAAGCGAATATCCACGGCAAAATTACCGGACGACCGATGGTTACCTCAGCAATATGCGGTTACCATAAAAAATATTATGTAAACGGGTGTTGACTTTCGGATTGGTGGCTGGTACACTAAAAGAAAAGGTCGGGAGGACGGAAAATGAAGCTGAAGATAAATCGAAAAACGGTGCTGATCATTTTGGCTGTTTTGGGCGCATTGGCTGTTTTGGGCGCCGCGGTGGTGTTCGGAATCAATGGCTGCGTGGTGCATTTCGGTGAAAAGTACATCCTCTCCCCTATGGAAAGCCTTACGCTTTCGGATATGGACTGCATTTTGGTTTTAGGCTGCGGGGTACGGGATGACGGTACGCCCAGTCATATGCTGGAGGACCGGCTCCGTCGCGGTGTGGAGCTTTATAAAGCCGGCGCTGCGCCGAAGCTCATTATGAGTGGTGACCATGGACGGACAAATTATGATGAAGTGAACACGATGAAGCAGTATGCCATCGATGCCGGTGTACCCTCTGCGGATATTTTTATGGATCACGCAGGGTTTTCGACATATGAGAGTATGTACCGGGCGAAGGATATTTTCTGCGCAGAGAAAATTCTCATTGTCAGTCAAGAATATCACCTGCACCGGGCTATTTATCTTGCCCGGGCGCTGGGCTTGGAGGCTTACGGCGTGGCCGCCGATTACCGCACCTATTCCGGGCAGCTTTATCGGGATATTCGGGAAATACTGGCCCGGGATAAGGACTTTTTTGTGGCGATCTTCCAGCCCGATTACCCCTATGACGGCGAGACCATTCCGGTATTTGGAAATGGTGATTTGACGAATGATAAATAATGGACAATGGATAATTGACAATTGACAATTATGGTATCGCTTCGCGATGATGCCTTGGCCCCCTCTGTGAGGGGGCTGTCAGCCTAAACAGACTGACTGGGGGAGTGTCCTATCGTACGAACGACACTCCCTCCGTCAAAAATCAAAGATTTTTGCCACCTCCCTCATAGAGCGAGGCAAGATTCGTCCGCTTGCGGACACCATAATTCTGCATTCAGCATTAAAAAAGACCACCCGAGGGTGGTCTTTTTTCTTACTTATTCAGGTATTCGTGGATGGCGGCAGCGCCCTTCTTGCCGGCGCCCATTGCCAAGATAACGGTGGCGGCACCGGTGACTGCGTCACCGCCGGCAAACACGCCGTCACGGGTGGTCATTTCGTTTTCGTTTACGATCAGACAGCCCTTACGGTTGGTCTCCAGACCGGGGGTGGTGGAGCGGATCAGGGGGTTGGGGCTGGTGCCCAGCGCCATAATGACCGTGTCCACATCCAGTACGAACTCACTGCCGGGGATCTCCACGGGACGACGGCGGCCGGAAGCGTCCGGCTCACCCAGCTCCATACGGATGCACTTGATGCCGCAAGCCCGGCCATCCTCATCGGAGAGGATCTCCACGGGGTTGCAGAGGGTCTTAAATTCAATGCCCTCTTCCTTTGCGTGATGCTTTTCTTCCTCACGGGCGGGCATTTCTGCCTCGCCACGGCGGTAAACGATATAAACGTGCTCTGCACCCAGACGCATTGCGCAGCGGGCGCCGTCCATTGCCACGTTACCGCCGCCAACAACGGCCACAGCCTTAGACTTAATGATGGGCGTATCGTAATTTTCGTCGTAGGCCTTCATCAAATTGGTACGGGTTAGGTACTCATTGGCGGACATAACACCCTTCAGGCTTTCGCCGGGGATGTTCATAAACATCGGAAGGCCTGCGCCGGAGCCTACGAATACAGCCTTAAAGCCTATTTCGAACAGCTCGTCGATGGTAAGCACACGGCCAATGACCATATTGGTCATCACCTTGACGCCCTGGGCCTCCAGCTTGGTAATTTCGTTGGCAACGATGGCCTTGGGAAGACGGAACTCGGGAATGCCGTAGACCAGAACACCGCCGGCAGTATGCAGCGCCTCGAACATAGTGACCTCGTAGCCTAACTTTGCAAGGTCAGAAGCGCAGGTCATACCGGCAGGGCCGGAGCCTACAACTGCCACCTGCTTGCCGTTAGAGGGCACTTTTTCGGGCATTTCGTTGATGTTTTCGCGATACCAGTCGGCAACGAACCGCTCCAGTCGGCCAATGGCCACCGGCTCACCCTTGATGCCGCGGACACATTTTGCTTCGCACTGGCTTTCTTGCGGACATACACGGCCGGAAAGGGCGGGCAGTGCGTTAGTGGAGGTGATGATCTCGTAAGCGGCCTTGAAATCGCCCTCGGCGACTTTGCCGATAAACTCAGGGATGCGGACGTTAACGGGGCAGCCCTCCACACACTTGGGATTCTTGCACTTTAAGCAGCGGCCGGCCTCTTCAATGGCCATTTCGGCGGTATAACCAAGGGTAACCTCCTTGAAATTCCGGGCGCGGACCTTGGGATCCTGCTCCGGCATAGGAGTCTTTACAAGTGTCATATTTGCCATTACAGTTCCCTCCTTACTTGATCAGTGCCTTGCCCATGGCTTCCATACGGCAGGCGTGCTTCTCGGTGACCTCGGCTTCTCTGCCGCGGTACACGCTGTTACGGCTCATAAGCTCTGCAAAATCCACCTGATGACCGTCAAACTCAGGACCGTCCACGCAGGCGAACTTCACTTCACCGCCAACGGTGACACGGCAGCCACCGCACATACCGGTACCGTCAACCATAATGGGGTTGAGGGATACAGAGGTGTGGGTGCCGAAAGGCTTGGTGGTAAGGGAGACGAACTTCATCATAGGTACAGGGCCGATGGCGAGAACTTCGTCAAATGCTTCGCCTGCTTCCAGCATTTCCTTAAGGGGCTGGGTAACAAGACCGTGGCGGCCATAGCTGCCATCGTCGGTCATCAGAATCAGGCGGTCAGCTACAGCCTTGAACTCCTCTTCAAGGATCACGATGTCCTTGCTGCGGAAGCCGATAATGACAGTCACTTCTGCGCCGGCTTCCTTAAATGCCTTTGCAGAGGGCAGTGCGATTGCACAGCCTACACCGCCGCCGACCACACAGACCTTCTTCTTGCCTTCGACGGGAGTGGGCTTGCCTAAAGGACCTACAAAGTCCTGAATGTAGTCACCCTCGTTGAGATTGCCCAGCGCGATGGTGGCAAAGCCGACTTTTTGGAAAATAATGGTGACGGTGCCCTTCTCCCGGTCATAGCCGGCAATGGTCAGAGGGACACGCTCGCCCTTGTCATCGATACGGAAAATGATGAACTGACCGGCCTTTGCCTTCTTGGCGATGAAAGGCGCTTCAATGTCCATAAGGGTGACATTGGCGTTCAGTTCAACCTTGCGCGCAATTTTGTACATCTCTAAGATCCTTCTTTCTTATGTAATAACAACTTAAAATTATATGCAAGTTTTGGCCGTTTGTCAACGGATTACTGCACTTTTGCGCTGGTGAGACACTTCCAAATAAGGGAAGCATTTTCAGAGTAAAATTCACTGAGGCAGTAGGCTTGCACCGTATAGAAAGCATCTTTGTTTTCCAGTACGATGGCTACGTATGTCAGATCCCCTTCCGGAGCGGCTTTTTGATAGGTAAAGGTGTAAAAACCTTCCCGATTTACCAGCTCGCAGGCGAGCTGGTTGCCGTAAATGACAAAATTTCCGTAGGCCTTCAAGTCCATACTTCCGTAACCCTCGGGAAAATCCGAACGGTCTTCCCTGATCCCTAAAAAGCCCATACCGCCGTAGCTATACAAAAAATCATAGCCTGCAGCATAGGATTCACTGCTTTTATCCTCAAAATAGCCGGGCAAACGGAGCTTTAGACCGTTTTTTTCGACGGTTTGGTAACCGTCTGCGCAGCCGCAAAGAAGGATCGCGCAGAGGGAAAGCAGCAGGATCAGGGAAAGTATCCGTTTCATTCAGATTCTCCTTATTTTTCCTTCAAAAGGTCACGAATTTCGGTCAGCAACACTTCCTCGGCAGAGGGCGCAGGAGGTGGAGGCGGCGCGGCGGGTGCTTCTTCCTCGTCATCACCGTCCAGTTTTTTACCAATCTCGGAGAGATGGTTCAAAAACTTCACAATGAGAAAGACCACGAAGGCCAGAATCAGGAAGTTAATGACTGCGGAGAGAAAATTGCCGTAGGTCAGGTAGTTGTGGACCTCCTGCACCACCTCGGTACCGTCGGCGTTTACGATAGTTTCATAGGTGGGCTCTACCCAAGGCATCCGGGGCAGCGCGATTTTTGCATCGGAGAAATCTGCACCGCCAAGGAAAATGTTGACGACAGGCATAATGAGGTCGTTGGTCACGCTTTTGGTGATGGTGGAGAAGGCACCGCCGATAATTGTACCGACTGCCAGCGCCAGCGCATTGCCTTTCACGGCAAATGTCCGAAACTCATCCCAAAATGCCTTTCTTTTTGCTTTGTATATTGCTCTGTTTTTCTTACTGAACATATTTGCTTCTGAAAAATGTATATTAGCCGGCAGTTACGAACTCGACGGATTCCAGCACCTTCGTGATGGCATCCTTGTCGTAGCTTTCCTCCGGAGTTGTGAAGGAGATCTGCCAGGTGGTGCCGTCTGCAAGCTCGATCATATAGATCGTATCGATGTACTTGACGGATTCTACTTCCTTCGCATCAAAGGTGTAAAGGGTTGCATTGTCGCCGATAGGCTCTTTGTACTTTGCGCCCATGAGAAGAAGGTTGGTGCCGACCAGAGACAGACCGTTGTGCTTATAGAAGGTCAGCTCGCCGTACTTGGTATCAAATGCGGCATCGCCGAACTTGTTCTCTTCCTTCTCTTCCACCTTACCGGCAATGGTGAAGGTGAAGCCGTAGTTGGCAAAGTCTTGCTTCAGGGGAATGAAGTCGCAGCCTGTCAGAAGCAGGGCAAACAGCAGAACGATTGCGATTACAGATGTGGTTTTTTTCATAATAGTTGTCCTCCTTATTGTTTACATAAAAATTTTTGTTTATTTCACTCAGAGGGCGATAACACCCTCGAAGTTACTTACAAAATGTGTTTTTGGAGATATACATTTGTGGCTTACATAATATATACCCTGTTAAAGTTACTTGCAAAAGATTTAGAATTGGTCAATAGAACTCTGCGGATACAAATGCTTCAATAATCAAGGGCTGATTAAAGTTATCTACAGGTGCTCCACAAACAATCACCCAAACTGACTCTCCGTACTGTAAGAAACAGTATGCACGCATTATGTTTGTTCCGTCTTCTAAAGTTACGGGATCACTAACAAAAAAGGACGCACCGTTTCTCAGTATTCTAACGCTGATTTCGTCTACTTGTTCAAGTTCTGTTGCACATTTTAGTGCAATTTGGTGAGCGTTATGAAGGGTTGAGTTGGATGGAATATCTTGTTTCATAAATAGGAACTGACCAACATCTGTTGATAACTCAGCATACCCATACTTATTACCCTCATTTTCGGTAACATCGCCAATAACCTCAAAAGAAAAACCATAATGTTCATAATTGTGTCGAACAGGTTGCGGTTCGATAAGTCCAGTTGGGAGGAAAGATAAGTTTTCGCAGCCAACAAATAATGTTGCTGCAACAAGAGTTATCGCGATGATACTTAAAAGTCTTTTCATTTGGAACACCTCTCTCTGTGGTTTACATAATATAATTGGCAGGATTTACTTGGCTTCGATGACCTCAATGCCGCCCAGGTACTTGCGCAGGCATTCGGGAACGACCACGGAGCCGTCGGCACGCTGGTTTTGTTCCACAATTGCGGGGAAAATACGGGAGGTGGCAAGGCCGGAGCCGTTCAGCGTGTGGACAAAGTCGATCTTGCCGTCTGCGCGACGGTAACGGATGTTGCCACGGCGTGCCTGATAATCCCGGGCGTTACTTACAGAAGAAACTTCCTTATAGCCGTTCATAGAGGGGATCAGGATCTCAATATCATAAGTCCGTGCCATAGATGCGGAGCAGTCCCCTGCTGCCAGCTTCACGGTACGGAAATGGAGGCCCAGACCGGCAACCAGCCGCTCTGCCTTGGTGACCAGCTCCTCAAATGCTTCGTCGGAGCCTTCGGGGGTGGTAAACTGGAACATCTCTACCTTATTAAATTGGTGACCTCTTACCATACCCCGCTCGTCAGCCCGGTGAGAGCCGGCTTCCCGACGGAAGCAAGGGGTGTAAGCGAAGAATTTCTTGGGAAGATCTGCCTCGGTCAGGATCTCATCCCGGTAAACGGATGCAAGCGCAGCCTCAGCGGTGGGCAGCATATAGAAGGTGCCGCCTTCGGTGGGGTGATTGGAGATCTTAAAGACTTCGTCGGCAAATTTCGGGAACTGACCCGCTGTCAGACCACACTGATACTCCAACATATGGGGGGGCAGGATGAAATCGTAGCCGTCTGCGGTGTGGGTATCAATAAAGTAGTTCAGCAGCGCCCACTCCAGCCGCGCGCCCATACCGGTGTACATCCAGTTGCCGCCGCCGGCTAACTTTACACCCCGCTCGTAATCGATAAGACCCAAATTCGTGCAAAGATCCACATGGTGCTTGGGCTCAAAATCAAAGCTGTGCTTCTCTCCGATATAGCGCAGAGGCTCATTATTCTCTTTTCCTCCCGGGAGAAGGTCGGGATCGGGCAGGTTGGGCAGGCTCAGCATAGCGGTATAGTACTGCTCTTCAAGCTCGCGGAGCTTTACCTTGTCATCGGCAATGGCCTCGTCGATGGCAACGGAGGCTGCCATATTGGCATTTATCTGGGCTTCGATGGCGGAAATATCCTCGCCACGCTTTTCGGCACCCTTTTTCTGACCGAACAGCTTGCCATTTTCCTTGGAAAGCTTGTTCTTTTCAGCAGTTTTTGTTTCCGTTGCAGTCTTCAGGCCACGGACCTGCACATCCAGCTCCAAAATACGATCAATGACTGCATCGCAGTCCGTTTCCTTCGCCCGAAGACCTGCTTTGACTGCTTCAGGATTATCTTTAATACGTTTAATATCCAGCATTTCTAAAATCTCCTTATTTTTTCAGTTGCATCAGTGCGTCCAGCAGGAGCTGTAGATCCTCAGGACCGTAAAATTCAAGCTCAAACTTACCTTTCCGCTTGCCGTTTATGATTTTTACACCGCGCCCCAGAATTTTGGATAAATCTTTCTCACATTCGGAGATATAATCCACCTGCAGGGGAACATATTCGGTTTTAACTGGCTCGCGGGTGATATTCTTACACAAAAGCTCCGCTTGTCGCACGGAAAGGCCAAGGGCGGCGATCTTTTGCGCCACCTCTGCCTGTTTTTTCGGTTCTTTTATGGTAAGAACGGCTCTTGCGTGGCCGGCAGACAGCTCTCCCTTACGAACCCGCTCCAAAACACTGGGCGCCAAGCTCAACAGACGCAGTGCATTTGCTACAGCAGGACGGGATTTACCAACTCTTGCAGCTGCTTCTTCCTGGGTCAACGCAAAATCCTCGATCAGGGATTGATAACCCAATGCTTCTTCTACGGGATTCAGATCCTGACGCTGCAGATTCTCAATTAGCGCCAGTTCCATTGCTTTTTTATCGTCTGCCTCGATAATGACCGCGGGGATCTCGGAAAGACCGGCCATACGCGCGGCCCGCCAGCGGCGCTCACCGGCAATGATCTGATAATAGCCCGTGGGCAACTCCCTTACAGTCAAGGGCTGCAATACGCCGTGCAGCGCAATGGAATCTGCAAGGGCCTGCAATTCTATCTCATCAAAGTCTTTTCGTGGCTGGTTTTGATTATTTTCAACTTTTTGGATCGGGAGCAGTCGGTAGGGCGTATTTTCTGCGGATGTATCGACCGCATCCATCATAAGCGCGCCAAGACCGCGGCCCATCCCTTTTGGTGTTGCCATACTTTCACCTCTTACAATTTTTTAAGAATTTCCTCGGCTATAGAACGATATGCCACAGCACCGCGGCTGGATTTATCATATGCGCTTACCGGCAGTCCGTGACTGGGCGCCTCTGCGAGCCGAACATTCCGTGGAATCACTGTTGCAAATACTTTGCCGGGGAAGTGTCGACGAACTTCCTGTGCGACTTGCGTAGAGAAATTCGTACGCCCATCAAACATCGTCAGCACCACGCCGAAGATCTCCAATTGCGGATTGATCCGCTTCTTTACCAATCTAAGGGTATTCATCAGGTCTGCGAGACCCTCCAATGCGTAATATTCGCACTGCACCGGAATAAGGATACTATCAGCAGCCGCCAATGCATTGATACTCAGCAGCTCCAATGAGGGAGGACAGTCAATGAAAATGGCGTCATACTTATCCTTCACCGAGTTAAGGGCATTCTTTAGGCGCATATTTGGGGAATCCATCGAGATTAGCTCTACAGCAGCGCCCGCCAGATCTGCGCTTGCAGGCAGCACGTCACCAAATTTCGTAGAAACAATGGCTTCTGCTGCCGGGACGTCGTTGATTACCACATCATAGATAGATTTCTTTAGTTTTCTTTTGTCTAAGCCTAAACCGGACGTGCCGTTCGCCTGCGGATCGAAATCGCAAAGGAGAACCTTCTTTCCGGCATCATGTAGCGCTGCGGTCAGATTGACTGCTGTCGTTGTCTTTCCGACGCCGCCTTTTTGGTTGACTACTGCAATTATTTTACCCATAGTGAATTCCCTTTCGGTTATATTGTTTCACGTGAAACACAAAATTGGATAGGTAGAATGTTTCACGTGAAACATTCGCTGTATTCAAAGGGACGCAAATGCGTCTGTTACAAAGGCTGGAACACCAAACATTCCAACGTAGACAAGCGCTGCGATCGCAAGAATAAGAAACAGCAGCGTAATTGCCCAAGCGGTGGCCAGGCGGCGGACGATCCGCTTCGAAAGAAGAAACTCGTCCTCCAGTGATCCAAGCAGATGACCCGTTTGCTTTTTAACGGGAGCAGGGGAGGGCTGTGCCAAAATAACAACAGGCGTACCTTTTGGGATAGGATAATCTTCCATCTCTTGCTGGCATTGTTCACAGAATACAGCTTTGCCGACAGTTTCTCTGTTACAGTTTAAGCAACTCATAGATCCGCCTCCTCTCTATGTACGGCGTGTGTATATATACATTATTATATATTATTTTTTTCAATTCGTAAAGTGAAAAATTGAAATTTTAGACTGCAATTTAAATTATGAACAATTTGTAAATATATAGAGAACTATATTGACAATCACGCGACCATATAATACAATCAAAGTACCTTAAGAAATGGAGACGTGATTAATATGCAGTGGAACATACCCGGCACCGTCCTGTATGCGCAGCGCGAGACTGCGGAAGATGGTGAGCAGATGCTTCGCGCTATGTTCCTTGGGGGAGATATAACCCTTGGACAGGTGGCAGCGATAACCGGCTTGGAGCCGCATACTATCCAAAATTGGGTCAAACGGGGGTTTTTGACACCGCCGGTGCGCAAACGTTACACCATCGACCAGCTTTGCAGAATCATAAATGTCAATATGCTTCGCGGTGTGTTTTCTTTGGAGCGGACCTGCGGCTTGCTTGGCTATGTCAACGGTCAGCTTGATGATCGGTCTGACGACATTATAGGGGATTCGGATCTGTATTTTATGTTCATTTCCTTAGCATCCCGTGCGCAGCAGCTTACCAGACCCGAAGCCTGCCAGCAGATTCTTGCGGGAATGCTGCAAACCTACCGCGAACCGTATCCCGGCGCGAAGGAGCGGGTTAGTAACGCTCTAAAAGTTATGTTAACCGCATATTTGGCTGCGCGAATGCGTGCGTCTGCGGATCTGATGCTGGCGGAGCTGGAAGTAGAGGACACAAAAAGTTCTGAAAAGACTGAAAAGTAAGCAGTAAACTTATATTTTAAGGAGTGAAAATTATGGAAGTAAAATTTACAGGAAGTGGCTATTATAGCGGCGGCGGTGGCAAAAGCTTCGATACGAAAGGCCTTATAAAGAAGCTGCTGATCGGCGCTGTCGCGGTGGTGCTGCTGATTGGCGTGTTTAGCAGTATTTATACCGTCGATGATAAGCAGCAGGCGGTGGTGACCACCTTTGGCAAGGTTACCGGTGTGACCGATGCCGGTGTTCATTTTAAGCTGCCCTTCGGCATTCAAAAGATCAAGACGGTAGATGTCCACGTATTCCAAAAAATCGAATTGGGTTATACCACCGATAAAGGAAACTATACGACCCAAAACGCGGAAAGCACGATGATCACCGGTGATTATAACATTGTCAACGTGGATTTCTTTGTAGAATATAAGATTACCGACCCAGTGGCCTATCTTTATTCTTCCACTTCGCCGGAATTGGTGCTGAGAAACCTGATTCAAAGCCAGGTACGAAATGTAGTAGGCTCCTCCGAGGTAGATGCGGTACTGACAGACGGCAAGGAGAACATCCAAATGCAGGTACGGGAGCTGGTAATGGAGATTTTGGCCCAGTACGACATTGGCCTATCTCTCGTCGATGTGCGTATTCAGGACTCTGAGCCGCCTACGCAGGCTGTTGTAGAAGCCTTCAAAGCGGTGGAAACCGCAAAACAGCAGGCAGAAGCGGTGGTAAACAATGCCAAAGCCTATCAAAATGCAAAAATCCCCTCTGCGCAGGCAGAAGCAGATAAGCTGATCCAAAATGCGGAGTACTTGAAGCAGAAAAGAATCAACGAGGCGAAGGAGCAGGTGGCGATGTTTGTTGCCCGCTATGAAGAATTTGCGAAAAATCCGGATATTACGCGCAGCCGTATGTATTATGAGGCAATCGCGGAGATCCTGCCCGGTGTCAAGGTCTATATCAATACCGGCAATGGCGATTCCGTAGATATGCTGCTGCCTTTAGAATCCTTGTTAGGAGGTAAATAAAGCTATGAAAAAAGGCTATATTGTATTGCTCGTTTTGGTGCTGGCACTTGTGATCGTAGCTGCCAATACCTTTTATGTGGTGGAGGAAAACCAATATGCTTGCGTTTTCCGTTTCCAAGAGATCGTTAAGACCAAAGCAGCGCCCGGTCTGAATGTGAAGATCCCCTTTATCGATGAGGTAAAGTATTACACCAAGGCCACGATGCTCTATGACATCCCGCCCTCCGAGGTTATCACCTTGGATAAGCAGAATATGACGGTAGACTGCTATATTTTGTGGCAGATCTCCGATCCGCAGCAGTTTTACCGCTCGGTCGGTACGGTTTCTGAGGCGGAGGTCCGCTTGGATGCCAGCACGTACAGCGCCCTGAAGCGGGCAATGGGTCAGCTGGCGCAGTCCGACATCATCAATTTGGATCCCGGTGCAGAACGCAATCAGATCTACGAGGGCATTGCCACCACCGTGGATAAGGATGCAGCCGGTTACGGCATCCGCGTTCTGGACGTGAAGATCAAGCGTTTTGATCTGCCGGAATCCAACCTCAATGCGGTATATAACCGTATGATCTCCGAGCGGAATCAAATGGCGGAAAAGTTTACTGCTGACGGTAATTATGAGGCATCCATTATCCGCAATGAAGTAGATAAGAAGGTAAATATTATCGTTTCCGATGCAAAGGCCAAGGCTGCCGAGCTGGAGGCTGCAGGTGAAGCGGAGTATATGCGCCTGCTGGGCGAGGCCTACAATTCTAAGGATAAGCGGGAGTTTTACGAGTTTACCCTTGCGCTGGATGCGCTGGCAAAGAGCCTCACCGGTGACGATAAGACGGTCATTTTGGATAAGGACTCTGAGCTTGCCAAGATCCTTATGGGCGCGAAATGATGCATCATTACAAAAATTAAGGACGGAAAAGAGGAATCTTTTCTAAACAGCACCCCATTTTTTAGACGACTTGTACTAAGAAATGGGGTGTTTCTCTATGCCAAAAGGCAAGACAAAAGGACTTGCTATCTGCATTGTACAGACAGCAAGTCCTTAATTTCGTTAGAAAGATCGGTCTCAGCAATAGAAATCCTTGATCTTCTTTGCGCGGCTGGGATGGCGCAGCTTGCGGATCGCCTTGTTTTCGATCTGACGGATACGCTCACGGGTGACGCCAAAGTTCTGGCCCACTTCCTCCAATGTATGGGTTCTGCCGTCATACATACCAAAACGCATACGCAGAACGTCCGCCTCCCGCTCGGTCAGGGTGTCCAAGATCTCCTTGAGTGCCTCTGCCAGCATCGCGTTGGAGGTTGCATCTGCAGGACCGGGCGTGCGCTCGTCCTCCACGAAGGAACCGATGGAGGTATCTTCTTCATCACCCACGGGGGTGTCCAAGGAAAGAGTGTCCGCAGCGGTGCGGTTTGCTTCAATAATCTTTTCCACCGGAAGATTCAGCTCGGCTGCGATCTCCTCCACGGTAGGCTCTCTGCCCAGCTCCTGCACCAATTTCCGGTTACAGCGGGTAGTCTTATTGATGACCTCCACCATATGCACCGGCACACGGATCGTCCGGGCCTGATCCGCGATGGCGCGGGTGATGGCCTGACGGATCCACCAAGTGGCATATGTAGAGAATTTGTTTCCCTTTGTCCAGTCAAACTTGTCCACCGCCCGGATCAGACCGGTGTTGCCCTCCTGAATGAGGTCCAGAATGTGCAGACCGCGGCCGGAGTACTTTTTCGCAATGGAGACGACAAGACGGAGGTTTGCTTCCGTAAGCTTGTTTTTCGCATTCTGGTCGCCTTCGGAAACCAGTTTTGCCAGCTCCACTTCCTCATCTGCAGACAGCAGGGGGATCTGACCGATCTCCTTGAGGTACATGCGCACCGGGTCGTCCAGATTGAACTCTGCCGCCAGATCTACAGGGTCTACCAGAATTTCCTCTTCCAGTCCCTCAAGATCGCCGTCGGACAGATCGTCATCCAGAACTTCCATATCGTCGCCCAAATCCAAGTCCAGCTCTGCGCTGATGACCTGAATATTCATGGCCTCCAAACGGTCGTAGATCTCTTCGATTTTTTCCGGTGTTAAATCTAATTTTTCCAGCGCAGCAGACAGATCGGTGGCACGGATCATACCATCCTTGCGGGCCTGTGCGATTATTGCCTGAATAGAGGCCTGCACTTCTTCCGTGCTCTTTACAGGCTTTTTTGTATTTCCCATTATCTTTCCCTCACTACTCGGTATTTTGCTTATTTCGCATACCGTTAGACTATACCGCGATTTTTGCATTTCGACAAGGGGTTTTCACGAAATTTTTTCAAAAAAAGTGGAAATTATCGTTTTTCGTCTCTACTTTCTTCATTATTCCCCTGAACTTTTGAAAAGATACAGTTTACATTGTGCAGAAAATTCGGTATAATTAGAAAAAACTGTGTTACGCTTGAGGTGCAGGCTATGACTGATATGTCAAAAATTCGCAATTTTTCCATAATCGCCCATATTGACCACGGGAAATCCACCCTGGCAGACCGCCTTTTAGAGGCTTGCAATGCGGTGGAATCCCGCCAAATGGAGCAGCAGATGCTGGACTCTATGGACTTGGAGCGGGAGCGTGGTATTACCATTAAGGCAACTGCCGCTACCTTAAAATATAAAGCCGACGACGGGGAGGTTTATTCCCTTAACCTGATCGACACACCCGGTCACGTGGACTTTAACTACGAGGTTTCCCGCTCGCTTGCCGCTTGTGAAGGCGCGGTGCTTGTGGTAGATGCCTCGCAGGGTGTGGAAGCCCAAACGCTGGCAAACACCTATCTTGCCATTGACGCGGGTTTGGAGGTACTGCCGGTCATCAATAAGATCGACCTGCCTGCCGCCCGCCCTGCGGAGGTAAAGAGCGAGGTGGAGGACATTATCGGTATTCCTGCCCAGGATGCGCCGGAAATCTCCGCCAAGAACGGCATCAATATCCACGATGTGCTGGAAATGATCGTCCGGGACGTGCCCGCCCCCACCGGTGACCGGTCTGCCCCCTTGCAGGCGCTGATCTTCGACAGCCAGTACGACCCCTACCGGGGCGTTATCGTCTATACCCGCGTCAAAGCCGGCACTGTAAAGGCCGGAATGGACATTCGGATGATGGCCACCGGTGCTGCTTATAAGGTAGTAGAAGTGGGCACTATGAGTCCCATGGGGCTCATTCCTGCTGATGCATTAGGTGCCGGTGAGGTTGGTTATATCACTGCTTCCATTAAAACCGTAGCTGATACCCAGGTAGGCGATACCGTCACCACTGTGGAGGGCGGCGCAACCGAGCCACTGCCCGGCTACCGCCCGGTACAGCCTATGGTATTTTCCGGTGTGTACCCTGCCGACGGCGCAAAATATCAGGACCTCCGGGAGGCGTTGGAAAAGCTGAAACTCAACGATGCCTCCATGTCCTACGAGCTGGAAAGCTCCATTGCGCTGGGCTTTGGCTTCCGCTGCGGCTTCTTGGGCCTTCTGCATATGGAGATCATTCAGGAGCGTTTGGAGCGGGAATATAATCTCGACCTGATCACCACCGCCCCCAATGTCGTTTACCGCGTTACCAAAAACACCGGCGAGGTAATTATGGTGGCAAACCCCTTGGATTACCCCGATCCGATGGAAATCCAGCTGGCAGAAGAGCCTTTTGTAAAGCTGAATCTCATTGCGCCGCAGGAATATGTAGGCAATATGATGGAGCTTGCCCAGCAGCGCCGGGGCGAATTTAAGGATATGGTCTATCTGGACGCCAACCGTGTGGAGCTGCACTACGAAATGCCGCTCAACGAGATCATCTACGACTTTTTCGATGCCTTAAAGTCCCGGACCCGGGGCTACGGCTCGCTGGATTATGAGCTGATCGGCTACCGTCCCAGCCGCCTTGTAAAGCTGGACATTCTCTTAAACGGGGATATTGTGGATGCGCTGAGCTTCATTCTCTTTGCAGATAATGCCTATCCCCGGGCAAGAAAGATCTGCGAAAAGCTAAAGGAAAACATTCCCCGCGCCCAATTCGAAATTCCGGTGCAAGCTGCCATCGGCGGCAAGATCATCGCCCGGGAGACCATCAAGGCGCTGCGCAAGGACGTCCTTGCCAAGTGCTACGGCGGTGATATTACCCGTAAGAAAAAGCTCTTGGAAAAGCAGAAGGAAGGCAAGAAACGGATGCGCACCTTCGGCACCGTCGCTGTCCCCTCAGAGGCCTTTATGGCAGTGCTGAAATTAGACGAAGACTAATGAATGCCTTGGCCCCCTCTTTGAGGGGGCTGTCAGAAATCTTTGATTTTTGACTGGGGGAGTGTCTTATCGTGAGAACAACACTCCCTCCGTCTGCACATTCGTGCAGCCACCTCCCTCAAAGAGGGAGGCAAGGCGGATACTATCATTTTGGAGTAACCTATGCCAATTTTTGCAAGAAAACACAAAACCCCCTTGGGTATTTATGTCCACGTACCCTTCTGCCGGAGCAAATGCACCTACTGTGATTTTTACTCTGTCTGTGACAACAGTCTGCAGGATCAATATATCGATGCCGTCTGTACCCACATCCGGGAGGCAGGCGAAGCGGCCTCCCTGCACATTGTAGACACCATCTATTTTGGCGGCGGAACCCCCAGCCTTTTGGGCGGGGAAGGTCTCAGCCTGATTTTGTCCGCCATTCGAAAAAGCTTTGACGTATCCGACGATGCAGAGATCACTTTTGAAGCAAACCCGGATTCTATTACGGACCGGCTTCTGCGCAGACTGCGAAGCGAAGGCTTCAACCGGGTAAGCCTCGGCATCCAAACCGATAATGACGAGCAGCTTTCCCAGCTTGGCAGACCTCACGACTACCAGCAGGCAGTGGATGCCGTCAAGAAGATCCGCCGCCACGGCTTCAAAAACCTCAGCGTGGATTTGATGTACGGTCTGCCGGGACAAAGCATCCAAAACTGGATCCACGCGCTGGCCAACATTTCAAAGCTGAATCCCGAACATATCAGCTGCTACGGACTGAAGATCGAGCCGGGCACACCGCTGTGTAAACAGGCCTCTGCTTTGGAAATTCCGGATGACGACTTGCAGGCGGATATGTACCTGTCTGCCATTTCCTTCTTGGCAGACAAGGGTTATCGCCAATATGAGATCTCCAACTTCTGTAAAAAGGGTAACGTCTCCCGCCACAACCTGAAATATTGGCAGGGCGGTGAGTATTTGGGCTTCGGACCCAATGCAAGCTCTGATTTTGGCGGTCAGCGGTTTACCTTTATCCGGGATCTGCGGGGGTACATTGCCGGCATCAAGGAAAACGGCCAAATTCTGCGGGAAGTAGAGGATGTTCCCTTCCGGGAGCGGGCAGGCGAGTATATTATGATGGGCCTGCGAACGGTCTACGGGCTGGACCCTAAGGAGTACGAGAAAAAGTATATGCTCCCCTTTGGACCGTTGGAAGAAAAATTAGAGGTTTTCCGCAGTAGAAAGCTGGCTGTCCGCACCTTCGACGGACGCTGGCACCTAACCGGTGAGGGCTTTCTTTTGTCCAACGACATCATCACCGATCTTCTCCTCATTCAGGATAAATGCAAACCCATCGCCAAACGGAAGAAGTAATTTGATTTTACAAGCTGTAGGGGCGACCATTGGTCGTCCGTACTGCACCATCGATGCTGCAACATTGCGGACGGGCAATGCCCGCCCCTACCATTTTAATTATCCACTAAAAAGACCGCCCGAAGGCGGTCTTTTTATCATTTGTTAGCAGCAGCCGCAGTTGTGGTCACAGCCACAGCCGTTATTTGCGTTGCCTGCGCCGCCACCGCAGTTGCACAGCAAGAGGATGAGAATGATGATCCAGCACATATTGCCGCCACAGAAGCCGTTGTTATACATAATAAATACCTCCGAGATTTTACTTGCGACTTTCGTCGCTCATTCCAAGGTATTCCAAAACCGCAAAAGTGTTACACCTATACTTGAATTGACAATTGACAATGTACAATGGACAATTATAGTGTCCGCAAGCGGACGGAGCCTTGCCTCCCTCTTTGAGGGAGGTGGATTTTGCGAAGCAAAAGACGGAGGGAGTGTGGTTCTTGGGATAGTACACTCCCCCAGTCAGCCTGTTCGGCTGACAGCCCCCTCTATGAGGGGGCCAAGGCGAAGCGATACCTTAATTGTCAACTGTCAATTGTCCATTGTTAATTTATTCTTGCTCGCCGTTCTTGGGCTTCTTATGATGGAAATGTCTGCGGCGGTGGAAATTCCGCTTCTTTTTCTCCTGACCGCCTCCATTTTCGGTGCCTTCCGGCTTTTCGGGCGCTTCTGCCTTTTCACTTACGCCTTGCTCCGGCGCTGCCACACGGGCTGCCTTCTGACGACGGGATCGACGGCTCTTCCGATTATTTTCTGCCTTTTCCGCCTTTTCCGGTTTTTCCGGTTTTTCCTCTATTGCAGGTACTTCCTCCTGCGCGGTAGTCTCCTCGGCGATGGTCTCCTCACTGTAACGCAGACGGATAGAATCCAAATACCGGGTGCTCTCCTCCTCCCGGACTTCCTTTTTCCGCTTGCCGCCGGAAATGGGTGCAAGGTCTGCAGGAATGGGAGGGTCGTTTTTCTTTGCTTTGCCGCTGCGAAGCACGGCAATATCCGTATTTTTATGCCAAACAGCCGTGTCGGTCTGTTCTTCCAGCTTGACCTTCACCCGCTGACGCATCAAATCCACCTCGATGACCGTGCCGCGACCGTCGGGCGTGTCTACAAAGGATTCGTTTTTGGGCGCGTTGCGGAGCAGATCCTCGTAGGCCTCCTGCTCATATTTCAGGCAGCACATAAGCCTTCCGCAGGTGCCGGAAATTTTGGCCGGATTCAGGCTGAGATTTTGGGTCTTTGCCATTTTGATAGACACGGGCTGGAAATCCTCCAGAAAGCTGCCGCAGCAAAAGGGTCTGCCGCAGATACCGAGACCGCCTACCATCCGTGCCTTGTCCCGCACACCGATCTGCCGCAGCTCAATACGGGTATGGAACATAGAGGCAAGGCTCTTTACCAGCTCACGGAAGTCCACCCGCTCGTCTGCGGTGAAGAAAAAGAGGATCTTACTGCCGTCAAAGGCGCATTCTGCAGAAACAAGCTGCATATCCAAGTGCATTTCCTCGATTTTCTTCAGGCAAGCCTTAAATGCCCGGTCTTCCTTTTCGATATTGTCTTTGACGATCTTTTCGTCCTGCTCGGTGGCAATACGAATTACGGGGCGCAGCGGGGTCACGACCTCCATCTGATGAATGTGGTGATTTTCGTGGGCGCAAATGCCGTATTCGATACCGCGGGCGGTGTCGATGATCAGATGCTGACCTGCCTTATAGGTTTTTCCTGCAGGATCAAAGTAATATATTTTCTGCCCGGTACGGAACTGGACATCCACCACTTCTACGGTGCTGTTTGTTTCCTGCGGGATCTTTGTTTCTTCCATATTATATTCTCCTTCTAACGCAGCTGCCATAAGAGGTTTCCACACAGCGCAGCAACGGACACGTTGCCACCGGCATACTGCATTGCGTTTTGTAACTTGTGATAGGCATTCATAATTTCCCGGGCGCTCCGGGCGGCGCCAAGCTGCCTTTCTGCTTCTGTGGTACCCTTTTCGCCGCTTCGGCACACCAGCGCGCCGCGCAGGAGCATTGACCAAGCGGACAGCTCCTGTATAAAGGCATCTCGTTTCCATTTTTCCATAGAGGCAAGCAGCTGGGCAAGTCCGACGCTGTCACGTCCTGTAAATACACGGGCAAATTCTACCGTTTGCGGGGAAATATCGCCGCTTTCGGCAAGGATGCTTTTTGCCTGTCCTAAATAACCGCCGCTGCGGACGATGGCCGCCTCCAAAACATCCGGCGGCACCTCCGGAAACTCCTTTTGCAGCGCCGGGCGCAGCTGCAAATCCGTCAGCGGGTGCAGGTTCAGCTCTGTACACCGGGAACGGATGGTAGGCAGCAGCTTTTCCGGATTGTCGGTCAGCAGCAAAAATGCGCCATAGCTGGGCGGCTCTTCCAGCACCTTAAGCAGGGCGTTTTGTCCCTCTGTGCCTAATTCTTGGGGGAAGATATATACCTTCCGGTCACCTTCGTTGGGGCGGATAAAGATGCTTTCTCTGGCTTCCCGGACAATTTTTACCGAAACACTTTTATGTTCCGGGTCCTCCACCCAAATCACATCCGGATGGACATTTCCCAAAGCCTTCCGGCAGTTCTTACACACGCCGCAGGGCTTCTCTCCCTCCCGACATAGCATCGCTGCAGCCAAAAGCCGGGCGAGGGTCTTTTTTCCGGAGCCTTCCGGACCGGAAATCAGATAAAAATGGGATATACGACCCTGCCGGAGACTTCCGGAAAGGTTTTCTTTCAGTCGGGCATTGCCCAGCAAGGTCTCAAAACCCATAGTTTTCTCCTTTGTTTGTAACGCATTAACCCCACAGAGCAGAAAGCATAGGAATGATCTGCTTCTTGCGGCTCATAATATGGGGCAAAAATACGGTATTGCCCTTGGGTTCTGCATTAAATGCCTGCCGCACCGTCTCTGCGTCGCCTACATAGATAAGCTGTGTGCCCTCCAGCAGCACATCGGTGAGCATCAGGATCACCACAGAGAAGCCTCTGTCCCGCAACAGCTTCTGCATAAGCGGTAAAAACTCCTCCTTGCGCTCCAGCATCTTGGGGCTGTCCACGCAGGTGATCTGGGCAACCGCAAAATCGTGACCTGCAATGTGGAATTCCTTATAGTCGGCATAGAGCAGCTCCTCTGCGGTACGGTTTCCCGTTGCCGAGGAGAAAATTTCCCGGCCCAGCTCCTCCAGGGAAACATTGGCGATCCGCGCCATACGCTCCGCAGTACGCACGTCCTGGGCAGTACAGGTGGGGGATTTGAACATTACCGTGTCGGAAAGAATGGCTGCTGCCATCATACCTGCCATTTTTTCAGACGGCAGAATGCCTTTATCCTGGAACATAGAGGCAATGATCGTATTGGTAGAGCCAACAGGCTCGTTGCGGACATAGATCGGATTGCCGGTTTGAATGTCGGCAAGGCGGTGATGGTCAATGATCTCCAAAATCTCCGCTTCCTCTAAGCCGGGTACGGACTGGGCCGCTTCGTTATGGTCCACAAGGACTACCCGCTTTCTCCGGGGACGGAGCAAGTGGTATCGGGTGAGTACACCAACCACCTTTTCATTTTCATCCAAAATAGGGTAGCAGGGATAGCGGTATTTCAGCACCTGCTCCCGGACCTCGTCCACCCGGTTTTCCAAGTGGAAGCTGACAGGCTCAACCGTACGGCAAATGCGTCCCACAGGGGTAGACTGGAAAATGCGCCGGGCAGCGCGATAGGCATCATAGGGCGTTGCAATAATGCAGGAATTGGTGGGAAGCTTGCGCAGTGCCTCTGTAATTTCCGCTTGGCAAACCACAACACAGGAAACATTGGCGCGCAGGGCTTTTTGGATCATTTCCGGCTGATCACCGCAGAGAACGATGCTGTTTTCGTTAAAATTCAGCAAGCCCTCCCGATTTTGGGGCAGGGCGATAATGACCTCGCCGGCTACCGTGTCGGTATTCTCACCGGCTTCGTTGAGGATCTTGCCATCCAGCACAGAAAGCAGATTGAACAGTGGCACAGTATCCAGCTTGCCGACCTCTGCCACAGCCATATGGTAGTTTGCCACATCGTCACGGGAAAGTAAGCCAAACAGCGTGCCATCCTCGTTGACCACAGGGATGGAGGAAATATTGCGGTACTCCTGCAAAAGCAGCCAGCCACGATCCACGGTAACCGCAGGGGACAGAAAAGGCGGTGTATCATAATCCAAGTCGCGAACCTGTGTATACATATCGGTGATACGCTTAGGCGGCTGGAATCCAAACCGGTCCAGCACGATCTGGGTCTCGTCAGATACGTGACCAAGGCAAGCTGCTTCATATTCCCGATCGCCTACCGCATTGCGCAGCGCTGCATAAGCCATCGCCGCCACAATGGAGTCTGTATCCGGGTTTCTGTGACCGGTAACATAAATAGGATCCATAATATATCCTCCTTCTTCTCTTTGGTAACAAACACGCTGTGCTCATACTCTTTCATTATCTATTATAGCCACGGAAAAGGAAAATAGCAAGGGAAATCTGCGCTTTTAAATTGATAATTGACAATTGACAGTTGACAATTGTCCCTACAATCTCTTTCGCTGGTGCATTGCGTTCACTTACCTACTGTACCTGTCATCCTGAGCAAGCGTTAAGCGCGTCGAAGCCTTGCCTCCCTCTGTGAGGGAGGTGGCCGAGCGAACGCGAGGTCGGAGGGAGTGTGGTTCTTAAGATAGGACACTCCCCCAGTCATGCTGCTCGCATGACAGCCCCCTCATAGAGGGGGCCGAGATTACGCATTATCGTTTTTATTTTGCATTTTTTCAGTGCGTAGATTCTTCGACTCCGGCTACGCCTCCGCTCTTTATAACTGCTCCCGACTTTTCCACAGAGTTATCCACAGGAAACGGTGACTTTTCCACAGGTTTTTCCACAATCAAAAATACATTATTCCAAATGGGAATTACGCTATGACTTAATATATATCTTTTATTTTTGACTTTAACTATAACTAAGACTTAACCTCTAACTTAGACTTTAACTATAACTAAGACTTTAACTTAATCTTTCTCTTCTTCTTTTTCTTTTTCTTTTTCTTGTGACGACAATTTGTCACGGTTGAGAATCCGGGAAGACCGCTTTCTTGCTGTGTCCAGCACTGGTTTTGCGATAGAAAAAACTGCCAAAATTGAGGATTTTCTTCCCTCCATTTTTGGCAGTTGTCCGTATAGTGCATAGTTGCATATGGCTTCGTAGGCTTGTAGTTTTTCTTTTTGTGTCGACAGATTCTGTATGCTGGCGTGGAAAGATTCGTAAAATGTAAATTGCTTTCGTTTCATTATAGGCTCTCCTTTTAATTAAGTTGTGTTTCCGAACATCCACGCTTATATTATATCACATCGTTTCGGAAAAATCTTCCCACTTTTTTCCCATTTTCATTTTTACGGACACCCTGAAAGTGTAGAGCTGGTGCGGCCTTTCCGGGTTTTCCACAAAAGGCTGTGAATTTTTTCTTTTCGCTTGCGGACAACTGTGGAAAAAAGTGTCGCAAGCCCCGTCCCGCCTCTGTCATTGCGAGGGCACATCGTGCCCGTGGCAATCATTGAGATTTTGATTCGCTGCGCGGAGCACCACGCCCGGTATGCACTTGCGTATAGGAATAAAACCGATGCGCAATGCATCGGTTTTAGTTCGGACAGTCGGGGACGTCTGTCCCTACATTTTCTATTTTGTTCTCTTAGTCTTTTTATAGAAGCTGCCCATCAGCAGGCAGGCCCACAAAAAGAGGCTCAGCGCCCACATTTGGCTTGCAAACATCGGTGTGGATACAATAATCAACAGCCCATTCATTCGGTTTCCTACCGCCTCGCCGGAGGCAATTGTCAGGGCATTTAATATGATCAGCAATGCGGTCAGCACCAGTGATGTAATGGAGATTCCGCGGATCCACCGCACAGTCTTCCGGTCCTTATCCGTCACCGCTTCGTAAAGAAGGATGCCGCCGGGGAGGAAAAAGCCTATTGCGCACAGGGCAAAAATCGCCTGCAAAAAGCCGTTATTCGTGTTGATAAACCCGAAAACAGTGCACAAAACATACATACCGAACCAGCTCAGAGCCAGCTTACCTTTTCTTGTCATAGCCATCCCTCCTGTTTATTATTAGTTTACCCTAATTTTCCAAAAATGGCAACCCAAAACAGCTGTTTGCCCGGTAAAAAAAGCTGGACACCGGCTTTTTCTTTTGGTATAATTTATCTAATAGAAAGAATGGAGGGAATTTTGTTTATGAAATGTCCCTATTGCGGTGCGCAAGACAGCAAAGTGATCGACTCCCGGCACTCTGAGGACGGAGCCAGCATCCGTCGGCGTCGGGAATGTCTTGGCTGCCAGAAACGGTTTACAACCTATGAATGCTTGGAAAGTCAACCCATTATTGTTGTAAAGCGGGACGGCTCACGGCAGAGCTTTGATCGCAATAAGATTATGACTTCTATGATGCGCGCTTTTGATAAGCGGCAGGTAGATACAGCAGACTTGGACCGGATCACCCGCGAGATCGAGCAGGCTCTGCAGAATGACCTTGTTCGTGAAGTCAGCACAGACCGCATCGGTGAGATGGTTATGGCGCGGATCAAACCCTTGGACGAAGTGGCATATATCCGTTTTGCCTCGGTTTATCGCCGTTTTCAGGATGTGCAGAGCTTCATAGGCGAAATCGAGCAGTTCTTGGAGGAGAAATAATTTTATGGATAAAATTATGGAGATTTTGGGAGGCTTTGACATTGCCAAGATCCTCCCCGAAGTAAATGCGACCGTTGGATTTATCGTGCTTCTGTCACGGATCGTGACCTTCTTCATCCCGTTGCTGGTATTGGGACTTGGTCTTACATACTTTTTGAAACCTCCCGCAGAAGCGAACCACACCTTTGGCTACCGCACCTATTTTGGTATGGGCAGCGTAGAGGCGTGGCAATTCTCCCAGCGCATCGGCGGTCTTGTGTACATCATTTTGGGCGGCGTAATGACCCTTGGCGCCCTCATCGCCTTTATCATTCTGTTCAGCAGCAGCATCCCTACTGTTCTTACCGGCTGTGCAGGCTGTATCGTTGTGGAGCTGGTTTTGGTGCTGCTGACGACACTTACGCTGAATATCATCATCTCCGTTCGTTATGACCGGGACGGCTACCGCAGAGGAAAAAGACAGTAACGAAACCGTTTGGTATAGAAAAACACCCCATTTGTCAGACAAGTACGAAATGATACTTGCGCGAACAAATGGGGTTTTGTTTATGACCGGTTTTTCGTTAATTACTTTTCCAGAATGACGGGACCCGCATATTTGCCGGCAAAGATATGGTCGGCGGCTTCCTCTGCAGTCAACAAGACCTGCTGGCCGCTTACCATATTTTTTACCGTGCATTTGCCTTGCATAAGCTCGTCCTCACCTAAGAGAATGACGAAAGGTACACCTAACTTATCCGCATAAGACATCTTCTGCTTAAATTTCTTCTGCTCACCGTAAAGCTGTACGCGAATACCGTTGCTGCGCAGGCTTTCTGCCAGTGAGATGGCAGGCGCCAGATCCTCTGTCATAGGCAGAATCAGCACATCTGCCGGGGCAGAGGGGAGCGCGGGATTCAGAAGTCCCTGCTCGTCCAGCACGTAGAACAGACGGGTAAGACCGATGGAAATGCCCACACCGGGCAGCGGACGGTCCGTATAGTAACCGGCAAGATCGTCATAGCGGCCGCCGGAGCAGACAGAGCCGATCTCAGGGTGGTCGAGGAGCGTCGTCTCGTATACCGTACCGGTGTAGTAGTCAAGACCGCGGGCAATGGTCAGATCCACCGCAAAGTTATCTTCCGGCACACCGAAAGCAGAGAGATTCTTGGTCACCGCCTGCAATTCATCAAGACCCTTGTCGAAAAGCTCGTTGTTGCCGCGGTAGCCCTCCAAAGCGGTAAGCACCTCTGCATTGGTGCCTTGAATGGAGATAAATTTCAGCACAGCATCTGCCTTTTCCTCAGGAATAGACAGGTCTACCGTCAAAATCTTGCGGACGTTCTCCGGGCCGATCTTCTCCAGCTTATCCACAGTTCGCATCACGTCGCCGCTTTGCTCCTGCAGCGCCTGCATTGCATAGAAGCCATTGAGGATCTTGCGGTTATTGACACGGATCTGGAAACGGGAAAGACCAAAGCCGGTAAAGACACGGTAGATAATGGCGGGGATCTCCGCTTCGTTCAGAATATCCAGCTTGCCGTCACCGATAACATCGATGTCCGCCTGATAAAACTCGCGGAAACGACCCCGCTGCGCCCGTTCGCCGCGGTAGACCTTGCTGATCTGGAAGCGGCGGAAGGGGAAGGCTAAGTCGTTATAGTGCAGTGCCACGTATTTTGCCAGCGGCACGGTCAAGTCAAAGCGCAGCGCCAAATCGCTGTCGCCCTTTTGAAAGCGGTAGATCTGCTTTTCGGTCTCACCACCGCCCTTGGCAAGGAGTATCTGCGCGTCTTCAATGGCAGGGGTATCCAGCGGCGCAAAGCCATAAAGACCGTAGGTGGTGCGCAGGATGTCTACCATACGCTCAAACTGCATCTGCTTTCCGGGCAGAAGCTCCATAAAACCGGACAGCGTCCGGGGTTTGATTCGTTCCATAAAATAACCTCGGTAAATGATAAATTACAAGTTACAAATTATAAATTATGCCATCGTAGGGGCGGGCCCGTCCGCCTACCGCACCATCGATAATTGACAATTGACAATTGACAATTGACAATGGATAATTGACAATTGTGGTGTCCGCAAGCGGACTGATTTTAATATGCACCGTCGAAGAAGATCGTAGGGGCGGGCATTGCCCGTCCGCAATGTATCGACATTTTACGATGTCGGAGGTGCGGCACGGACGACCGATGGTCGCCCCTACAGCCTCTCCCGATGGTGCGCCAAAACCTTCCCCTTCGGGGAAGGTGGCCGAGCGCAAGCGAGGTCGGATGAGGAATAAAACCTCACCCACCGCTACGCGGTCCCCCCATTTTTGAGGTATGATTGCCACCGGCAATCATTTAGATTTTGATTCGCTGCGCGGAGCACCACCCCAAAGGGGAGGGTTTGCGGATGACCGATGGTCGCCCCTACGCAGTTGACAGTTGTGGTGTCCGCAAGCCGACGGATTCAAATCATCGCGGAGCGATACCATAATTGTCAATTGTCAGTTGTCAATTCTTAAAATCTCGGCTTATTGCGATACATCTCCCGCCAGTCCAAGTCGCCCCGCTGCAGACCCATAATGCAGATCTCCGCGCTGCCCAGATTGGTGGCGATGGGAATATTATGCCGGTCGCAATGGCGAATGGTTTCCAGCATCTGGTTATCATCCCACGCATCGATAGAGTTGGGGTCACTGAAAAGGATAACAAGGTCGATCTCGTTATAGGCGATCCGTGCGTTGATCTGCTGATGGCCGCCCTGCTTATGGGAAAGAAGAAGCGTAACGGGCAGACCGGTATTGTCTGCGATCAAACGGCCGGTAGTAGCCGTAGCCAACAGATTGTGCTTAGCCAGTACACTCTTATAAGCAGTGCAGAATTTGACGATCAGCTCTTTCTTTTTATCATGGGCCAAAAATGCAATATTCATAAGAAAACTCCTTTCTTTCAAAGGCGGATAGGTACGGATTGCCCTGTAATTCTTTTGGCGATCCTCCGGCAAGCGGCGGCCGCGCCGCCACGGGATGCGCGGATAAGGGGTTTGTTTTTTGCCGCGGCCAGGAGAATGTTCACATCCTCAGGGACAATGCCCAGCAGAGGAAGTCCTGCGCGGTCCATAATGTCATCCACCGTCAGTCCGATCGTCTCCATAGTGTGTTTGTGGATGCGGTTAACGATCAGACGGATATTTTTCTTTCCCATCTGCTCCAGAATATTTCCGGCTGTCGAAGCATCCCGAATGGAAGCGGGATCGGAATTTGTTACTAAAATGATCCGATCTGCATATCGGGCAGCTTTTTGAAAACCGGCTTCAATGCCGGCAGGGGCGTCTAAAAATATGTAGGAAAATTCCTGCCGTGCTTGCTTCAGCAGCCGACCAAAGGCTTTTTCGTCAATGTCGGCAGCGGTACAGCCTATAGGCGCGGTGAGAAACTTAAGACCGGGAAAAAACGGATGGCTCGTTGCCTTATCCAACGTGTAATGCCCGCTGTATACTTCCGCGAAGGAAAGGGCGCCCTCCTCGGCAAGCCCGAGGGCAATGTCCAGATTTCTGAGCCCCACATCGCAGTCGATGCACAGAACAGTCTCTCCTAAATGGGCGAGGGAGGTAGCAAGTCCGGCGGTAAGAGAGGTTTTGCCGGTTCCGCCTTTTCCGGACAGAACAGCGATCAATTCCCCCATAGCTACACCTCCTCGCAATAGTTATATCGATTATAATGTAATAATTCACAAAAATCAAGAGGAACACCAGGGTTTTTTACACTTTTTTTATGAAAAATAACAAATTTTATAGAGAGAAATGTGGGATAGAATGGCGAATTGATAAAAATTTATCAATTTTAATTTTAACTATTTACTTTTTGCGGGAAATGGTATATGATGTGAGGGAACAGAGTAGGAATTCTTGCGTCAAGTGCTGCCAAAATGGGGAGTTGTCTGGCAGACGAAGGACTTGTCCGCGATGAGAGTTCCGCACCCGCTGCACCATAATGGAGTCTTCCTTTATGCGAAGCGATACTCGGTCGGGAAAGACGGCCAGATAACGCTGCCCTTTCCCTATCGGTGGAAATACTGTACTCCCTGTGCTTTTGCACGGGGTTTTTTATTTCTGCCGACCCATATAGAAAGGAGACTGTTTTTATGGCAAACAACAAATCTACCGCATTATACCCCCATCCTTTTAGTAAGGCTTACTGGCGGGATGCCCTTGCAGAGCTGAAGGACATCCGGATGCTGGTGGTTACAGCCCTGATGGTAGCTCTGCGCATTGCCCTGAAGCCTGCGGCTATTTACATAGGACCCCAGATGGCGATCCAGACCGCAACGCTGGCAACTGCGCTGGGCGCAATGATCTTCGGACCGGTAATGGCAATTCCTGCCGCGATGGTATCCGATACCATTGGCTTTATGATCTTCCCCACCGGTGATTATTTCCTGCCCTTTATGCTCACCGAGATCGCCAGCACGGTGATCTATGCTCTGTGCCTGTATCGGGCAAAGCCCAACGCCACCCGGGTCATCATTGCCCGGTTCCTCATTTGCTTTGCCGTCAATGTGGTGCTGCAGCAATTCATTATTGCATGGCAGTACACCTATATGGGAAATCCCGAAAAAGCCAAGGACACCGTTATGGGCATTATGA
>SVLZ01000075.1 GCA_015067665.1 Oscillospiraceae bacterium | reverse complement strand
CTACGGGGGCAGCTCCGGCAGTATCCGGAGCTGCAAAGAAATGAGTTGCGGTAAAACCAACCCAGCAACTATTGAAAGCGGAGCACTTCGGGTCTGCGCGCTTTCAAAAAGATTATAAAACTGTACACTTTGGGGAAGGGGGTTGAGATTTTTGTTGTCAAATATGCAAATCTATGATATACTATCTTATTGTGCGGATAAAATACATATACCGCGCAAAATTAAGGAAAACAGTGAGGTTTCCCTATGTTTACGGATATTTTGAAGGCCATTTCCGAATATGAGACCATTATCATCCACCGCCACAGCCGTCCCGACGGTGACGCAATGGGCAGTCAGATCGGTATGAAGCATATTTTGCTGGAAAATTTCCCCAGCAAGGCAGTCTATGCCGTGGGTGACGATGCCCGTTTCTTTTCCTTTATGGAGGACTCCCAAATGGACGAGATCCCCGACAGCGTATACGAAGGCGCCCTTGCCATTATCTTGGATACCTCTGTCTGTCATCTCATCAGCGACGACCGCTATAAGTTAGCGGCAAAGCGCGTCCGGCTGGATCACCACATTTTCTGCGAAACCATTGCCGAGCACGAGGTGGTAGATACCTCTTTTGAAAGCTGCTGCGGCTTAGTGACCCAATTTGCAGTGGACAGCGGTCTTACCATTAACCCCCTTGCTGCAAAGAGCCTCTATACCGGTATGGTCACCGACTCCGGCCGCTTCCGCTATGACAGCACCACCGCCCGGACCTTCCGGTTGGCATCCGTACTGATGGAGGCCGGCATCGATACCAATGCGCTGTTCCGGGAGCTTTATGCCGACGATTTTGAGAGTAAGAAGCTGAAAGCCAGCTTTATTCTGAAAATTCAGTTTACTGCGGATAATGTGGCTTACATCTATACCGACCGGGAGGAATTTGATGCGCTGGGCTTGGACACCTTTACCGTCTCTCGCGGTATGGTCAATACTATGGCGGATCTTAAGGGTGTCAGCATTTGGGTAAACTTTACAGAGACGGAATCGGGCGTTTTGTGTGAGCTTCGTTCCAACAAATATAATATTAACTCCATCGCGGTAAAATACGGCGGCGGCGGCCACCAAAAGGCCAGCGGTGCCACTTTGCCGGACCGGGAGACTGCAATGGCAATGCTCCGTGATCTGGATGATATTGTCAGGGGAGAAGGAGAAACAGTATGAATTTAGAAGTAAAAAAGCAAATCTTAGAGAAAATCAAAGAATATGACCGCATTATGATCTTCCGCCACATCCGCAATGATGGCGACTGCGTGGGTGCGACCAAGGGCTTAAAGCGGATTCTGCAGCTCTCCTTCCCGGAGAAGGAAATCTACCTGATCGATCAGGATACTGCCCAGTATTTGGAATTTATGGGGCCTGAGGATGCGCCGGTAGCAGACGAGCTGTACACCGATGCGCTGGGCATCGTGGTGGACACTGCCTCCGAAGCGAGAATTTCCAATAAGAACTATAAGCTCTGCAAGGAACTCATCAAGATCGACCATCACATTCCACTGGAAACCTACGGCGATCTCCAATGGGTAGAAGAAGACCGGGCAGCTGCCTGCGAAATGATCGTGGATTTTTATAATACCTTCCGCGATGAGCTGAAGATCGACTCGGAGGCCGCCACCCACCTCTACACCGGCCTTGTGACCGACTCCGGCCGTTTTAAGTACGACGGAGTATCCGGGGATACGCTCCGCAATGCGGCGATCCTGCTGGATGTGGGCGTGGATACCCAGCTTCTGTACGCAAGACTTTATCTGGAGGCTTTTGAATACCTGAAATTCAAGGCTTATATCTACGAAAAAATGCAAATCACCGAAAACGGCGTGGCGTACATCTATGTGGATAAGGCAATGCAGGAAAAGTTCAACTTGACTTTAGAACAGGCAAGTGCCTGCGTGGGCACATTGGACTCTATCCGCGGCAGTATCTGCTGGATGGTCTTTATCGACAACAACGATGCAGAAGGGTCTATCCGCGTCAGACTGCGCTCCCGCTTCGTCCACGTCAATTCCATTGCAGAAAAGTATCGGGGCGGCGGTCACGCCTGCGCCTGCGGTGCCACCGTCTATGGTGAGGACGAGATGCGCTCCCTGCTTCAGGACGCGGATGCACTGGTAAAGGAATATAAGGAGACCCATGAGGACTGGCTATGAGAATTTTAGTTACAAATGATGATAGTATTTCTGCCCCCGTACTCCCGGAGCTGGTTCGCTGGGCGCAGAAGCTGGGCGAGGTGACGGTTGTAGTCCCCAAGTACCAGCAAAGCGGCAAGAGCCACGGCATTGAGCTGCATGAGCCGTACGAAGTTGTGCAGGTGGATCCTATCCACGGCGCAACAGTCTATACGGTAGATTCCACTCCTGCTGACTGTGTGCGTTTTGCCCTGATGGGACTAAAACTACAGTTTGATTTGGTGATCTCCGGCATCAATAAGGGTTATAATATGGGAAAGGACATTATGTATTCCGGCACGGCTGCTGCTGTTTTTGAGGCAGGCGCCCAAGGCATTCCGGCCATTGCCCTTTCCAGCTCCTTTACCGGCAGCGAGGCAGCCGCAGCCTACTTGGACAAGGTATGGGCCTATATGCAGGAAAATAAGCTGTGGGAGCTTGGCAGCCTCTATAATGTCAACATCCCACCCGAGGGCGGCGAGATCCGCATCACCCGGCAAGGCGGTCCTTACTACTCCGATGACTTTAAGCCGGTGGGCGATAACCGCTATCAGGCCTGCGGTATTTGCGTTCACGAAAACAAAGGCAATTTGGATATCGACACCGATGCGGTGGTCAGCGGTTATATTACCATTTCTCCGCTGACAGTCTGCCGGATCGATATGGCACTGTACGAAAAGCTGAAAGAACTGAATAAATAAGAAAAGCCGCCCACGGGCGGCTTTTGTCGTATTGTAGGGAATGCATTTATGCATTCCACATAAATAACAGTTATTCGCAGTAGAAACGATCCTCCAGCCATTTGGAGGGATTTCCGGTAATATATTGCCATATTTGTTGATAATCTGCATCGGACCTGACAATATGATCATAAAATGATGTTTGCCACAATTTCCCGGAATGCATAAATGCATTCCCTACGCGCCGTGTTACAGCGGCTTTATATTTGCCGATAATATTTGGAATGTCATAGTGCATTGTAGGGAACGGATTTATCCGTTCCGTTATACTGATTAACAAATGTATGTGGTTTGGCATAATTACCCAGTTATCAATTTTAACATTGTCGTAATGGGATTCGATTTGGAGCAAACATTGTTTTGCTATCAGTCCAATTGGGGAGTGTTGAATGTGTGCCTCTCCGACATTGTTTTGTTGTATATTACCCATAATACATTGCTTGTTATGTGTACATATCGTAATGAAATATGTGCCTGGGGTTGCGTAGTCATAATCCGGCAACCGAGGTAGTTTCCTATTTTTCCGCTCCATAAAATCACCATCAACAGCATAGCATATTCTGGGATAATGTGCAAGAGGAATGCATAAATGCATTCCCTACGGCGAGAGTGTAGGGAACGGATTTATCCGTTCCACAATGGCGGGACGAGTTACGATGTGATTTGACGCGCCCCAATAGAAAATCCCCCGGGCGAAAGCCCGGGGGATATGTGCTATGTAGTTAGGATGCTATCCCAAGTGGATTAGTACCAGTTCAGGTTCCAGATGGAGATGCGGTCCTTGTTGCCGGTATTGGCACTGGGGCAGCTGTTGACAATCTCGATGGTGAAATCACCGGAAATCGCAGTTTCCAGCTCCCATGCGAATTCGCCTACATCAAACTTGTTAGCGGGAGATGCCTCAAGCACCTTTTCATATGTGGTGCCTGTAGCCAAATCGGTGATGGTAACTGTTACGCCCAGATTGGTGTCGGAGAAGCACTTGGTGTAGTTGAAGGTCAGCTTATTGATGCCGCCGGTCAGGGTGGGGGAGGTAAGCTTTCCGGGAGCGCTGACCTTACCGTTCAGGCAAACTGCCTTGTGAGTTTTGTCAGGTCCGAAAACCTTGAAGTTGGGGTTTGCGTCGGTGGTACCGCCAGCCTGAATAGCGCTGTTGACAGTGGTCCAGCCGTTAGTGGTGGTATGAGTGTTGGTATAGCTGGAGTCGCCACCGCTGGAGTGAGTGACGTCAAAGGTGCTGAAGTCAGCAGAACCCTTTGCGTTGGTGGTGGGCTCAGTTACTTCAGGCTCAGTTACTTCGGGCTCGGTTGCCTCAGGCTCAGTAGCTTCGGGCTCGGAAGGAGTGCCGGGAACGACAGTGCCATCAGCCAGGTAGATGGTGATGGAATCCCAGTACATAGTGTAACCCAGATCGTGCTCAAACTTCATGAAGGTGTAGGTCTCAGCATCGGGAGTGATGGTGTAGGTCTTAACACCTGCAGTAGTGCTCAGCTTAGTGGTGTAGGTGTAGTTGTCAACACCGTTGCCGAAGGAGAAGATCTCACAATCGGGGTTAGCGTAGGTAACATCCTTGGTGGAGGAGTAAACCAGTTCGATCTTGGAGATGGGAGCACCGAAAGCGGTGGTGTTCCAGAAGGTAGAGGTGTTGCCGTTCTTATCTCTTACCTGGATGCCGTCGCCGTAGTTGCCCAGCTGGATCCACTGGAAGCCAACGCCACCGACAGTAGCGGTGCTGGCGGAGTAGCTCTGAGAAGCAAGACCCAGAGAATTAACAGTCAGCTCAACCTTATTGGTAGCCTCGGGCTCAGTGGGCTGAGGCTCGGTTGCCTCGGGCTCAGAGGGCTGAGGATCGGAGGGCTCAGAAGCGGTGATTGCGAAGAACTGGCAGTAGAAAGGCTCGGAGGATACTGTGCAGAAGCCTACGGTGCTGTAGGTCTTGTCGTTGCGGGTGCCGAGGATGTAGTCAGCGGTTTCACCCTCAACGGTAGCAGCAACCTTCAGGGTCTTCAGGGTCTCGTCGTAGGTGTAAACGGTCTCAGCTGCATCAGCGTAAACAGCGTTTACATGGGTGCCGCTGACAGTCATATTGATGTACTTCTTAGCGCCGTCCTGCATAACGTACAGGTTATAGCCGCCATCAACTGCCTCGATGTAAGCATCCAGACCGGAAGCAGCAGCCTCATTGGTAGCCAGGTAGTAGGTCTGAGCCATACCACCGGAGATGTAGTAGGTCTTAGCGTTGGTGCCGTGGACCAGACCCAGCTTGTAAGCGGTGCCGGCTACGGGAGCAACAGCGTCGGCAGCGGGGCCGAAGTCGCTGGGCTCAGAGGGA
>SVLZ01000074.1 GCA_015067665.1 Oscillospiraceae bacterium | reverse complement strand
GGAGATCCCGATCTTGTGTGGTTTGGCTGTGTCCATCCCTATGCGGAAAACTGGAAGGAAGAATTAGAGCGCGTCGCTGCCGCAGGCTTAAAGGGTATCAAGCTTCATCCCCAGTATCAAGGCTTCAAGATCGACGAGCCCAAGTCCATTCGCGTACTGGAAAAGTGCGGTGAGCTGGGTTTGATCGTCGTCAATCATTCCGGCAAAGAGCCCGCCTATCCCGGCGTCTATAACAGCGACCCCCAGCAGATCCGTAATGCCTTAAAGCAGGCCGGTCCTGTGACCTTTGTGGGTGCCCATATGGGTGCGCTGATGTGCTGGGAGGAAGCCCTTGATATGTATGGCGATCTGCCGAATGTATATCTTGAAACCTCTTGGGGACTTCGGAGCTTAAAGCGCGGCGAGCGTGGTTATTATTCTCAGGAGGCCTTAGGTCTTATGGACCCGGATGACTTCCAGAAGCTGATACGGGATTTTGGCGCAGACCGGGTACTCTTTGGCTCAGATACACCTTGGCGTGGGCAAAAGCAGACCGTTGACGGCATCCGTGCGTTGCCCCTTACCGAGGAAGAAAAGGAACTTATTTTCCATAAGAATGCGGAGAGGCTATTAAATATCTAAACAGGACCGTCGAGGATGCCAATGCCACTTAGTTATGAAAGAATCTACGCATTATCGTTTCTGCAAAGTTGTTTTTCCGTGCGAAGATCCTTCTACACGGCTTTGCCTTGCTCAGGATGACAGCATCAGCAGAGGGCGCCGGTCTCTATGGTTTCTTTTGGCAACTTCTGTATTTCCTCGTAGGGGCGGGCATTGCCCGTCCGCAATATTCCAAGATTTTACAGCATTTACGGTGCGGCACGGACGACCGATGGTCGCCCCTACAGTTTCTGTTGAAAATACATACAAAAAACGCTGCCTCGCGTTAACGAGACAGCGTTTTTCTTATAGCTTTTTCTTTGCTTCGCAGTAGATACAGCGGTAGATGCCGTTTTCCCTGTCCATACACTTAAAGATATGGGGCAGCTCCTGCTCGGTAGAGGAAATGCAGCGTGGATTTGTGCATTTAAGCGTATCCACCAGCACATCTTCAGGCTCTGTCATCTGTTTGCCATCGGCAGCATCGGCAAGGAGCTTTAAGATCAGCGCCATACGCATATACTTGCCGTTGAGCGCCTGACGGAAATAGGCGGCTCTGGGGTCTTCGTCCACCTTTACACTGATCTCATTGACACGGGGCAGCGGGTGGAGAACACGCATGGTCTCCTTTGCGGCCTTCATCTTCTCCGTGTCTAAAATATAGCTGTCCTTCAGCCGCTCATAAACCGCCGGATCATCAAAGCGCTCCCGCTGGATCCGGGTCATATACAGCACATCCAGCTCCGGGATGGCAGTCTCCAACGAGGTGGTCTCCACATATTCCATACCGCACTTTTCCAGTACTTCTTTGCGGACAAAGCCGGGCAGCTTCAGCTCCTCGGGAGAGATGAGGATCACCTTGACATTTTCGTAGCGGCTCAGGGCCGCCAGCAAGGAGTGGACCGTGCGGCCGTATTTCAGGTCACCGCAGCAGCCGACGGTAATATTACTCAGTCTGCCGTTTTCCCGGTAGATGGTAAGTAAGTCCGCAAGGGTCTGGGTGGGGTGGCAATGACCGCCGTCACCGGCATTGATGACGGGAATAGAGGCATTTTTGGCCGCCACATAGGGTGCGCCCTCTTTGGGATGGCGGATCGCCATAATGTCTGCATAACAAGACAGGATCTTGGCGGTATCTGCCATGCTCTCGCCCTTGCTGGCGGACGAGGAGCTTGCCTCGGAAAAGCCGATGACGCTGCCGCCCAGCTCCAGCATTGCCGCCTCAAAGCTGAGCCTCGTCCGGGTAGACGGCTCAAAAAACAGCGTTGCCAGCTTTTTCCCCTTACAAGCATCTGCATACCGGGCAGGGTTTTCGATAATATGGCAGGCGGTGTCCATAAGGCTTTGCAGTTCCTCTACGGAAAAATCTGTAATATCTATGAGACTTCTCATGCTTTCGCTCCGTTCACCGCTAAGTAGTTTTTGATCCGGGTCACATTTTCTTCATTTTGGGGGTCTTCTTCCAAATATTCGATGATGTCATATACATCCACAACAGAGTAGACCGGGAAGCCGAACTGCTCCTCGATCTCCTGCATTGCGCCCTTGTCGGTCTGTCCCTTTTCCTTTCGGTCTACCATAATGAAGGTAGCCGCCACCTTGACACCCTCCAAATGGCTGAGGATCTCCATGCTCTCCCGGATGGCGGTGCCGGCGGTGATCACATCCTCGATGATGACCACCTCTTCCCCGGCACTGGGCACATAGCCAACAAATACACCGCCCTCACCGTGGTCTTTTACTTCCTTGCGGTTAAAGAAGAAGGGCAGGTCCAGTCCCTTTTTGGAAAGAGCAACCGCTGCGGAGATGGAAAGGGAGATGCCCTTATAAGCAGGACCGTAGAGGACAGCCTTTTTTTCTCCCAGCTTTTCTAAGTAAGCACGGGCGTAAAATTCGCCCATTTTGGTGATCTGTTCACCGGTCTTGATCATACCGGCATTGACAAAATAAGGGATCTTTCTGCCGCTTTTGGCGGTGAAATCACCGAATTTCAGTACACCTGCGCTCTGCAGGAACTCTATAAATTCTCTCTTGTATGCTTCCATAATGTCTCCTTTACTTATGCTCTTTTTGAGAGCCGGTGGGGTTCTTTATACTGTAGCCCACGTTCACAAGGTGGTCAGCAACACGCTCCAGACCCATTACGGTGGAGGTATAGTAGGGACTGTGGGTCACACTGCAGCAACTGCTGGACAGGCGGGCATAATGGTTATTGGTCAGCTGCTCCTTCATATCGTCTACCTGCTCTTCGAAGGCAGTCAGTTCCGGCAGCAGGCTCTGATCCAGATTTTCAAAGGCCGCTTTGGCAACGGCGAACATCCTACGAATCTTTTCGCACATGGCCGTGATCTCCTCTTGGGCGATCTCGGAATAGCTGAGGTCTTTCTTCTTCATTTCCTGACTGAGCTCATAGAAATTCAGCGCGTGGTCACCGATACGCTCCAAGTCGTTGAGCACATGGAAATAGGCACCGATGGTGGCTTCGTCACTCTCGCTGATCTGTGTCGCAGAAAGCTTAATGAGGAAGGAGGTCATTGCGCTGTTTGTGAAGTCTATGATGTCCTCGTTTTCGTTAATAATTTCCTCATCCTTATCACTGCCGGTACAAAGGGCATTGAGAGAGAGGCGGATATTCTCCTCTGCAACAGAGAGCATATAGTCGATCTCCTGCTTTGTTTGCACCATAGCTACGGCAGGCATTGCAAGCAAATGGTCATCCACATAGCGCAAATGGCGCACCTTCTGCATTTCTTCCTTGTCCCGAATCAGCTTTTCCGCAAGCTGCACCATCTGCCGTACAAAGGGCAGAAGTAATACTGTGGTCGTCACATTGAAGACCACATGGAACGCAGATACACGCATTTGCAGGGACATCGCGTCTTCTCCGGGGAAGAGATTGGTCAACAGAGTCACGACCGGATCCTTCAGTGCCCAGATGATCGCAGTAAAAACTGCCGTGCCGATCACATTGAAAGTAAAATGGATCAATGCTACCCGCTTCGCGTTGGGAGTGCCACCTACAGATGCCAAAAGTGCAGTTACGCAAGTACCAATATTTGCGCCGAGCACAATGAACAGCGCCATATTAAGCTCCAAAATGCCGGTGCCAACCATGGTGATGACCACGCCGGTAGCAGCCGAAGAGCTTTGGATCAGGGCGGTGAAGATCGCGCCCACCACGATCAGCAGCAGCGGGAAGTTAATAACGCCGAAAATACCGGTAAACAGTTCCTTTACAAGTGCGCTGCCGAAGGCCTCGGGGCTGCTCATAATGTTAAGTCCCACGAAGATAAGACCGAGACCGCTGCAAAGGCTGCCGGCAATCTGTACTTTTTCCTTTTTCACAAAGCCCATCATCACGCCTGCAAAAGCAAGGAAATACATGGCCATATTGAAAAAGTCGTTCTTCAGCGCCACCAGCACACCGGTGATCGTCGTACCGATGTTTGCGCCCATAATGATGGGCACCGCCTGCATCAGCGTCATAACACCGGCATTGACAAGACCGATGACCATCACGGAGGTTGCCGACGAGCTTTGGATAATGGCAGTTACCGCCGCGCCGATGCCCACACCGGAAATACGGTTGCCGCAAATTCTGCCAAGCAGGTTTTTCATACCGGAGCCTGCGCTCTTTTCCAGCGCCTCGCTCAAAAAATTCATACCGACGATAAAGATACCCACGCCGGCCAGCAGCCAGATCATACTTTGGATCAGCTGCATAATTTCATCAGGCGTAAACATAGAACCTATCCTTTCTCAGGCAGATCAGTCGCAGAACTCCGCCACGCAGCGCTCGTAGGCCGCAACCGGGTCCGCAGCGGCAGTAATGGGACGGCCTACCACAATATAGTCAGAGCCGATCTTCTTTGCCTGCGCCGGGGTCATAACCCGCTTCTGGTCACCCACCTCGCCGTCAGCAAAGCGGACACCGGGGGTGACGGTCAAAAAGTCCTTTCCGCAGGAATCGTGGACCTTGCCCGCCTCCAAAGGAGAGCAGACAATACCGTCCAGTCCGGCTGTCCTCGCTGTCTGCGCATAGTGCATAACCACTTTATCAATGGGCTCACGGATGAGCAGGTCACGCTCCATACTCTCCTGATCGGTAGAGGTCAGCTGGGTAACGGCGATCAGCAGCGGACGGGTACCATCCTCGCGAGTCAGCCCTTCCAGCGCTGCTTCCATCATTGCCTTGGTACCGGCAGCGTGGAGATTCGTAATATCCACATCCAGATTCCGCAGGACGGACATTGCCTTTTTGACGGTATTGGGAATATCGTGGAGCTTCAAGTCCAGGAAGATCTTATGTCCCCGGGCCTTGATCTCCTTTACAATGGCAGGACCTTCTGCATAGAAAAGCTCCATACCGATCTTTACGAAGGGCTTTTTGCCGGTAAATTTATCCAAGAATGCAAAGGTCTGCTCGGCGCTTGCAAAGTCACAAGCCACAATTACATCTTTTCCCATATTGATCTCCTTTATTTATATTGATTTTTGCACAGTTTTTCTGCCCAATAGACAGCCATTTCCACCCAGCGGGCGATCATCGGATCGTTCCATTGGGAATTGCCGCAATCGGTCACTTCATTGCCCAGCGCAACACCGTGGGGTGCGTGGGGGAAAATATGCAGTTCATATTCTACTGCGG
>SVLZ01000073.1 GCA_015067665.1 Oscillospiraceae bacterium | reverse complement strand
GGTTACAGTTGACATACTTTCTTAACTCTAAGCATACCGACTCCTCGCGTATGCTCTCACCAACGCCGGGTAAAACAGCGAGGGCTTTACGACATGTCTCCACTATGCCGCACCGTGAGTCAAACGGGTTTATCCTCCTTAAAATTGACAGATGATACCTATATTGGTGGAGTAGATACCATATGCCGGGATGTTAGTATAATAACATATATTTTTCTCATTTGCAAGAACTATTTATGTATATTTTGCCAAAAAACAGAACAGACAGCAAAAAAGCGCAGCACGCCCGTAGACGCGCTGCGCAATATGCTCGCTATAGAATTAGTTGAACCACTTGTCCCAGCTGCTCCACTCGCCGTCCTGCTTGTCGGTAACATCAAAGCCAAGGAAGGAAACATTGTCACTGGCAGCCATATTCTCTTCAGCAACAAAGCGAACGATCTCAGCCTCAGGTGCCATATACATCTCTTTCATATCAACTACTCCTTAAATTCATAGAACATTTCGACAGATCCAACAGACCCCACGTTAGATTTCTATGGGTATAATACCATCCTTTCTGCCCTTTGTCAACAAATATTTTTCCTAATTATTTATTCTTTTCTCGGATTTTCATAGGATTTTCTAATATTTTATTTTCTCTTTCCTCCCGGTTTGGCACAATGTTCCGGTTGCTTTTTCCGTTGTTCCGTGTTATAGTGTATGCATATACCTTATATAGGAAAGGAAACCGGATCTATGAACAAACTGCTCGAAAAAATGAAACCGATTCTATGCAAGGCAAAAGCCGCATTTGAAAAAGTAAAATCTCTGCTTATCAATATGAAACACAAAAAGCTGATCGCCGGTATTGGTGCTGGTGTGCTGGTGCTTGCCATTGCCCTGATCATCTTGCTTTCCGGTATGCAGAGCGCCCCTCTCACCCCCGCCCAGCAATATATTAAGCTGGAAACCGACCTGCTGCACAAATTGGTCAACAGCATTCCCGATGAAGTGCCTGAGGTCGTACCCGTTCAGTCTATTGACATTTTACCCGGTGATGCGCTGCTATCCCTGCTTGGTATGGAGGATGCGCAGTGGGCCGAGCGGCTCTCCGTAAAGCTGGTTGCAAAGCAGAAGGAAGGTCTGCAGGAATCCCTTTGGGATTTTAAGCTTAACGGCAACGATCTTTTCTCCGCCACCACCATCGCTGATCCCGTTTCCGGCATCACCTATCTGGTCGTTCCCTCCGTCAGCGAGCATTACCTGAAGATCGACAAGAATACCGCCGGCACAGAAGACGGCAGTGAGATCATCGGCAGTGCATCTGCTGTGACCGATTTTTTGGCAATGCTCAACATTTCCGAGGCGGATGTGGCGAAGTCCATCATCAACAAATATATCGATGTATTCTTTAGCCATATGACCGAGGTAGAAAAAGCATCCCAGGTCCTGAACCTCGGTAACAAGACACAAACTGCAGATGTCTATACCAACTACATCACCGAGAAGGTCTTTACCGACGCTTTCCGCAGTGTTCTGACCGAAGCCCGTAACGATGTTGCACTTAAGGCCGTTTTCCCTGCGGATATGGACTACGAGGATGTAATCGACACGATGCTCTCCAACTTAAACGAAGAGCCCACCAATGACCGGGAGGATGCCATCGTACTGAAGCTCTATGTGGACAGCGAAAACCGCCTCCTTGGCCGTGATCTGCTTCTTCCGGATATGACCGCCTCCTGCATTACGGTAACGGACGAAAACGGTACCGCCTTCAAGATCTCCTACAGTGGCGAAGATATGGGCTACGAATTTATGATCGATGGCGAAGGCAAGGGCACCCTCTCCATGGTACAGCCCGACCAAACCGTGATCCTCGCAAACCTCACCTACAGCGGTACAAAAGAAAGCGGCATCTGCGAGATCACCCTTTCTGACTTCTTTGAGAATCTCATTTTCCAAGATACCAACGTAGACCCCAAGCTGGAGATCAAGTGGAACACCAACAGCCCAATGTCCTTTGGATTCTCTATGAACGGGGAAAGGTTTGTTACCATCAACACATCCTCCTCCACCATGGAAGGTCCTCACGACAGCATCACCATTCCCGAGGCTTCTCTCGACTATAACGTACCGGAAGAATACGACCAGTATCTGCAGTCCATTGACTGGACGATCCTGCGTACCAATATGCTGGAGGCCGGTGTTCCCGAGAACATCGTCAACTTCCTCCTCGGTAAAGAATAATCACTGTAGATAAAATCCGTTCTGTCCGGCACTGGGTCTCAGTGCCGGACACCCCATTGAGGTAGATTATGGAATTAGAAATAAAGAATATTTGTAAGCACTTCCGCAAGGCGGAGATCCTGAAAAACGTCTCTCTGAAAACAGAAAGCGGCAACTGCATCGGCATTTTAGGCAGCAACGGTACCGGCAAATCTACGCTGCTGAGCATCCTTGCCGGTGTCCAAATACCGGACAGCGGTGAATTTCTTTTGGACGGTCAAAAGCCCGTCTCTGCGCAAATTGGCTACGTACCCCAGGGCACGCCGCTGATGGAGGAACTGACCGCCCGGGATAATCTGCTGCTTTGGTACAGCCGGGAAACAATGGAAAAAGAGCTCCAGGACGGTGTTTTGCATATGCTCGGCATCGGTGAATTCCTGAACAAGCAGGTTCGCAAGCTCTCCGGCGGTATGAAAAAGCGGCTTTCTATCGGTTGCGCTGTATTCCAGAAGCCCCCGGTACTGCTGCTGGATGAGCCTACCGCTGCGCTGGACCTTATCTGCAAGGAGCAGATCCGTGCATACCTGCAATCCTACAAGGAAAGCGGCGGCATTCTGCTGCTGACCACCCATGACCCGGAAGAGCTGGCGCTGTGCGATGCTACCTATATTTTGAAGGATGGAGTGCTTACCCCCTACTGCTTTGACGGCGATATGCAGAAGCTGGTAGCAAATCTTTGATATGAAGAATTATTTTGTTTCTCAATGGAAGCGGGCACGACGGCTGCTGCCGGGTCTGCTTCTCATCTGCGCGCTGCTCTTTGTCTGCCTGGGCGCAGTCTTTTCTGCCACAGGGGAAGAAGTACCGGAATCCAAGTTCCGCATCGGTCTTGTGGGCACCGTCGGTGACAGCTATTTAGAGCTTGGCATCGCAGCAATGCAAATGATGGACTCCACACGGCTTTCTATGGAGCTTGTGACTATGGAGGAAGCAGAAGCAGCAGATGCGCTGGCAAAGGGTGACATTACCGCCTACGTGGTGGTGCCCGAAAATTTCGTGTCCACTGCCCTCTCCGGCACCATGCTGCCGCTCTCCTTTGTCAGTAACACCGATGCAGCAAACTTTACCACCTTTATTAAAGAGGAGATCACGGGTATGATCTCCGACATTGTTCTTTCCTCCCAAAAGGGCAGCTACGGTATCAGCAATGCCCTCAAAGATGCCGGCTACGTACACATTGCCGGCAAAGAAGCAGGCAATGCCAGTATTGAATACGTTAAGTTTATCCTAAACCGCGGCAAGGTCTATAAGGCCACGTCACTGGGCATCGCCAGCGACCTGAGCCTTGGAAATTATCTGCTGTGCGGTCTGTCTGTTTTGGTATTCCTCCTTTGCAGTCTCCCCTTTGCGCCCTATGTCATTGGACGCGACCATTCCCTCGCCCAGATCCTTTGGGCAAAGGGCTGCTCCCCTACCCGACAGATCCTCTGCCAGTGGGGTGTCTATTTCCTTTGTATGCTGATTCCCGCAGAGCTTCTGCTTTTGATACTGCAAAGCCAAGGCGCCAATTCCGCCACCATATTCCTCACTGCACTGCCCGCCTTTTTCGCACTTTCCGCCCTGTCCTTCTTCCTGTTCCTTTTGGCGCGGGATTATATGGGCGGTGTGCTGCTTAATTTCTTCGGAACGCTGGCATTATGCTTTGTTTCCGGCTGTATGTACCCGGTGTACTTCTTCCCGGTGGCGCTGCAAAAGGTATCTGCTTACTTACCTACCGGTCTTGCCCGGACGCAGCTATCGGGTTGCCTCACCGGTAAGACGGAATTTTTGCCCGGTCTGCTGCTTATTCTTTACGGCATTGTCTTTTTAACGCTGTCCGTACTGCTGACCCGCAAGCGGCTGAGAGGAGGTCACCAATGAAATACGGAAAATGGTGTCTTCTCTTTTTGAAGCGGCTTTACCATAAGCCGGTCTTCTTGGTGCTTCTGCTGCTGATCCCTCTGCTGACCTTCGGCTATAGCTCCCTCTCCCGGGAAGATAGCGGTATTCTCACCGTTGCCGTTGCCCAAAGGGACACCGAGGATGCCTTTGCAGCAAAACTGATTGCCGACCTGTGCCAGAGCAGTCAGCTGATCCGCTTCAACCTCTGCGCTTCTGCCGAAGAAGCGGAAGAGCTGGTGACCTACGGCAAGGCAGACAGCGCTTGGATCTTTGATGAAGATCTGGAAAACAAGATCGCCGCTTTCGTAGCAAAGCCTGAGAAGCGCAATGCATTTATATCGGTCATCGAGCGGGAGGAAAGTATGTTTTTGACATTGACCCGGGAAAAGCTAAGTGGCTTTGTCTTCACCTACCTCTCCCCGGAATTCTACCTGCAATATGTTCGCAACAATCTGCCCCAGCTAAACGGCAAAACCGACGCAGAGCTTCTCGATCACTACGAATCTGTTTCCCTTAATGATAATCTCTTTACTTATGCCGCACGGGAAAGCGCACCTAAGGAGCAAAACTATTTGCTTACCCCTGTGCGCGGATTGCTTGCCATTGTGACAATGCTGTGCGGTATGGCAGCAGCAATGTTCTATGTAGAGGACAGTCGGCAAGGGCTTTTCTCCCGGATCCCTATGAAAAACCTACCGGCAATGGAACTGCTTTGTCAGCTGATCGCCGTTGGCAATGTGGCGCTTGTGGCAACCCTTGCAATGCTGATCTCCGGCCTTGGCGGCAGTTTTCTGCGAGAAATCGGGCTGCTAATTCTCTTTGTGCCCTGTGTCAGCTTATTCTCAATGGTACTGCGCAGAGTGCTCCGCGGCACCATCGCCTTAGGTGTGGCAGCCCCGCTGATCGCTATTATCACGCTCTGCGCCTGCCCGGTATTTTTGGATTTGGCACAGCTTCGCACCTTCTCCCTGATTCTCCCCGCAACCTACGCCATCCGCGGTGCCTACGATCCCATCCATCTTCTGTATATGGGCATTTACGCAGTGATCTGCGCTGGTGCCTGCTTCGCGCTGGATAAGACCGTAAAAACGGTATAAAGACATTCGTAGGGACGATTCACGAATCGCCCGCCATATAAAAAAGCAACCGCAGCACCCATCACAGGTGCTGCGGTGATCTTTTATCAAATATACATTCTTTACT
>SVLZ01000010.1 GCA_015067665.1 Oscillospiraceae bacterium | reverse complement strand
TATAGAGGAGGAAACGTACGATGTTTGGTACTCGTAAGCTGGGCAAGACCAGCACACAGAGAAAAGCTCTGCTGCGTCAGCAGGTCACCGATCTGCTGGAAAACGGCAAGATCGAGACCACCTTCTGCCGCGCTAAGGAAGTCCAGCCCGTGGTTGAGAAGATGATCACCCTGGGCAAGAAGGGCGGCCTGTCCAACTACCGCAGAGCGCTGTCTTTTATCACCAAGGAAGACGTGGCAAACAAGCTGTTCAAGGAGATCGCTCCTAAGTATGCTGACCGTAACGGCGGCTACACCAGAGTGACCCGGACCGGCCCCCGCCGCGGCGATGCTGCTGAGATGGCAGTTATCGAGCTGGTGTAATTGACCGAAATAAATGAAAAAAGAGCGTGTTCGAAAGAGCACGCTCTTTTTAATGCTTAATGCGGAATGCGAAATGCAGAATTATGGTGTCCGCAAAGCGGACGGATTATAATATGCACCATCGAAAGAGGGTGTAGGGGCGGGCATTGCCCGTCCGCAATGTTTCGTTGTCGGTGGTGTAGCACGGACGACCGATGGTCGCCCCTACTACATTATCATTAGAAATCGTTGGGGTCGGCCACTGGACAACCCGAAATAGAATCGATGCGCGATGCGTCGATTTTATTGTGTGGTATGATTTGTGCGTGCGGTATGCGGGGCGTCGAGGGCGCCGCCCCCTACAAGTGGGAGGCAAGGGTGCGGGAATGCGGGACGGGGAACCCGTCCCCTACGAGGGGAACGAGGGGGCTTACCGGGAGATTGCCACGTCGCTTTGCTCCTCGCAATGACAATGGGAAGGGGAGGCAAGGGTGCGGGAATGCGGGACGGGGAACCCGTCCTCTACGAGGGGAACGATGGTGCGATATGGTGGGCGATTCGTGAATCGCCCCTACTACATTATCATTAGAAATCGTAGGGGTCGGCCACTGGACGACCCGAAATAAAATCGATGCGCGATGCGTCGATTTTATTGTGTGGTATGATTTGTGCGTGCGGTATGCGGGGCGTCGAGGGCGCCGCCCCCTACGAGTGGGAGGCAAGGGTGCGGGAATGCGGGACGGGGAACCCGTCCCCTACGAGGGGAACGAGGGGGCGATATGGCAGGCGATTCGTGAATCGCCCCTACTACATTATCATTAGAAATCGTAGGGGTCGGCCACTGGACGACCCGAAATAAAATCGATGCGCGATGCGTCGATTCTATTGTGTGGTATGATTTGTGCGTGCGGTATGCGGGGCGTCGAGGGCGCCGCCCCCTACGAGTGGGAGGCTTTGGGATGGTGGAGATTGCCACGTCGCTTTGCTCCGTGCAATGGCGACTAAAATTGTCAATTGTCAATTATCAATTATCAATTTTCATCTTTACATATGGGTAAAAATGGGTTATAATTCACTATTATGGAAGACTGTGGCCTATGAGAGGGAAAGTATATGAATATTGAATTTGATGTATATAAGCAGAAATTAAACGACATGAAGCCTGCGCTGGATGATTTGGCGGCATCTCTTAACTTAGAGGGCCTGCGGAACGAGCTGGAACGGCTCCACGCGATGCAGGAGGCACCCGGCTTTTGGGATAACCCGGAAAAGAGCCAGCAGATCGTGGTTAAGACCCGCTCTGTGGAGATGAAGTTAGAGCGCTATAAGAAAATGACCGGTCTGTGGGAAGATCTGATGACCATCTGCGAAATGGCTGCGGAAGAGGACGACGACTCTATGCTGCCGGAGCTGAAGGATGGCTACAAGTCCTTGGCGGACGATATGGAGCGCTGCCGTTTGGAGACCCTGCTCACCGGCACTTACGATAAGAATAATGCCCTTGTGTCCTTCCAGGCAGGTGCCGGCGGTACGGAGGCACAGGACTGGTGCCAGATGCTCTACCGTATGTACACCCGCTGGGCAGAGTCCCATGGCTATACCTACAAAATTATGGACTATCAGGAAGGCGATGAGGCAGGTCTGAAATCTGCTGATATTCTTATCGAGGGTGAAAATGTCTACGGCTTTATGAAGGGCGAGAACGGTGTGCACCGACTGGTCCGCGTATCTCCCTTCGATGCCAATGCCCGCCGCCAGACCTCTTTTGCGGCCATCGAGGTCGTGCCCGACATTCAGGACGACTCTCAGGATTTCGAGATCCGTCCCGAGGACTATGAGATGCAGGTTTACCGTTCCTCCGGCGCAGGCGGTCAGCATATCAATAAGACCAGCTCCGCGGTTCGTCTGATCCACAAGGCCACCGGTATTGTGGTTGCCTGCCAAACCGAGCGAAGCCAGTTCCAGAATAAGGAAAACTGTCTGCGTATGCTCAGGTCCAAGCTGGTAGAAATCCGGGAGCGGGAGCATTTGGAAAAGATCTCCGACATTAAGGGCGTGCAGAAGAAGATCGAGTGGGGCAGTCAGATCCGCAACTATGTCTTTATGCCCTATACCTTGGTCAAGGATACCCGGACCGGCTGTGAAACCGCCAATGTCAACGCGGTGATGGACGGTGCGCTGGATCCCTTTATCAATGCCTATTTGACCTGCGCTGCTACCGGCAACTGGGTCACAAAATAAAATTTCGGAAATGCAATAAAAAGCTTGCATTTTCCAAAAGCCTGTGATACAATATCTTGGCTATTATGCCCCGAATGGGGAAATTTGGAGTATTTTCGCTTTATGCGTTTTAAGCTGTAAGCGGAGGGAGGTTACAATTATGATGGAAATTGTCAAGTATGTAGTAATCGGTCTGGAGGTTCTCACCAGCATTGCGCTGATCATCATTATTTTGATGCAGTCCGGCAAGGAGTCCGGTCTGGGCGCTATCTCCGGCAACAGCGATTCCTATATGAACAAGAGCGGCAGCGGTGATCTGAATAAGAAGCTGGCTTCTGCTACCAAGTGGGTCGCAGTAGCTTGGATCCTGCTGACTTTGACTCTGTCCCTGATCTAATTGATTGCAAAAGCGTGCGGTGACATTGGTCGCCGCACTTTTTGCAGATAGAGGTGTGAATTATGGAATTGAGAAAATTGGCTGGACTCCAGCCGGAAAAGGTCTTTTATTATTTTGAAAAGCTGTGCCAAATTCCCCATGGCTCCGGAAATACCAAGGGGATCAGCGACTATATTTGCAGTTTTGCACAGGAAAACGGCATCCGCTATGTGCAGGACGGTCTTAACAACGTGCTGCTCTTCGGAGATGCCACACCCGGTTATGAAAACAGCGAGCCGGTAATTTTGCAGGGCCATATGGATATGGTCTGCGATAAAGACGAGGATGCACCGATCGATATGGAAAAGGACGGTCTGGATGTGACCCACGACGGTCTCCACGTCTTTGCCCGCGGCACGACCTTGGGCGGTGACAATGGCATTGCGGTGGCAATGGCAATGGCGCTTCTGGCGGATAAGTCTATTCCCCATCCGGCGCTGGAGATCATTCTCACTGTGGACGAGGAAACCGGTATGGACGGCGCGGTGGGCATTGATCTTAGCCAACTGAAAGGCCGCAGAATGATCAATTTGGACTCCGAGGACGAGGGCGTTTTCACTGTTTCCTGCGCCGGTGGCGCACGGGCGGAGATAAAGCTGCCGGTGTCCCGTCGGGCGGTCTACGGTCCTTGCATTAAGCTGACGGTAGAGGGCCTGAAGGGCGGTCACTCCGGTGTGGAGATCCACAAAAACCGGGCAAATGCCAATAAGGTGATGGGCGAGCTTTTGGAGCGTGTGCAGGCGTTGATGCCGCTGTGTCTTACCAAGCTGGAGGGCGGCGCCAAGGACAATGCCATCCCCCATACCGCTACTGCAACTATGGTGGCGATGGGCATAGATCTGCAGCGGATCAACAGCATCACAGAAGCGCTGCAGGCAGAGATCCGGGAGAAGTATGACGAGCCGGATGCCATCATTCGGGGTGACGATGTGGATGCGCTGGGCGGCAATGCCCTCTCCACAGAGGATACCGCCAAGGTCATCGGGCTGCTGCAGTCCGTGCCCAACGGTGTGGAGTCCTTCAGCGAAGACATTGAGGGCTTGGTGCAGACCAGTCTGAATTTGGGTATTATCCACTTGGACGAATGTATGCACCTGACCTTCTCGGTGCGCAGCAGTGTGGAGGTAGAGAAGCGGGCACTGCTTAACCAGCTCCGTGACCGGGCAGAGTTCTTTGGCGCAGAGTTTAGTGAGCGCGGGCATTATCCGGCTTGGGAGTATCGGAAGGAGTCACCGCTGCGGGAGCAGATGATTGCGGTTTACGAGGAAATGTACGGCAGCGCCCCGGAGGTGGTTGCCATCCACGCAGGCTTGGAGTGCGGCTTGCTTGCCGAAAAGCTGCCGGGTCTTGACTGCGTTTCCATCGGACCGAATATGCAGGATATTCACACCAGCCGGGAAAAATTGGAAATTGCCTCTACCGCGAGACTTTGGCAATACCTGCTGAGATTACTTGAAAATATGTAAGAAAAAGCCGTCGGGAAACCGACGGCTTTTCTAATTGACAATTGATAATGGACAGTTGATAATTATGGTACCGCTACGCGATGGATTTTCATAATGCATTACCGAAAAAGGATGACAGAGCAGGGATGAGGGGGCGGTTTTGAGGGACGGGAAACCCGTCCCCTACGAGAAGAATTATCCACTATCAACCATCAATTGAACAGCTCGGTGCTCAGATACCGGTCGCCGCCGTCGGGGAAGATGACGGCAATCTGCTTTCCTGCGTTCTCGGCGCGATGGGATAGGGCTATGGCGGCGTGGAGGGCGGCACCGGAGGAAATGCCAACCAAGATGCCCTCACAGCTGCGGAGCTTTTGCGCGGCACTGTAGGCCTCCTGTTCGGTTACGGTGACCACCTCGTCTATGAGAGAGGGATCGAGTGCCTTGGGGATAAAGTTGGCACCGATGCCCTGCAGGCCGTGTTTGCCGGCCTTGCCACAGGACAGCAGGGGAGAGGCGGCAGGCTCTACGGCAACGATTTTTACATTGGGGTTTTGTTTTTTCAGGAAGCGACCGCAGCCGGTGATGGTACCGCCGGTGCCTACACCGCAAACAAGAATGTCCAGCTTTCCCCCGGTATCCTTCATTAGCTCCGGACCGGTGGTCTCCTCATGGGCGCGCGGGTTGTTTTCATTTTCGAATTGACGGGCGATGAAGCTGCCGGGGATTTCTTTTTGGAGCTGCGCTGCTTTTTTTACTGCGCCGTCCATACCCTCTGCGCCGGGTGTCAGCACCAGCTGGGCGCCGTATGCAGCCAATAGCTTCTGCCGCTCAATGCTCATACTGTCGGGCATAACAATGATGGTTTTGTATCCGCGGGCAGAGGCTACAGCCGCAAGGCCGATGCCCGTATTGCCGGAGGTGGCCTCAATCACTGTGCCCCCGGGGGCGAGAAGACCTTCCTTTTCGGCATTTTCGATCATATATAGGGCGGCCCGATCTTTGATCGACCCGGCAGGGTTAAAAAATTCCAGTTTTCCCATTACGGTGGCGGAAATGCCCTCCGCCTGCATAAGATGGTGGAGAGTCAGCAAGGGGGTATTTCCGATAAGCTGGGTGGCGTTTTGATAGAGCATAAAAGCACATCCTTTATTTGAAGTGTGGGGAATTTTTAATGGATAATGGTCAATTGACAATGGACAATTGACAATGGACAATGGACAATGGACAATTAAGGTGTCCGCTTTGCGGACGAATCAATCCCTTCCCCCGGGGGGAAGGTGGATTTTGCGAGGAACGAGCAAAAGACGGATGAGGAATGCGGGCGGTAATGTTCTCTGTTTAGATATGCGCAGACCTATGGTGCACGCCGTTCCTCACCCGGTTTTTGCTCTGCAAAAACCACCCCCGCCTGCGGGCGGCCGGTCGCGGCTCTGACAATCCACCGGATTGTCATTCACTACCGCGACTGCGCTTCGCTTACCCCGGGGGAGGGGATATGGTGCGGAGAAAATCGTCAATTGTGAATTCGTAAAGGGTTTCTTTGATTATAGCATATGCCTCTGCGGTGTCAACGATTGACAGAAAAATTAACCTATGGTATTTTATAGCAAAGGAGTGAATGCTATGGATAAAATCGAACTGCAAATTGAAGGTTTGGTGGATTCTATCTTAGAGGATTACCGCCTTGGGCGGGACATTGACCGGATGGACATTGTCCGCCGTCCCGATAAGGCGGCGGTCATCGATATGATCGATAAGCTGCGTTGGATCGTGTTCCCCGGCTATTCCAGAGATAAAAACTACAAGGTCTATAATGCAAAGCATAATCTATCTATGCTCATCGAGGACGTGTTTTATAACCTCACCAAGCAGATTTCCCTCATTTTACGGGAAGCGGGGGAGGAGACGGAGACTGCAAAAGCACGGGCAGAGGAGATCGGCATCGCCTTTTTCGGAAGGATCCCTGCTGTCCGGGCGGTGGTGCAGACAGATCTGCAGGCCTTTTATGATGGGGACCCGGCGGCTACGGATATGAGCGAGATCATTTTTGCTTATCCGGGACTGTTTGCCATTACGGTCTACCGCCTTGCCCACGAATTGCATCTTTTGCAAGTGCCGCTGCTGCCGAGAATTATGACGGAGCACGCCCACAGCGTCACCGGCATCGACATCCACCCCGGCGCAACCATCGGGGAGTATTTCTTTATCGACCACGGCACCGGCATCGTCATCGGTGAGACGGCAGTCATCGGCAAGAATGTGAAGATCTATCAGGGTGTGACCTTGGGCGCAATGTCTACCCGTGGCGGACAAAGTCTGCGAGGTGTGCGCCGCCATCCCACCATTGAGGACAATGTGACCATTTATGCTGGCGCGTCGGTTTTGGGCGGCGATACGGTGATCGGGCAAGGCTCTGTTATCGGCTCTAACGCATTTATCACCCAATCCATCGCCCCCTGTACTACGGTCACCATCAAGAATCAGGAGCTGCAGATGAAGGTGCGCGCCGGCTGCTGCGAAGAGTTTAAGAGTTGACAGTGGACAGCTATTGTGTTTGCTTCACAGACGGATCAATCCCTTCCTCCGGGGTAAGCGAAGCGCAGTCGCGGTAGTGAATGACAATCCGGTGGATTGTCAGAGCCGCGACCGGCCGCCCGCAGGCGGGGGTGGCCGAGCATAGCGAGGTCGGATGAGGAATGCGGGCGGTAATCTAAGAGTTTGCACAACGAACAGATATATTCCTATGTTTAACATTTCGCCGTTCCTCACCCGTCTTTTGCTCGTTCCTCGCAAAATCCACCCTCCCCCCGGGGGAGGGGATAAGATGCGGAGGAAATTGTCAACTGTCAATTTCAAATTGTCAATTAAAAAACCGCCCGGGTGGGCGGTTTTTTCAGTCACCGAAGGTGAAAATGTCCTTGAAGCGATCCTTGAAAATGGCATATACCTTGTCGAGAATGTCTTCGTCCAGAATGCTGACGTAGTTCTCGGTCTCTTCGTCTACGGGCTGGACCTCCAAAATGACGATCTCTGCCGCATCCTCCTCTGCAGGGGTCAGTACAATATATTCCTTGCCCTCGTACTCCACGCAGTCCAGATATTCAAAGTGGCACTCCTCACCGTTTTCATCGGTAAAGGTCACGATGGAAACCTCTTCCTCGTTCAGCTCCAGTTCCTTATTGTCCATAGTATCCTTCTCCTTTCAGGGTTTTCTTTATTATAAGATAAAGTTTCGGATGTGTCAATGGGCAGAAAATAGGGATTGCTTTCTTAGGGGGAAATTGGTATAATAAATGCCAACAGGAAAACCAATTTGTCGAAAAATCTATTTGTAGAGGCCGGCGCCTCGACGGCCCGCCTCAAAAATGTTGCGAATTTGCCGAAAATCGTGATAAATCGTGGCGTTTTACTGCCGGGGCGTCGTGGATGCCGCCCCCTACAGCTTTCCTTTCAAACTTTTTTGGCATGCGGAACCTCCCCAAAGGGGAAGGTTTTAGCGGTTTCAAATTCTAATCTATGGAGCTACGGTATGGATATTTATCTTGAAATCTTCGGCTATATCGGCACAGCGCTGGTGATCGTTTCTATGATGATGACCTCTATGCTGAAGCTGCGGCTTTTTAATATGGCCGGCGCGCTGATCAGTATGATCTATGCCATTTTTCGCAATACCTGGCCGGTGGCGGTACTGAATTTCTGCCTCCTTGCCATCAATCTGTTCCAAACCATCAAGGAGCTGCGGCAGAAGAAAAAAGAAATGACAAAATGACAGGCGAGACCATCGCTTGGGAACAATAAGGAGGATCATTTATGAAACGTTCGGAAATCAACAAGGCCCTTCGGGAGCTGGAAGCGATGTGTAAGCAGCACTGCTGCTACCTGCCGCCTTTCTGCCATTTTACCCCGGAGCAGTGGCAAAATATCGGTCACGAGTATGACGAAGTCCGTGACTGTATGCTGGGCTGGGATATTACCGACTACGGTATGGGTGATTTCGATAAAATGGGCTTTTCTCTTATCACCATCCGCAACGGCAACCGGGCGATGGCAGATAAGTATCCCAAGGTCTATGCAGAAAAGCTGCTGTACTTAAAAGAGGGTCAGTATGCCCCCAACCATTTCCACTGGTTTAAGACCGAGGATATTATTAACCGTGGCGGCGGAAATGTGCTGATCCGTGTGTATAACAGTCTGCCCAATGAAGAGATCGACTATGAAAGCGATGTTACCGTCCATACCGACGGACGCACATATACCGTTCCTGCAGGCACACAGATCCGCTTGACACCCGGTGAGAGCATCCATGTGCAGCAGTATCTGTACCACGATTTTTCTGTGGAAGAGGGAAGTGGACCTGTTCTGCTGGGTGAGGTCAGCCAGTGTAACGACGATAACACGGACAACCGCTTCAATCCGCCTATGGGCCGTTTCCCCACCATCGAGGAGGACGAGGCACCCTACAGACTGCTCTGCAACGAGTATCCTGCGGCAGAATAAGAGGCCGGTATGCTACTTACGATCCAAAACACCATGCTGCGCCTAACGGTGGATACCTTAGGCGCACAAATGATGAGTCTGCGGTCTATGGATGGCTGCGAGTATCTTTGGCAGGGGGATCCGAAGTATTGGGAAGACCGTGCGCCTGTGCTGTTTCCCTTTATTGCGCGGCTCTATCGGGATACCTATCGGCTGGGCGGCAAAAGCTATGCAATGAAGATCCATGGATTTGCTGCGGCCTCTGAATTTTCCGTAAAGGAACAGGGTGATCGCTTTATCACCTTGCGGTTGGAAAACACACCGGAGACCTACGGGGTTTATCCCTGCGCATTTGCGCTGGATATTACTTATCGGTTGGTGGACAGCGCGGTTGAAGTTACCTATCGCGTTTTCAACAAGGATACCCAGACGGTACATTTCGGTATTGGTGGACATCCGGGCTTCTGCGTTCCTTTGGAGGAAGGCGAAAGCTTTGCGGATTACCGTTTGGTTTTCAGCGAAAACTGCGTGCCGGATCGGATCGGTTTTACAAAAGACCTGCTGCTCAGCGGCTGCGATAAGCCCTATTATTTGGAGGGCGGCAATACGCTGCTGCTTGATCACAGCTTATTTGATGAGGATGCCATTATCTTAAAGAATATGGCAAAAAAAGTGACCCTTTGCGGAAAGGGAAAGCGCTCTGTAACTGTGGAGTATCCGAATATGCCTTTTTTGGGGATCTGGCATTGGCCCAAAACGGATGCGCCTTATGTTTGTATCGAGCCATGGACATCCCTTCCTGCCCGGCAGGATGTAGAAGAAGCGTTTAGCTGCAAGAGTGATATGATTCATTTGCCGGCCGGAGAAACCTACGAAAATATTTGGACAATTACCGTTACATAGGAGGCACGAAATGGTAGAAGTAATTGCGTTGGGCGAACTGCTCATTGACTTTGCTACCGTCAGCACAGACGGCAGCGGCTATCCCACTATGGCCGCCCACCCCGGCGGCGCACCTGCCAATTTCTTGGCGGCACTGACCAAGTACGGCTGCGGCACTGCGCTTTTGGGAAAGGTTGGCACCGATACCTTTGGCAATCTGCTGATCGGCACGCTGAAAGAGGCGGGCATCGAGACCCGTGGTATGGTGCAGACTGAGTATGTGTTCACCACCCTCGCTTTTGTCACCTTTGATGCAAGCGGTGACCGGAAATTTGCTTTCGCCCGGAAGCCCGGTGCGGATACCTGCATTTCCTTTGAGGAGCTGGATCTTTCTCTCATTGACGAGGCAAAGGTGTTCCATTTCGGCACCCTTTCTCTTACCGATGAGCCTGCCCGGACAGCGACCCAAAAGGCAGTGGCTTACGCCAAGAGTAAGGGCAAGCTGATCACTTACGATCCCAACCTTCGCAAGCCCTTGTGGAGCGATATGGAAACGGCTAAGGAACAGCTTCTGTGGGGACTTAAGCAGGCAGATGTGGTAAAAATCAGCGATGAAGAGGTGGCGTTCCTCTTTGGCCTTGGTGTGGAAGAAGGCGCACAGCACATTTTGGAGCACTTCGGTGTAAAGCTGGTCTTTGTAACCTGCGGCGCAGAGGGCTGTTTGTTCAAAAATGCAAAGGCAGAGGGTCGTGTGCCCGGTCTGAAGGGCATTAAGGTCGTCGATACCACCGGTGCCGGTGATATTTTCGGTGGCAGTGCCGTTTGGAAGCTGCTGCAGCACGGCAAAGCCCCGGAGACGCTGGATGCCGAGGAGCTGCGGGATGTGGTGTCCTATGCCTGTGCAGCGGCAGGCCTCTCTACAACCAAGTCTGGCGGCATCCCCAGCATTCCGGATTATGCAGACGTTTTGGAGATCCAGAAGAAGCTTATCTAAATAGAACAGCAGACGTAAAAACACATCCACAGAAGTGGATGTGTTTTTGTATGTTTGGCTTATGGAATTACCGGGTGATGCGAATTACACATTCGATAATCTGGTCATCGATGGTGCAGCTGAGAATCGTGTTGCCGGATTTTGCGCCGGTGATCTTGCCGCCCTCGATGGTAACGATGCCTTCCTTATCGGCAGTCCATTCGGGAGTGATCTTGTTGCCCTCAGCGTCCTTCAGGTACAAATTGAGGTACTCGCCTACGCTGTAGGTAATGTCGTGATCATCCTCAAGACCGTACTCGCTCCACAGGGTGTACTTATCGGTGTTGACAAAGCCAACCTTCTCGGAGTTCTTGAAGCTGCAGTGGACGTAGCATTCCAGCTTCACACCCTCGTACTCTGCGTAGATCTTAGCCATACCGGGTGCAACTGCGGTTGCAATGCCGTTTACGAAGGTAACGACCTTTTCATTGGAGGAGGAGAAGGTAACTTCGCTTGCCTTGATCTTGCCGTCATAAACGGGGAACTTTTCACCGGTGCGCAGGAAGGTGAAGTCGGTACGGTTCAGGCTGATGGCTGCGGGAGGCTCGGTTGCAGGAGGCTCGGTTGCAGGAGGCTCCGTTGCGGGAGGCTCGGTTGCAGGAGGCTCGGTTGCGGGAGGATTGGTTGCGGGAGGATCCGTTACAGGGGGTTTGGTTGCAGGGGGCTCCGTTGCGGGAGGGGTGGAGGGCTTGCCGGCAAGGCTGACGATGACCAGCACAACAGCCAGTACAGCGACCAATGCCACAACAAGTCCAACGAGTTTGGTAGTGTTATTCATAGCGTTTCTCCTTTGCTTTATTAAGACTGTACTTGTTACGTACCTTCTAACTATTTTATACCCCGACGGCAGATATTTGTCAAGGTCATATTGCGTTTTACCAAAAAAAAGCAAAGCCCGGAGGGGTGCGTGGACCTCCGGGAGAGGGGGAATCAATAAGCGTGGCGGTATGGCGGGTAGATGCACCGTCGAAAGAGAGTGTAAGGGCGGATCGTATCCGCCCTTAATGCATAATGCATAATTATTGTGTCTGCTTTGCAGACGGATTTCATAATGCGCCATCGGAAGAGGGTGCGGGAATGCGGGACGGGAAACCCGTCCCCTACGATGATCGTGTTAGAAATTTGCTACCTTGTTGTTCTTTAATTGGAGCTGGAGCTTATCGGCGATGAGGGCGATGAATTCCGAATTGGTGGGTTTGCCTTTCGTATTGCTGACGGTGTAGCCAAAGAAGCGCTGGAGGGTGTCAAGGTCGCCTCTGTCCCAAGCTACCTCGATGGCGTGGCGAATGGCCCGCTCCACGCGGGAAGGCGTAGTCTGGAAGGTCTTGGCTACCTGCGGATATAGCACCTTTGTGATGGCGTTGATGACATCCATATCATTTACTGCGATGATGATGGCCTCCCTAAGGTACTGGTAGCCCTTAATGTGAGCGGGGACACCGATCTCGTGGATGATGGAGGTGACCAAGGACTCAATGCTGCCGCCATCCTTTTTCGGTGCCGCCTGCCGGGACGGACCGCCACGCAATTCCTCCAAGTGTTCGCAAAGGGCGGTCATATCGCAGGGCTTTGGCATCAGGTAGCGGACACCCAAGGAGGCGGCTGCGGAAGCTACGTAATCGGTAATGAAGCCCGAGGTTGCCAGCACCAGCGGCTTCTTATCCTGCCCGGAGATGGCTTTCAGAACGGTCAGGCCGTCCTGCTTTGCAAGCATCAAATCCAGCACCAAAATGTCCGGCTGTTTTTCTTTTACGGCGGCGATGGCATCCTCGCCATTTTGCACGGTGGCGATCACCCGCCAAAGATTTGCGCGTTCTAACTGGTTTTTGAGGGAGGCGCAGAATTCCTCACTGTTGTCTGCGATCAATACACTAACTTGATTATCCATAACACTTCTCCTGAAAATAATGATGTTCCCCTTGTTGCGACAAAGATAATTTAGCACAAGGAATCGCATTTTGCAAGGAAGAAAAGGAAACTTTCGTGCGACCAAATGCGACATAAAAGGTTGGTTTCGGGAGAATAAGGAACATTTCGACGAGAAACGACCAATGATAATACATTGTAGGGGCGGGCATTGCCCGTCCGCAAGGTCGCAAGATTGCGTGGTGTTGGAGGTGCGGCACGGACGACCGATGGTCGCCCCTACCGTTCTATCGAATATCAATTCTCATTGACGAGGGAAGAAAAATGGTTTACAATAGGGGAAATGAAATACGGAGGTGTTCTTATGAACGGAAAATGGAACTTAGATGTGATCTATAAGGGCTTTGACGACCCGGCGTGGCTGCAGGATTTTGAGAATCTGCAGAATATGCTGCAGGATTACTGCGCCTTCGCAGAGCAGGTAGCCTCTGCCGATCCCAAATTGGCGCTGCCGGAGAATATAAAGCGGCAGGAGGAAATTCAGAGCCTCATTATGAAGATGGGCACCTATGCCGAGCTGCGGCAGAGCGCAAATACCCGTGACCCGGAGGCAGGCTCCCAGATGGGGCGGCTGATGGCAGCGTACAGCACCGTGGCGGCACCCATTGCCAAGGTGGAGAAATGGATCAGCGAAATTCCGGAGCTGACGGAGCTGGTGGCCAATGACCCGGCGCTGAAGCCCTATGAATTTATGCTCTCCAATACGGTGCGGGACTGCAAGTATTTGCTGTCCGGGCGGGGCGAGGAGATCATGGCACGACTCAAGCTCTCCGGCGGCAGCGCTTGGAGTGAAATGCAGTCTTATCTTACCAGCACCGTGCCGGTGACCTATCGGGGGGAGACCACCAATCTTTCCACGATTCGCAATTTGGCTTATGACCCCGACCCGGCTGTCCGCAAGGAGGCTTATGAAGCGGAAATTGCCGCCTATGGGCGTATCGCGGACCCGATCGCCTTTGCGCTCAACTCCATTAAGCTGGAAACCATCTCCGACTGTAAGCTCCGCGGTTATGCGTCCCCCTTGGAGCGGACGCTGAGCCGTTCCTTTATGAAAAAGGAAACCTTGGATGCCATGCTTTCTGCAATGGACGATTATCTGCCCAAATTCTGGCAGTACCTCCGGGCAAAGGCCAAGGCTTTGGGCTATGAGAATGGACTTCCTTGGTATGAGCTGTTTGCGCCTATGGGTAAAAGCTCCCGGAAATTTACCGCTGAGGAAGCGCGGGATTACCTTGTGAATCTCTATGAAGGCTTTGATATGGAGCTTGCCAATATGGTCGCAGAAGCCTTCGATAACGAATGGATCGATTTCTACCCCCGGGAGGGTAAGGTAGGCGGTGCCTTCTGCGCAGGCGTGGATGCCATCGGCCAGAGCCGGATCCTGACCAATTTTGACGGCAGCTTTTCCGATGTAGTGACCCTCGCCCACGAGCTGGGGCACGCTTTCCATAATCTGTGCATCCGTGACCACAGACCCCTCAATAAAGACTACTCTATGCCCGTTGCGGAGACTGCCTCTACCTTCAACGAATGTGTGGTGATGGCTTCTGCCATCGAAAAGGCGGCAGATAAAGAGGAAAAACTGGCGCTGATCGAAAGCCAGCTGCAGGATGCCACCCAAATTATCTGCGATATTTACTCCCGTTACCGTTTTGAGGCGATGGTATTCGAAAATCGGGAAGAAAAGTTTATGGACGCGGAAACGCTCTGTGGCTTTATGGAAGAAGCCCAGCGTCAAAGCTACGGTGACGGACTCGATAAGGATTGCCAGCATCCCTATATGTGGGTCTGCAAGAGCCATTACTATGGCCCCACCTTCTATAATTTCCCCTATGCCTTCGGCGGTCTCTTTGCACGGGGTCTGTATGCCCAGTATGAAAAAGAGGGCGATAGCTTCATTCCCAAATACAAGAAGCTGCTCTACACCACCCCCATTGCCAACGCAGAGGACACTGCCCTTGTTGCCGGTATTGATCTGACCGATAAGGCATTTTGGGCATCTGCTCTGCAGATGATCGCAGACCAGATCGATCTGTTCTGCCAGTTAGCGGAGGAATAATATGGAAAAGCTTTGTCGTTTTTTGGACTATGCCCACAGCACCTATCACGCAATTGACTATTTGAAGAAAACGATCCAAAATGAGGGATATACCCAGCTTTCCGAGGGGAAAAAGTGGGAAATTCTCCCCGGTGGCAAGTATTTTGTCACCCGTGGCGGCAGCGCAATTATGGCATTTCGTGTGCCTGTGGGAGAACCCGGCGGCTTTTTGATGTCTGCAAGCCACTCTGACCGTCCTACCTTCAAGTGGAAGGAAAACGGCATCCTCGATGGCAAATACAGCCGCCTCTCCGTAGAAAGATATGGCGGGATGCTCATTTCCACATGGCTGGATCGACCCCTTTCTCTTGCCGGACGCGTACTGGTGGAGACGGAAAATGGCATTGAGACCCGCCTTATCGACATCGACCGGGATCTGCTGCTCATTCCCAATGTTGCCATCCATATGAACCGCAGCGCAAATGAGGGCTACAAGTGGAATCCTGCCACCGATGTGCTGCCGCTCATGGGCGGAAAGGAGGCAGGCGCGAAGCTTCTGCCCTTGCTGGAAGAAATGGCAGGCGGTAAAATTTTAGGGCACGATCTTTTCCTGTATGTACGGGAAAATGCCAAGGTTTGGGGACTCGACAACGAGTATATCTCTGCCCAGGCCATTGATGACCTTGCCTGCGCATGGGGCTGCGCCGAAGGCTTCCTGACGGCAGGGGAGAGTGGCAGCGTTCCTGTGCTGTGCGTTTTCGACAGCGAGGAGGTAGGCTCCGGCTCTGTACAGGGCGCGGCTTCGGATTTCTTAGAGGCCACACTCTCGCGGCTGTGCGGGGCGATGGGTTGGGATTTGAAGGCGATGCTGTCTTCTTCCTTTATGGTCTCTGCGGACAACGGTCACGCGGTGCATCCCAATCATCCTGAATTTGCCGATCCCCAAAATGCGCCCGTGGTTGGCGGTGGCGTGGTGCTGAAGTTTAACGCTGCACAGAGATATACCACCGACGGTGTCAGCGGCGCACTCTTTAAGAAGGTCTGTAAAAACGCGGATGTGCCGGTACAGACTTATTACAATCGGGCAGACTTGCCCGGCGGCTCGACACTTGGCTATATTTCTCTTGCCCACGTTTCCGTGCTGTCTGCGGATATTGGACTTCCCCAGCTGGCGATGCATTCGGCTTATGAAACTGCGGGCGTAGAGGATGCCAAGAATTTGGTGAAAGCAATGGCTGCATATTATGGAAGTACCCTCAGCGTGCCCGAGGATGGAAATTATCAATTGAAAATGGAGAGTTGATGGATTTATCCCTTCCCCCGGGGGGAAGGTGGCTGAACGCAAGTGAAGCCGGATGAGGAACGGCGTGCAGATTAGGTCTGCACAAATGCGAATACAGAACATTACCGCCCGCATTCCTCACCCGTCTTTTGCTCGTTCCTCGCAAAATCCACCCTCCCCTCGGGGGAGGGGATGGGCGCTGGCCCCTACAGGGGAGGCAAGGCGGGCGATTCGTGAATCGCCCCTACGATTTCAATAATCGCGTAGCGATACCTCAACTCTTCACTCTTCACTTTTCACTTTTCACTCCAAATAAAAATCCCTCCCGGGTGGGAGGGATTTTTGTTTGGTTGGATCAGGCCTTGCCGGCGCAGCCGAGGACGTTCACCAGCTTGTGGCGAACCAGCTCCTTGATGTTGGCGCGGGCGGGCTTCAGGTACTCACGGGGGTCAAACTTGTCGGGGTGCTCGTCGTAGAACTTACGGATGGTGCCGGTCATTGCAAGACGGAGGTCGGAGTCGATGTTGATCTTGCAGACGGAAAGAGCGGCAGCCTTACGCAGCTGCTCTTCGGGAACACCGATTGCGTTGGGCATCTTGCCGCCGTGGGCATTGACCATTGCCACATATTCCTGAGGCACGGAGGAAGAGCCGTGGAGCACGATGGGGAAGCCGGGCAGGCGCTTAGTGACTTCTTCCAGCACATCGAAACGCAGTGCGGGAGGAACCAGGATGCCCTGCTCGTTGACGGTGCACTGCTCAGGAGTGAACTTATATGCACCGTGGGAAGTGCCGATGGCGATAGCCAGGGAGTCACAGCCGGTACGGGTCACGAACTCCTCAACCTCTTCGGGACGGGTGTAGGAAGCGCACTCTGCGGAGACATTGACCTCGTCTTCGATGCCGGCGAGGGAGCCAAGCTCAGCCTCGACCACAACACCGTGATCGTGGGCGTACTCAACGACCTTCTTGGTGATGGCGATGTTTTCCTCGAAGGACTTGGAAGAAGCGTCGATCATAACGGAGGTGAAGCCGCCGTCGATGCAGCTCTTGCAGGTCTCGAAGCTGTCGCCGTGGTCAAGGTGCAGGGCGATGGGAATCTCAGGGCATTCGATCACAGCAGCCTCAACCAGCTTTACGAGGTAAGTGTGGTTGGCGTATGCACGGGCGCCCTTGGAAACCTGCAGGATAACGGGAGCGTTCTCCTCTTTGCAGGCCTCGGTGATCGCCTGAACGATCTCCATATTGTTGACGTTGAAAGCGCCGATGGCGTAGCCGCCGTCGTATGCCTTCTTAAACATTTCAGTTGTTGTTACCAGAGCCATTGGTATCAATTCCTTTCTTATTACGGGCATAGCCCGCATATTTTCGATTGTATTATATCATATTTTTTTCTGATTTCAATATAAATTTACTCGAATTATGGTTTTTTTCAAAATTTGCTATTTACCTTTTGGGAGAAATGGAGTATAATCTTTCAGGAAAAATAAAAACAAGGAGTTTTTGACTATGAAATTGTCCCCTCTGCAGATCGCAAGATATGGCTACAGCCCCAAGCTGCCCGGTATGCTTCGCGGCGGTATTTCCGAGATTTGTGTCAAGGTCGGTGACCCCACCGCCTCCGTTGCCGATCAGGAGAAGATCGCAGCGTTGTTCCCTAATACCTACGGTAAGAACGAGATCACCTTCCAAAAGGGTGAAAATACCGCGCCTGCCAAGCGTCAGGTGGTTGGTGTCATCCTCTCCGGCGGTCAGGCACCCGGCGGCCACAACGTTATTTGCGGCCTTTATGATGCGCTGAAGGCGACCGACAAGGAGAACGTGCTCTACGGCTTCAAGGGCGGCCCCAGCGGTCTTATTGACGATGACTATCTGGTCTTCGACGACGCGTATATTAACGCTTACCGCAACACCGGCGGCTTCGACATCATTGGCTCCGGCCGTACCAAGCTGGAAACAAAAGAGCAGTTCGCTATCGTTGCCGAAAATTGCAAGAAGCACGGCATCAATGCCCTTGTCATCATCGGCGGTGACGACTCCAACACCAACGCGGCAGTTCTTGCTGAGTATTTTGCCGCGGAAAATTGCGGTATTCAGGTCATCGGCTGTCCCAAGACCATTGACGGCGACCTGAAGAACGAGGATATTGAATGCTCCTTCGGCTTCGATACCGCCACCAAGACCTATGCGGAGATCGTTGGCAACATCGAGCGCGATGCCAACTCCGCAAAGAAGTACTGGCACTTTGTAAAGGTTATGGGCCGCTCCGCCTCCCACGTGGCGCTGGAGACTGCGCTGCAGACCCATCCCAACATCTGCCTCATCGGTGAGGAAGTGGCTGCAAAGAAGATGTCTCTGGCTGAGATCACGAACTATATCGCGGACTCCGTTGCGACCCGCGGCAATAATGGTGAAAACTTCGGTGTTGCCATCATTCCCGAGGGCATTGTGGAGTTTGTGCCTGAGTTCTCTATGCTGATTGCGGAAATTAACGAGCTGCTGGCAGGCGCAAAGGCCGATGCCTTCAACGCGCTGGCTACTTGGGCAGAAAAGTACGCATTTATCGAAAACGGTCTCAGCAAGGAGGCTATGGCAGTATTCGCCATCCTGCCCCAGTCCATCCAGCAGCAGCTGTTCTTGGAGCGTGACCCCCACGGCAACGTGCAGGTTTCCCTTATTGAAAGTGAAAAGCTGTTCTCCGAGATGGTAAAGGCAGAGCTCTCTGCCCGGAAGAAAGCAGGCACTTATAAGGGTAAGTTCTCTGCGCTGCACCACTTCCTCGGCTACGAGGGCCGCTGCGCATTCCCCAGTAATTTCGATGCTGACTACTGCTACAGCCTCGGCTACAATGCCTTTATGCTGATCCAGTACGGCTACACCGGCTATCTTTCTAAGGTTTCCAATCTCTCCGCTCCTGCGGAAGAGTGGGTGGCCGGCGGTATGCCTATTACCAAGATGATGAACATCGAGCGCCGCCACGGTGCCGATAAGCCCGTTATCCGCAAGGCGCTGGTGGAGCTGGACGGCGCACCGTTTACCTTCTTCGCGGGCGTTCGCGAGCAGTGGGCTGTGGAGACGAGCTATGTCTACCCCGGCGCTATCCAGTACTGGGGACCCAGCGAGGTCTGCGACCGCACAACCGTTACCTTGGCTCTGGAACAGGGTAAGTAAATAAAAAGACCGCCTACGGGCGGTCTTTTTTAATTGACAATTGAGAATTGACAGTTGACAATTATTCCTTGTACTGCCCCCTACAAGAGGAGGCTTGGGTGCGGTGTAGGAGATTGCCACGTCGCTTTGCTCCTCGCAATGACAATGGGGGATGGGGGCATCAGTCGAAGAAGAAGACCTGCTCCATAAGGGGCTGGGCGCCGGTGACGGGGTCCATTTCCATCAGCATAACGTCCTTCATATATTCGTTCCAGCGGTCAACTACCGGGCTTTCCGCCTGCACCTTGGCGGCATAAGCGACGCTGTCACACTCATAGTAGCCAAACAGCTCATCGCCTACGTTCCAGATGGTGTAGTTGCGGATGCCGGCGGCGTGGAGTACCTCTTTCATTTCCGGCCAGATGTTGTTGTGACGGTGGATGTACTCGTCCAGTTTTCCGGGCAGTACGGTTGCTTTCCATGCGTAACGTTCCATAAAATTACCTCCAAAATATTTGATTTATAATAGGGGAAAGGAAATTACAAATTAAGAGTTGATCGTTGAGGTGTCCGCAAGCGGACGGCCCTTTTTAATGCATAATGCATAATGATTTAGATCGTAGAAGCCATTCAGCATTCAGCATTTATCTCCGCCGCCAGGTGGAGCGGGAGAGGAGAACTAAGAAGGGGAAGATCTCCAATCTGCCAAGGAGCATATTCAGCGACAGAAGGATCTTGGAGAAGCCGCTAAAGAGGCTGTAATTGCAGGTGGGACCCACCGCACCCAAACCCGGTCCGATATTATTGATGCAGGCAAAGACTGCGGAAATGTTGGTCTCTATGCTCTGTCCGTCCACACCGATCATAAGGACACTTACGACCATAATGAACACATATGCGGCTAAGTAGGCATTTGTATTGGTGATGACTTTTTCGTCCATTACACGACCGCCGGAGCGGATGGCCATTACCTTATTGGGGTTAATGACCTGCCGGATGTTTCGCCGCAGATTTTTCACAAGGATCAGCAGCCGGGAGACCTTGAAGCCACCGCCGGTGGAGCCTGCGCAGGCACCGATGAGCATCAGCATCAGCAAAATGCCTTTGGAAAAAGTGTGCCATTTGTCAAAATCCACGGTGGCAAAGCCGGTGGTGGTCATAATCGAGGAGACCTGGAAGGCTGCGTGGCGGAGCGCGACCCAAAAGTCACCGTCGAAGCTGTTGGTAAAGGTATTGAGTCCGATCAGGAGCGTGGAAAGGGCGGCAATTCCCATATACAGCCGCAGCTCCTCGTCCCGCAGTACGCTCTTAAACTGCCGCATAAGCAGCAAAAAGTAGCAGGAGAAGTTCACACCGAAGAGGAACATAAACAGGGTGGTCACATTCTGGATATAGGGGGAGTAGCTGGCAAAGGAGTCGTTTTTAACACCGAAGCCGCCGGTGCCTGCTGTGCCGAAGCCCAGGCATACCGCATCCAGAAGGGAAAGACCGCCCAAAAGCAGGAAGAAGATATTCACCACCGTCATCACAATGTAGATGATGTAGAGAATTTTTGCCGTCTGCTTCATTTTGGGCACTAACTTACCAACGTCCGGGCCGGGGCTTTCTGCACGCAGCAGGTGCATGGTAAAGCCGGCGCCGTTTTCACCGGAGGAGAAGGCCAAGGTAAAGACCAGAACGCCCATACCGCCCACCCAATGGGTAAAGCTGCGCCAATAAAGAAGGCCTTTGGGGAGGGCTTCCACGTCGGAGAGGATCGATGCGCCGGTGGTGGAAAAGCCGGAGGCGGTCTCGAAAAAGGCATCGATATAGCTGGGAATGGCGCGGCTCAGGAAAAAGGGCAGCGCGCCAAGGAGACTCATAATAAGCCAGCTCATACTGACGCAGAGCATACCCTCCCGGACACCGAACCGATGCCCGGCATTGCGGCAAAGACCGCCAAGGGGAATGGCGACCAGAAGGAGGAGCAGGATGGTCTCCAAAAAGCCGGTGATCGCATCTTTTTCTCCATAGCCAAGGCTGATAAACAGGGCAGGCAGGAGAAAAAACGCCTCTATGAAGATGATCCGGGCAAGAAAACGCCCAATGAGTTTGTAGTTCATAATTACCTCTTCGGCAAAAGAAAATTGACAATGGACAATGGACAGTTGACAGTTGTGGTGTTTGCAAGGTGAAAAACCCTTCCCCCGGGGGGAGGGAATAGGGAGGCGCCATCGGGGGAGATTGTAGGGGCGGGCATTGCCCGTCCGCAATGTTCCAAGGTTTTACAGTATTTATGGTGTGGCACGGACGATCAGTGATCGCCCCTACGGATGACAAGGAAAATGGACAATGGACAATTGACAATGGACAATGGACAATGGACAATGGACAATGGACAATGGACAGTTGTGGTGCTTGCAAGGTGATAAACCCTTCCCCCGGGGGGAAGGTGGCTGAACGCAAGTGAAGCCGGATGAGGAACGGCGTGCAGAGTAGGTCTGCACAAATGTGAATACAGAACATTACCGCCCGCATTCCTCACCCGTCTTTTGCTCGTTCCTCGCAAAATCCACCCTCCCCCCGGGGGAGGGGATAGTTAGGCGAAGATGTCGCCCAGCTGCTGGAGAGAGCCACGCTTGCCGGTGACGACAACAACGGTATCTCCCGCTTCTATGGTGGAGTCACCGCTGCCGAATTGGGTGCGGCTGCCACGGGTGATGGAGGCCACCAAAACGTCCGGCTTCAGCTTCAGCTCCCGGAGGGGGATCCCGCGGTTTTTGGTGGTTTCGTCTGCCAAAAACTCCACCGCCTCCACCTGCCCGTCGGCAATGGTGTGGACGGAGATGGCTGCACCGGTCTGGTTTTCCATAGCCCGGACGTAGCGCACAATATTATTGGCGCATAGGTCACGGGGGGACACCATACTGCCTAAATTCATTGCGTCGGCAATGGCATTATTTTCCCGGTGGCTCAGCTTTGTGATGATCTGGGGTACACCGCAGCTGTCGCCATAGAGGGAGATGACCATATTGGTCTCATCCTGGCCGGTGAGGGTCACAAGGGCATCGTATTCCCGGATGCCCTGATTTTCCAAGGTGGATTTGTCGGTACAGTTGCCCTGGATCACAGATGCCTCCGGCAGCAGCTCGGAAAGCTCCCGACAGCGGTCGGGGTCGATTTCCAAAATGGTGACGGCAATGCCGTCTGCGGCAAGAAAGCCGGCTAAGTATCGGCTTACCCGTCCGCCGCCGCATAGCAGTGCGTTTCGTACCCGGCGGGTCAGGATGCCCAGCTTTTTCAGCAGCCGGGTCAGCTGCTGCTTGGGGGCGGTGACGAAGATCCGGTCGCCCTCCTGCAGTACAAAATTACCCTTAGGCGTGATGGCGGTACCGGCTCGCAGCACAGCGCATACAAGGAACTGGCAGCCCAGCTTGCTGTTTAAGTCCCACAGCGAGGTGTCCCGCAGAATACTGTCCGCTTCTACACGAAGCTCCACGATCTCCGATCTGCCCTTGGCGAAGGTATCCCGACGCAAAAAGCCGGGGTATTTGAGAAGCCGCTCGATCTCTTGGGCGGTGCGTCGTTCGGGATTGACGGTGAGGGACAGGGGGAAGATGTGCCGCATGGCCATAACCTGCTCGGAGTATTCCGGGTCACGGACACGGGCGATGGTATGGAGGTTCTTATTCAGTCCGTGGGCGGTCATACAGGTCAGAAGATTGGTTTCGTCGGCACCGGTGACGGCAATGAGAAGATCCGCTTCCCGAATGCCTGCGTCAAGGAGGGTGGTGCGGTAGGCGCAGTTACCGCAAAGGGTCATTGCGTCGAATCGCTCCTGCGCTGTTTCCAGCGTGGTGCGCCGCAGGTCGATAATGGTCAGATCGTGACCTTCCTTAGTGAGCTGCTGGGCAAGGGTCATACCGATCTTGCCGGCGCCACAGATGATGATTCTCATAAATGCCTCCCGAAATTTGGGATTTTTTATTATTATAGCATAAGTAAATTACAAATTACAAGTTACAAATTACAAATTGTAGGGGTCGGCGCCTACGACGACCCGAAATAAAATCGCCCCTCGATGGGGCGATTTTGTTCAAGGAGATATTGCGTAGCGGGGCGTCGTGGGCGCCGCCCCCTACATTTTAATTATCAACTATCAACTGCTCTCTGCTTTGGCAGGTGAAGAGGAGGACTTGCTTTTCCTTGGCTTCCGCCTGCAGCAGGGTCACAGCGGCGCGAAGGCGGGCATCGTCAAAGCGCACAAGGGCATCGTCCAGAACCAGCGGCGCGGTGGGGGAGAGGGTTTTGGCTACCGCCAAGCGCAGGGCAAGGTAGAGCTGGTCGATGGTGCCGTCACTGCGGAAGCGGCTGCTGCGCAGCGTGGTTTCCCCCTCGGCGGCAGCTTCTACCGTAAAGTCACGGCTGAGGAGCAGCTTTTCATACCGTCCGTCGGTAAGTAAGGAAAATAGCCGTTCTGCCTCTTGGGAAATGGCAGGGGCAAATCTGCGCTGTAGGTTTTCTGAGGCGGTCTGGGCGGTTTCAAGGGCGAGAGTCAAAGCGTCATAATGTTCTAAAAGTGCGTTGATTCGCGCGGAAACAGCGGATAATGCCCGGTTATAGGTTTCCTTTTCACCCAAAAGCCGAAGCTGACCGGAGAGCTGCTGCAGCTCCCGTTCGCTACGCAGCAGGGCATCTGTGGTGCGGCGCAGGCGGGATGCGGTTTCCTCCTCCGGGTAAGTAAGGGTGTCCGGGGTTTCCGGGGCGGGGACGGGCTTCAGGACGGCACGGAGTGTCTGCTCGTGGGCTTCTGCCTGATGGAGGGCGATTTTCTTTTGAGATAGCGCCTCCCGGAGATGGAGCTGACTGTTCCACAGTGCCATTACTTCTGAGATGGGTTTGCCGAGCGTCAGGGCGCTGCGTTTGGTAGAGAGCGCTGCCTTTTCCCGGTCAAGCGCGGCAAGACTGCTGCGGTAGCTTTCCAGCTCCTTTTCGTAGGTCAGGAGCGTTTGGCGGTAGTGTAAGGCTTCCTGAAGCCAGTTTTCGGGGGAGAGGCTGCCATAGGGGTGGCATAGCGTCTCTTTTTCTTTCTCTGTCTTTTGCTTTTCCCGGCTGTAGAGCACCACAAAGGAAAACGCTACGCAAATAAAGGTGGCGATCCACACAGGATTTACAAAGGCCATTGCCACGCCGATGACAAACAGTGCGGCAGCAATGATGAGATAGAGGGGGGAGGTGGGTTTTTGTAGATTTTGCCAGCTTTCCCAGTTTTGCCGCGCCCGGGTTACCGCTTCCTCACCGGAAAGACCTGCAAAGATGGGGTTTTCTTCCGGGGCGGTGGGGGCTTGCGGGAGGGGTTTTTCCTGCAAAAGCGCCCACTGGTGTTGGAGGTCAGCAAGGGCAGCGCACTTATAGCGGGTCTCCTCCTCCGGGGGGAGAAGGGCCGTTTCCTCTTCCAGTTTCGCCACTTGCTTGCGAAGGCTTTCCGTTTCCGCTTCTGCGGTGTGCAGGTGGGAATATTCCTGTTGGGATCTTCCGTAGGATAGATGGGTCAGGTGGTTTTGCAGATCCGCTTTTTCTGTCTGTAATTGCTCTATTTGGGCGGAAAGAGCAGTCTTTTGGGCGTTCAAAATGTCGATTTTCTGCATTTTAGACAGCAGCTCGTCACGTTCCGCTTCTGCCGCAGGCAGAAGGCCTGTCTTATTATGGCGGCACTTGTTGCGCAGCTCCTTCAGCTTTTCCGTTAGCAGCGTCTGATCGCCGCTTTCGTCACCGGTGGTGACCAGCGCATTGAGGCGACTCCGCAGCGCCGCATCGTCACTTATGGGCAGATCGGCAAGCTGCAAAAAGCCGGTGCGCAGGAATACATTTTTGTCCACGCCCAAGAGCATCTCGCCGCAGTTTTCGGCAGTTAATTCGGGCACGGGCAGACCGGTTTTCGTCTCGAATGCCTTGAAATCGCCCATAGGAATCCGTTTTGTGGGGGCGCGCTGGATGGTAATGTCCCGGTTTTCCCAGCAGATGTCCATAGACCCGGACATAGGCACCCCCGACCAAGGGGCATAGCGCTCTTTGACGGCCAGTGTGTCCTTGGTGGTGCGCTCCTTGGTGTCCACACCGTAGAGCATCGCCACTAAAAAGGCGCACCAAGTGCTCTTACCCCACTCGTTGGGCGCTTGCAGGATATTAAGACCGGGCTTTAATTCGAGGGTCTCATTTTGGAGCTTGCCGAAGGTGGCTGTCATTTTATAGATCTTCACGGCAAAATTACCTCCTCACCGTCAAGGATCTGCCGGGATAGCTTGGCTGCCAGCAGGCAGAGGTGACGATCCTCCGGGGTAGTGTCCATACTGTCCTTTAAGAGGGAAAAGTACTCACCGGCAAAGCTGTCACTGCCTAAGTCCTTCCAAATGTCGAGGGGCGGTTGGGTTTGGTCTTTGAGGGTCAGGTTGGGGAAATGGGAAAAGGCTTCCCGCAGGGCGGGAAGGTCCGGCATTTCGCAATGCCCGGTGAGGGTAATACGGTAGTAATTACCGTCTCCGGCGGCAGGGAGACACCGGGAAATGGCATCCGCGGCGGTGGTGACCACCGGGGCGGTGTACTCATAAAAGGCAGGCAGTCCCAACGGGATAAAACGGTGGCTCTTTTCCTCCGTGTCGTAGATCAGCACACCCTTTTCCCCGTTTTCGCCAAAGTGCCTTCCGTAGGCACAGCCGGGGTAGGCGCAGAGTGTATCTCCGGCGGTGAAGATCTCGCCCTTGTGGATATGTCCCAGCGCCAGATAGGAAAGACCGCTTCTCTCGATCTGCTTTTTGGTAATGGGACAGCAGGGCGCACGGGGGGTGATGTCTGCGTGGAGAAGACCGATCTGCAGGCCGTCACCGTCAGCCGTGAAGCCTTCAAGAAGTCCGGGACAGTCCATAGAGGTGTAGCCGGCACCCCAAACCGTAATGCCGGGAAGGGTATATTTTTCTATTTGGGTATTTTTGAAAATATGTACGTTTTCCGGCCATATTTCCGTCATATAGGGGGAATCGGGGGCAACAAAGTCGTGATTTCCCGGTGTGATGCATACGGGAACTGCCATCTCCGCCAAGGCGCGAAAGAGAATACGAAAGCTCTGCTTGGTATAAGGACCGTGGAAAACGTCACCGGCAATGAGTACAAGTTCGCAGTTTTCCTGACGGCAGATGTCCAGCAGTTTTCCGGGGATGGTCAGAACCTTTTCCTTTAATTCTTCATAGCCTTGGAGCGGTGCATCTAAGTGCAGATCCGCACAGTGTAGAATTTTCATAGACTTACCCTCTCTGCGGTTTTACACAGACCGCTTTCGCTGTCGATGGTGAAAAGCACTGCTTCCATTTTGGTTTCGCCCTCTGCCCAGCGGTAGCGCTCCGGAATGTCGCCCCGGAAACGACCGATGGAGAGGTCCGGTCGGATGCCAAGGACCGATACCTTCGGTCCGGTCATTCCTAAATCTGTTACATAGCCCGTGCCCTTGGGAAGAACCTGCACATCGGCAGTGGGCACGTGGGTGTGGGTGCCCCAAAGGGCGGAGACGCGTCCGTCCAGCATATAGCCCATTGCCAGCTTTTCCGAGGTGGCTTCTGCGTGCATTTCCACCAAAATGACCTTGGCAGAGATATTCTTGAGGGCTTTTTCCACAAGGAGGAAAGGGTTATCGGGGGTATAGTCCATATTGACTCTGCCGATCAGGTCGATCACGGCAACGTCACCGATTTTGGTATCCAATACACAAACCCCCTCGCCCGGTGTTTGGGGCGCGTAATTTAAGGGGCGCAGGATCCGGCGGTTGTCCTCCATATAAGGGACGATCTCCCGCTTCTGGAAGGTGTGATTGCCCAAGGTGATCACATCGGCGCCGGCATCGAAAATGCTTTCCGCCTGATCGGGGGTGATGCCCACCACAGCGGCGTTTTCACCGTTTACGATGGTAAAGTCGGCACCGGTGGCGCGAATGAGCCTCCGCAGATTCCTGCGAATTTCGTTCAGTCCCGGATTTCCTACCACATCGCCTACGCAAAGCACACGAAAGTCCATAAAAGTTCCTCGATTCCGATGATATTAAAAACATTATATTACAGAAAATACTGCGTTGCAAGAGAATTGACAGTTGACAATGGACAATGGACAGTTAAGGTGTCCGCGTTGCGGACGAAATGAAAATCATCGCGAAGCGATACCACAATTGTCAACTGTCAATTGTCAATTCATATAAGGAAATGTAAAAGGGACGGGAAACCCGTCCCCTACGAGGGTAATATTAAAGGAGTAGAAGCCAAGTCAGGCCGTAGTAGGAAACCACGGCTACAAGGTCGTTGACGGTGGTGATCAGCGGGCCGGAGGCAACTGCCGGGTCAACACCCAATTTCTTAAAGAGGATGGGAATAATGGTGCCGGAAAGGGAGGATGCCAGCATGGCAAGCACCATCGCAATGCCCAAACAGCCGGAGATGGCAAAGGCAAAGGCTGCGGCATTTCCGGAGACCATCAGGTACACACCGATGGCGATAAAAGACAGCAGTCCCAGCAAAAGACCGTTGAGAATGCCCACACGGGTCTCTTTCCACACAAGGCCGATAAGATGCTTGCTGCCGATCTGCTGGTCCATCAGCACGCGTATGGCAACTGCCAGCGACTGGGTACCCACGTTACCTGCCATACCGAGGATCAGGGACTGGAAGCTCATAATCACAGGAAGCTGGGCAACCACGGTTTCGAAAAGTCCCACAGTGGCAGAGACAAAGAAGCCCAGCACGAGCAAGATTCCCAGCCAAGGCAGACGCTTCTTGACGGAATGGAACACAGATTCGTTCAGGTCTTCCTCTGCGGTAAGACCTGCCAGCTTTGCGTAGTCTTCACTCAGCTCCTCGTCAATGACCTCCAAAAAGTCCTGCGCGGTGACGACACCGATGAGCTTATTGTCGTTATCCAGCACCGGAATGGAGGCCTCAGAGTAGTCGATCAGGGAGGACAGGCAGTCGTCGATCAGGGCTTTGGCATAAACATAGGGGTAGGATACGCGGGTGATGTCGGAAAGGGCAGTGCCTTCCCGGGCGATGATCAGGTCCTTCAGATCGATGGCACCGCAGAAGGTGCCGTCCTCGTCGGTGACGTAGAGGGTGGACATATTGTCATTTTCCGGGGCTTGGCGGATGAGCGCACTCATTGCGCCCTTAATGGAGACACCCTCGGGAATTTCGATATAATTGGTACTCATCCGACTGCCGATCTCGTCCTCGTCAAAGGAGGAAAGCAGGCGAATTTCACTGCGCAGCTCAGGGGTTAAGAGGTCGGTGAGCTGATTGCGCTCCAGCTTGGAGAGATCCTGCAGAAGCGCCACAGCGGAGGATGCTTCCATCTGGGACAGGGCTTCCACCTTCTGGCGCATCGAAAGGATCTGGAAAAGGGAGGCGATGTCCTCGCTGTATTCCAGCACGCTTACAATGTTTTCCATCGTCAGCAGGCGGAAAAGGCGCACACGCTCGTCAGAAGTCAGGTCTTCCATAGCGAGGGCAATGTCCTTTTCGTGATAATCGCTCAGCTGCTGGCGCATAGTCTTGGGGGTCAGGTCACTGCGAATCAGGGAGACGATCTCTTCGCTGAAATTCACCGGCGTGGCAGCGTTGGTGCCGTTTTCAAAATCCATTGTCCTCACCTCTTTCGTATAGCATATCCATTATATTTGCTTTGTATCAAAAATGCAAGACATTTTAAGGAAAATTGACAGTTTGCGATGGAATTGTAGGGGCGGCGTTTCTGTCAATTGTCAATTGTCCATTGTCCATTGTCAATTAAAAAAGCCGCCTTGGCGGCGGCTTTTATTTCTGGTATTCGAATTCCAAGTCGTAGATGCTGACGGTGTCGCCGTCCTGGATGCCCATTTCTTCCAATTTGGCAAATAAGCCGCATTTGCGCAGCTGTAAGTCAAAGTAGTTCCGGGACTCGTAATCATCAAAATTGATGTTGCACACCAGCCGCTCCAGCCAAGTGCCGGAGATGACCCAAGTGGAGCCCTCGTGGTCAATTTCATAAGCGGTGGGGTCTGCCGGCAGCTCGATGACCTCCACGTATTCCGGCTCGTAAATGGTCACCGGGGGGAGGGTGGAGAGCTTGTTGGCCACGATCCGCATCAAATTCTTGGTGCCTTGGGTCGTGCCTGCGGAAATTTCATATAAGGGGAGACCCTTGCTCTCTACGTGGGCGCGGAGTCTTTCCAAATTGTCAGAATCGGGAGGCAGCAGATCGACCTTGTTGGCCGCCACGATCATCGGGCGGTCGGACAGGTCAACAGAGTAATTCTCTAATTCCGCGCAGATGGCATCAAAGTCCTCCACCGGGTCTCTGTCCTCGCTGCCGGAAACGTCTACCACGTGAATGAGCAGGCGACACCGATCAATGTGCCGCAAGAAGTCGTGACCGAGACCTGCGCCGTCCGCTGCGCCCTCAATGATGCCGGGGATGTCCGCCATAACGAAGGACACGCCCTCGTCCACGTAAATGACACCCAAATTGGGGTACAGGGTAGTAAAGTGGTAATTGGCGATTTTGGGGCGGGCGTTGGAGGTGACGGACAGCAATGTGGACTTACCCACGTTGGGGAAGCCGACTAAGCCCACGTCAGCCAAAAGCTTCAGTTCCAAGATGATGTCCCGCTCCTGACCGGGAAGACCGGCCTTGGCAAAGCGGGGGACTTGTCGGGTAGGTGTGGCGAAATGGTTATTGCCCCAGCCGCCCCGACCGCCGCGGGCGATGCAAAATTCCTCTGTCTCGGACATATCCACGATGACCATATTGGTTTCCGCGTCACGAACGACGGTGCCCCGTGGGACGAAGATCTCCAAATTCTCGCCACGCTTGCCGCTCATATTGCGACCCTGACCGTTGGCGCCTGCGCCTGCGGCATATTTGCGCTTGTAGCGGAAGTCTAAGAGCGTGGACATATGGTCGCTGATTTTTAAGATGACGCTGCCGCCGTGACCGCCGTCACCGCCATCGGGACCGCCGGAAGCCACATATTTTTCTCTGTGAAAGGCGACTGCACCGTCGCCGCCGCGCCCGCCAAGGACGGTAATGCGGACTTTATCGACAAACATTTCCATAAAATAGCCTCCGTAAAAAGGATTGTAGGGGCGGGCATTGCCCGTCCGCAATGGCAATTTCGGCGGTACGGTACGGACGACCGATGGTCGCCCCTACAATGCACCATCGAAAGAGATTGTAGGGACACCCCGGGAGAGGTGTCCGTCGACACACTACCAATTTACGGACACCCGAGGACAGGTGTCCCTACGGATTGTAATTGGTGCGGATGGGTAAGAAAAAGGCTGCTGCGGGGCGCAGCAGCCTTTCAAGCGTAGTCTTTGTGATTACTGCTTGGCGTAGACAGAGCACTGACGGCGATCCTTGCCCTTGCGCTCGAAACGGACAGTGCCGTCGATCAGAGCAAACAGGGTATCATCGCTGCCGATGCCTACATTCACACCGGGGTGAATGTGGGTGCCTCTCTGGCGAACCAGAATGTTGCCAGCCAGTACGAACTGACCGTCAGCACGCTTCACGCCCAGACGCTTAGCCTCGGAATCACGACCGTTCTTGGTAGAACCGCCGCCCTTGTGGTGAGCGAAATACTGAATACCAATCTTAAGCATGGTATTACACCTCCAAAACTTCGATATAATCAGGATAATCGTCCCGCATATTGCAAAGAGTCAGCATCATACCGGCAAGCACTGCCTGCACAGTCTCTTCCTCATCGCAGGAAGCGGGGAGGGTCAGGGTAATGCGGGCATCCGCATCCTTGACCCGAACTTTGGCCTTGGCACCGCAAATATCATTGATGGTCGCCTCTGCCATTGTGACAACGGCGGAAATCGCAGCGCAGACAATATCTTGTCCTGCCTCTGCATAGCCGCTGTGTCCGGAAACGGAGAAGCCGGTGATCCGGTCCTCATCCATAAAAAACTCGCATCTTGTCATAATTACAGTGCGATCTTGGTGATCTCCACCTTGGTGTAAGGCTGACGGTGACCGATCTTCTTCTTCTCGTTCTTCTTTGCCTTGTACTTGAAGACGGTGATCTTCTTAGCCTTGCCGTTCTTCAGAGCCTTTGCCTCAACGGTAGCGCCCTCCACAACGGGAGCGCCGATCTTGGAGTTCTCACCGTCCAGGATCGCCAGGACCTGCTCGAACTTCACAGTAGCCTCAGCTTCCACGTCCAGCTTCTCGATGTAGATCACATCGCCCTCGGAGACGGTGTACTGCTTGCCACCGGTTACGATAACTGCTTTCATTTCTTTTTCACCTACTTTATATTGTGTAGTCTCGCTATCAGGGGCGGATGGGAATGCCATCGCTTTGTTGCCCATTCAATGCGGCTAACCGATTTTAGCACAGAATTTGTGCGTTGTCAAGAGAAAAATTGAGAATGGACAATTGTCAATTAACGAGGGATTGTACCGGGAGATTGCCACGGGCATAAATGCCCTCGCAATGACAACGAAAGATGAGGGTGCGGTGGAAAAGTTATCCACAGAATTTTCCACAGGAAAGAGGGACTTTTCCACAGAGTTTTCCACAAGCGAATATACATTATTCAAAACAGGCGTTACGCTATGACTTTATATATATCTTTTTATTTTTCTTTTGCTTTATCTTACACTTATACTTTTACTTTTACTTATACTTATACTTTATCTTAAACTTATACTTTATCTTGCTGCGCCAAACTGGCTTTCTGTAAGGCCGCGAAAGACCGCGTCCTGGCTCGGTTTAGGATGGGTCGGGCAATGGAAAAAATTGCCAAAACGCCGTCCTTTGTTTCGTTTTCGTCGGGCATTTCCCCGTCAAGGGCATAGCGACAGAGCATTTCATAGGCTTGCAGCCTTTCGTTTTTGGTTTTCAGCCGCTGGATGCTCTCAAAGAAGGAACGGTAGAAGGTAAACTGCTTTCTTTCCATAAGTAGATCTCCTTTTGTGTGATGTTTTACAGCTACATTATAGCATAGGCGCAGGAAAAAATCTTCCCATTTTTTTCCCATTTTCATTTTGTCGGAATGCCGAAAAGCCGCGCCACGTCTACACTTTTTGCCTCTTCTGAAAAACAGTGCATTTTTTCCCTGTTGTCGTTGGGAGTGGTTTAGCGGGACGGGAGACCCGTCCCCTACGAGAAGAACGAGGGTGCGGAAGGGGAGATTGCCACGGGCACAAAGTGCCCTCGCAATGACAATGGGGAATGGGGTGCGGTTTAGTGGGACGGGAGACCCGTCCCCTAAGGTAGGTGACGGGAAACCGAGATTTTTATAGGCATATTGAACAAAAACGCAATTGCAAAGTGCCTAAATATCGTAAATAATAATAGTTGGGATAGTGGTACTGTGTATCGTTGTACCTATGTCCGGATCACCCTTGTATTTTTTGGCTCGGAAGGGCTATGAAATGATTTTATGGAGGTAGAATCAAATGAAAAGAAACTTGTTTGCGATTTTCCTTGCTTTGACCTTGGTCGTTGCGATGGTATTTGTCATTGCGCCCATTGCCAAAGCGGAGGAAACAACTGTCGTTACGGCGCAGGCTGACGGCGAGATTGCCTTTGAAGAAGGCAAGATCCTCGACCTGAACGGCAAAACCGTCACGGTTGCGGTTCCTGCCGATAAGACCCTGTATGTCATCGATACCGCCAATAAGAAAAAAGACGGCGTTACCGGTGCAGGTAAGCTCACCAATTCCGGCGCAGGCTCTGTTGCCACGGTATCTCAGGATCCGGACAGTCTGATGCGTTATTTCGCTGTCAAGACCGGCGATACATATGCCTGCCATCCCTTTAACCTGACCATTTCTCAGCTCGGTCTTAACACCAAAAAGGAAGCCATTTGCCTGCGTGCTACCTTTATGGCAAATGATGCAGTCATTTCAAAGATCGATGACTACGGTCTTTGGATGGAGGGAGAAGACCATAGCGTAGAGGCAAACTATCCCTTTACAACCAATTTTATCAATGCTTATGCTGACCTGACCGGCTCTTTGGTAAGCGATGCAGCCATCGACGTCCAGAAGACCGCAAAGGCCTATATCACCATTGACGGTGAGACTGTCTACAGCACCTACGAAGCGAAGGTCACACCCCGTCAGGTTCTTAAGAGCCTCAACAGCGCGGATATTCACCCCACAGATACCCAAAAGGCCGCTATGGAAAAGCTGGCAGAAATCGACCATCTTTCTGACCTGTTTACCAGCATCACCGGTACTTCCTGCGAACACAAGGCAGAAGTGCCTGCTACCTGTGTGGCACAGGGCATCTGCAAGAACTGTGATGCCGTTACCGCTGCGCCCATCGGCAAGATGACCGGCCACAAGGATGCAAATGGCGACCGTTACTGCGACAACGAAGGCTGTGGCAGCATCGTGACCACACCGAATCAGCACACCCACGTCAATCTCGCCGGCAACACCAGCAGCGATTCCTGGGAGATCACCGGCACAATGCTGCGTCCCAAGGGCAGCTCCGACCAGTGGAACTTCGGCTTTGATATTTACGACGAAAATGGCAAGGCTCTGGTATTTAGTGCTACTTCCGGCGGTCTGATCTTTGAGCGCGTGCAGGGTCAGTACTCCCGTTATCCCTACCACTATAACGGTCTGTCCCAGTATAACCTGAGTGACGCAACGGATGGCTTCCATCAGGCAAACAACCAAAATGACACGCTGTACTTCAGGGCGATCATCGAAAACGATGTATTCTATGCCTGGTTTGGCTATACCGAGGACAATATGGTCCTGACTTGGATGATCCCCTTGGCAGAGGAGCTGACCGGCCGTTGGGGCGCGACCCTGTGGGCTGATTTTAATGACCCTGAATACGAAGGCGACGATAAGTCCGTTCCCTTCTCCGGCTTCGAAGCTGGCAGCAAATATCGGGTAGCGATGCACGTAAACAGCACACCCTCCGCCTCCGCCAGCATCAATGATATGGTCATTAAGACCGGTGCAGAGGCAGGTAAGTCCGGCGCAAAGTTTACAACAAACCTGATCAGAAACTATACCTCTTGGGATTATATGAACGGTACCCTCGTCACCAAGTCCGGTGTGCCTACCCAAGCGCCCTTGGTCGGCGACAGCAAGACTTGGGAAATCACCGGCACTTTGGATCGCAGCGGCACGGAAAACCTGAACTTCGGCTTTATGATCGGTGACGGCAGCAAGACTTTGAGAATATCTGCCGTTACTGCAGGTCCTGTATTTGAAGCTGCTGATGCATATTACGGTCACAACGGCCACGGTCGTTTTGCTCACCACGCATTTGGTAAGACCCAGTACAACCTGAGCACCCACGTCAGCCAGTTCTTGGATGCTTCTAAGGGTGTATCGCAGGTCAAGTTTAAGGCAATGATCGCCAACGATATGTTCTACGTGTGGTTCTGGTACGGTGACGAACAGCCCACTCTGTCTTGGGTCATTCCGCTGACGGAGACATTGAAGGGCGTTGAAGGCGGTACAGCTTGGACGGATAACCTCTTTACCGGCTTTGCACCCGGCAGCAGCTACAAGATGACGCTGTTCACCAACGCAACTTCTTCTGTCGGTACCTACTCCGACTTGACTGTAAAGACGGATGTTGAAGTGCCTAAGATTGTTCTCACCAATACCCCCAGCGGTACGGTTGATGCGATGACCGGGTACGTTAAGAGTGAAGCCGCGCAGATTACCAATCTTGATTTTGCAGGAAGCTGCAAGACTTGGGAAATCAGTGGCACAATGTCCCGTCCCGACAAGGTAGGCACACTGTCCTTTATGTTTAACCTTGCCTCCGGCAGTAAGACGCTGAATATCACTGCGGCTACCAACGGTATCGTATTCGGTGAAGACGGCACAGCAAACGGCTACAGCCGTGAGCCTTACCACTGCTTCGGTGCTACCCAGTACAACCTGAGACCCATCAACGAATTCCTCACTGCTAAGATTACAGAGATGTACTTCAAAGTGATCATTGCCAACGACACCTTCTATGCATATTTCTGGTACGAGGGTGAGGCGCCTACTCTGGCATGGAAGATTCCCCTTGCAGAGCAGCTCTATGGTCCCAACGGTGCCGCATGGACCGGTGGCAGCCCCTTTATGGGCTTCGATGTCGGCAGTGCTTTTACAATGAATATGCGTATCAGAGGCGGCGCAGATGCTGCAATTTCCAATCTGACTGTAAAGACCGGTGCAGGTGTGGATACCTCTGTTCTTCCTGCAAACTAAGTGGATGATCGATTGACCGAAAAGCCCGCCAAGGAAACCTTGGCGGGCTTTTTATGTACTTTTTACAGCTCCTCGCTGACTGCCATCAGCAGAATGCCGATGATGACCACACCGACAAATACGTAGGTCTTCCAAGAGAGCTTTTCCTTCAGGAAGATCCGGGAAAGCAGCAGGGAAACAACGCATACAGAGGATAGGATGGGGGCGGCAATGGCATCCACACCGCCGAGGGCATACACGTAAGTAAACTGACCGGCAGTTTCAAATACGGCAGCAAGGATCTTGTCCTTATGCTGGGGGATCGGTCCGAATTCCACTTTCTTTGCCTTCATAAAGATGAAAAGACCCAACGCAAACAGAGCAAAGGTCAGCTCATAGCTGGTATTTGCCACGGCTTCGATGGTTTCCTCGGTCACATCCACAAGGGGAGAGCCGGCAACGTCCTCAACGAGGAAGAAGGCATCATCCATAAAGGTGCCGAAGGCATCCAAAAAGGCATACACAAAGGGCATACAGAAGGCAACGATGGCTAATGTTTTGCCCAGCTTCTTTTTTCTTGTGGTCTCACCGTGGTTCTCAAGGAAGCTGACGCCCAGCACACCGACGGTGATCACACCGATGGCGACCCAGGTCAGCGGTGCGATCTCTTCCTGCAGGAAGATGGCAAACAGCAGCGCGCAGATCACACCGGCTGTATTTTCAATGGGGTCGGAGATGGATTCCTCCAAAAACCGCATTCCAAAATAGGAAAATGCCATAGAGATGATGTAAAACAGGGAGACGGGGAGGTAGTGAAGGATATTCATAGGATTGTAATGAATATCTTGGGTCAGCAGGGTGAAGATGGCATGCAGACCCATCACGACACCGACCCATACGCAGATCTTCAGATGGGAATATTTTTCGTTTGGCAGAGCGCCTTTTTTATAGAAAAGCTCTGCGGTGCCCCATAAAAGGGCGGTTCCAATGGAAAAGAATAACCAGCTCATATTTTTGCCTCTTTTCTGTTTTATAGCGCCACAAGACCTGCATTGACCATTTCCTGCAGGCTTTTGAGAATGCCCAGTTTCGCGTGGCACCAAGTCAGTCCGCCCTGAAAATAAACGGCATAGGGAGGACGGATCGGACCGTCGGCAGACAGCTCGATGGACGAGCCCTGAATAAATGCACCGGCTGCCATAATGACCTTATCGTTATAGCCGGGCATATCCCAAGGCAGCGGTGTGGCAAAGGCATCTACGGGCGCTGCGCCCTGAATACCGGCGCAAAAGGCGATCATTGCTTTCTCGCTGCCCAGCTCTACCGCCTGAATGATGTCGTGGCGGCTTTCGGTGGCGTTGGGGACGCACCGAAAGCCCAGAGGCTCATAGAGGTTGGCGGCGAAGATCGCGCCCTTTTCTGCGCCTGCAACGACGGTAGGCGCAAGGAAGAAGCCTTGATACAGGGAGGTCATAAGACCTAAGTTTGCGCCGACCTCCTGACCAAGTCCGGGGGCAGTGAGACGGTAAGCGCAACGGTCTACACATTTCTTTGTGCCGCAGATATAGCCGCCAATGGGGGCAAGACCGCCGCCGGGATTTTTGATAAGAGAACCCACCACCATATCTGCGCCCACATCGGAGGGCTCTATGGTTTCCACAAATTCACCGTAGCAGTTATCCACCATCACAAGCACATCCGGCTTGATGCTTTTTACAAAGGCGATCAGCGCACCGATCTGTTTCACAGAAAAGGTGGGGCGGGTGGCATAGCCCTTGGAGCGCTGGATGGTAACAAGCTTGGTTTTTTCGTTCATAGCAGCGCGGATGCCGTCATAGTCAAAGGTGTCGTCGGGCAGCAGATCGACCTGCCGGTAGGAGACACCGTACTCCTTGAGGGAGCAAGGGCTTTCCCGGATGCCGATGACCTCCTGCAGGGTATCGTAGGGAAGACCGACCGGGGAGAGCAGCTCGTCACCGGGCAGCAGGTTGGCAGACAGCGCAACGGTCAGCGCGTGGGTGCCGCAGGTGATCTGGGGGCGGACAAGGGCAGCTTCCGTGTGGAATACGTCGGCATAGACCCGCTCCAAGTTATCCCGACCCATATCGTCGTAGCCGTAGCCGGTAGTGCCGGCAAAGCAGGCGGCAGAGATACGGTTTTTTTGCATCGCCCCAATGACCTTGCCTTGGTTATATTCTGCGATCTTATCGATATTGGCGAAGCGCGCCTCTAAGCTTTTCAGGGTCTTTTCGCCATATTCATAGACCTGGCGGCTTACACCCAGGTCTTTATACATTTCTAAAAACTGTTCCACGGTTATTTCTCCTCTGTCTTCATCGAATCGAACATACGGTTTGCAATGTCGCTCAGCACCTCAGGTCGGGAAACGATCAGTCCCGTTTCCTCCTCGCCTAAAATGAGCAGTGTGTCTCCCGGACGGATCTTAAATAGCTCACGGGCTTCCTTGGGGATCACGATCTGTCCACGGTCGCCAACCTTGGCAGTGCCGAACACCCGTCGGGATCTTCCTTTGCCGTATATGTGTTTGCCACCGGCCATAGCATCGCCTCCAATTCCTACTTTTCATACTTTTCACACAAGGGTTAGTATAATAAAAACCGCCCCGGTTGTCAATACCGGAAGCGGAATTAGATACAATGGTTTTTTTCGGGTCGATGTGGGCATCGACCCCTACGATCATAATCGATAGTGCTGTAGGGGGCGGGTCTCCCGTCCCGCGGGAGGCGGAACGCCTCCCCTACGATGTTTTTTTGAGGGGTTGCGGATGATATGCCCCTACAAATTTATCGCGGAGCGATACCATAATTGTCAACTGTCAATTCTCAATTGTTTCAGTCGTTTCTTCTTCTGCCGCCGAAGAGGAGGACAAGACGAAGAAGCTGGGCAAGGGAGACCGCAAGGGCGGCTACATAGGTCATCGCGGCTGCAGTCAGGGTCCGTCTTGCGCCGGTTTGTTCTTCAGGAGTCAGGAGGTTGCCATCCTTGATGGCGGCCATTGCCCGACGGCTGGCATTAAACTCTACCGGCAGGGTAATGAGCTGGAACACCGTAGAAAGACCAAAGCAGGCGATACCGGCATAAACAAAGCCGGAGGAGGTGGCTGCCTCGGAGGTAAAGAGCAGACCGATGAGGATCAGGGGCATTGCCAGCATAGAACCGATGTTTGTCACCGGGATAATGGCGGCCCGCAGGTGGATGGGGGCATAGTGATGGGCATACTGGGCAGCGTGACCGGCTTCGTGGCAGGCAACACCGATGGCAGCGGTGGAGGTAGAGCTATACACGCTGTCGGAAAGGCGGATCACATTGGCTTTGGGGTCATAGTGGTCCGTCAGGTTGCCGGAGACCCGTTCGATGCGGACATCGGTAACACCGTTTTTCAGCAGTACCTGCCGGGCGGCCTCCGCACCGGTAATATGGCGGGAGGACATCTGGTGGGAATACCGGTTAAATGTGGAATTGACACGGGCGCTTGCCACAAAGGCAAAGATGACACAAGGAAGGACCAAAACAAGATATGTCCAGTCGATTCCGTAATAGTACATAAAAGGCATAGTATTTCTCCTTTCTTTGATTGCCTCTATTATACCCGATTTGCCGGATTTTGCAAGAGAGGGGCAAGGGAAGAACTTTACAATTTTGTAAATTCTGTGTATAATAAAGGAAAAATAGGAGGTATGGCTATGGAACTACTATACTTTTTGGAGGGCATCCGCGTTCCGATCCTCAATGAATTTATGCTGCTGATCACAAAATTCGGCGAGGAAACGCTGTTTTTGGTGGCAGCGCTGACCATCCTTTGGTGCGCGGATAAGCGCAGAAGCTACTATTTGCTGGCAGTCGGGTTTTTGGGACTGATCAGCAACCAGTTTTTGAAGCTTTTCTTTCGTATTCCAAGACCGTGGGTGCAGGATAAGAATTTTACCATATTGGAGCAGGCGCGGGAGGCGGCAGCCGGCTATAGCTTCCCCAGCGGCCATACACAGACGGCGGTGGGAACCTTTGGCAGCATTGCCTACACCACGAAAAATAAGCTCGTAAGATACCTGTGCGTGGCAATTTGTATTCTTGTGCCCATTTCCAGAATGTATATCGGTGTCCATACACCGCTGGATGTGACGGTGGCGGCGGCCATTGCGGTGCTGCTTATCTACTTTTTGAAGCCCATTACAGAGGCAAAGGGTGACAAATGGATGCCTTTGATCCTTAGCGTAATGATTATTTGCGCGGTGGCATTTTGGGCATATGTGGAATATTTCCCCTTCCCGGCAGACATCGATGCCCACAATTATCAGTCCGCTGTCAGCAATGCCTATAAATTTTTAGGCGCCATTATTGGCTTTGCCATCGTGTATATCGTGGACGAAAATTGGTTACACTTTGCCGTAAAGGCAGTGTGGTGGGCACAAGTACTGAAGGTCGCTATCGGCTTTGGGCTTGTGCTTGCAGTCAAGAGCGGACTCAAAGCCCCCATTAATGCATTGGTGGGCGCGGAGATCGGCTCGGCTGTGCGGTATTTTCTTATTGTAATAGTTGCCGGAATCCTTTGGCCGCTGTCTTTTAAGTTCTTTAAGAGATTGGGAAATAAGGGGTAGAGTATGTGGCTTTTGTGGTCTTCTGTGGCTGTGGTCGCGCTTCTTTTGGCGGTTGGCGGGTACACCTTCCGTACAGCCTGCAAAAAAATGGCAGAGCCGGATTGGCTGGACGAGATTGCGCTTCAGAATACCACTTATGAAAAGTTTACCGGACACATTCAGGCGGCGAAAAAATGGCTGGACAGCCACACGGTGGTGGATGTGTGGACGGAAAGCAGGGACGGCCTTAAGCTCCACGCCCATTGGATCCCGGCAGATGACCCCAAGGGCACGGTGATCCTCGCCCACGGTTATCGCAGTACAAAGCTACTGGATTTCGGGATGATTCTGGAGCTGTACCATAACCTGGGTGTGAATCTACTGCTGATCGATCAGCGCTGTCACGGACACAGCGAGGGAAAATACATCACCTTCGGTGTGCTGGAAAGCCGGGATATGCAAAAATGGGTGCAGTTCCATAATGAACGCTTTGGCAGTCATCCGGTGATCCTCAGCGGTCTTTCTATGGGCGCGTCCACGGTGCTTTATCTGGCAGACCGGGCATTGCCCCAAAACGTAAAGGGTATTATTGCCGACTGTGGCTTTACTTCCCCCAAGGAGATCATCGGGAAGGTATTCCGGGATACGGTGCATTTTGGCGCAGGGCCGTTTTTATGGGCAGCAGATCTCTTTGCAAGGGTGCTGGCAGGCTTTAGTCTATACGAGCGCGATACCCGAAAAAGCCTCCAAAATAGCCGCTTGCCGGTGCTGCTCATCCACGGAAAAGAGGATGATTTTGTCCCCTGCCGGATGACTGAGGAGGCTTATGCAGCCTGTACCTCCGAAAAGGAGCTGTTCCTTGTGGAGGAGGCGGGGCACGCCATTAGTTACTTGTTCGATACGCCCGGCTATCGGAAGCGGGTCATGGACTTTTTGCGGAAATATATGAATAAAGATATTTGAGGAAAGAGATATGAGCGAAATTCGTGTAAAGAAATTGCGGGAGGGCGCGACCCTTCCTACATACGGTACACCCTATGCCGCCGGTGCGGATCTATATGCCTGCTTAGAGCAGGAAATTACCATTGCTCCCGGTGAGACGGTGTTTGTGCCAACGGGCATTGCGATGGAGGTACCGGCGCATTGCGCAGGTCTCATTTATGCCCGCAGCGGGCTTGCCTGCAAGCGGGGTCTTGCCCCTGCCAATAAGGTTGGCGTGGTGGACAGCGACTATCGGGGCGAGATCATTGTGGTGCTGCATAACCACGGAAGTGAGCCTCAGACGATCGCAAACGGGGAGCGGATCGCCCAGATGGTCATCACCCCTGTGCTGACGCCTGCTTATGTGGAGACCGAGGAGCTGACCGACACCGTTCGCGCAAATCAGGGCTTCGGCTCAACGGGTAAATAGGGGCGAAGGCTCCCCTTGTCAGAGGAGCTGGCATTTGCGAAGAATGCGCAAATGCCTGAGGGGTTGTCCTATCGTACGGACGACAACCCCTCCGTCAAAAATCAGGGATTTTTGCCACCTCCCCTACGAGGGGAGGCGGGCAGGGACGGGAGACCCGTCCCCTACGAGGCACCATCGAAATAGGTTGTAGGGGCGACTATTAGTCGCCCGCGGGCGCACACAGTGCGCCCCTACGATGTTGTTTGTAAGACAGTTAAATAAACTTGAATTTGGAGGTGAGGTTTAATGCACGAAAACCTTATTACGAATTTGACATCAAAGGACGATAAATACGCTTGTGCTATTGCTGATAAAATCATATCCGAGAGTCAAGATACCGATGAATGGTATGGATACTTTGATACCTTTGCTTCGCTGCTTAATCATCCTAAATCGTTGGTAAGAAAT
>SVLZ01000072.1 GCA_015067665.1 Oscillospiraceae bacterium | reverse complement strand
AAGGCAGGCCGCAACAATCCTATTTCATCGTAATAATGCAGTGTGCGCACACTTACACCCGTAAAATCGGCAAATTCTTTAATCTGCATTTTCAATTTTATCACCTCACAAGGAGAGCATACACTATGACGGAGCGTGAGAGTCAATACCCTTTTGAGAAAAATATGGATTGGTGTTCGAAAAATACAAGTTTGTCTAACTGATTATACCATAATTTGTTGTTTTCAATGATATATCGCTGACGCGATATGATATACGGCGTTGCCGTATGATATATTTCCACTCCGTGAAAATATGATATAATATCCGTTCCTTCATACGCGAAGCGTATATCATCGCACGAAGTGCGATATCATACCGAAGGTATATCACCCGTTCCGGCAGGAACGGATATCATTGTGAAAAACCTCTTTTGTCTGGTAGACAAAAGAGGTTTTTTACATGGCGGAGATGGAGGGATTTGAACCCCCGCACGCCTTGCGGCGCCTAGCGGATTTCGAATCCGCACCCTTCAGCCACTTGGGTACATCTCCATAGCTTGGGTATTATATCAGCCCCCGCTGCAAAAATCAAGGCTTCTTTTTCGCCAGTTCCAGCAGCTGCGGCATCTTTTCCATGATCTTTTCGTAGTTTTCCCGGCGATGGGGCTTTAGACAATTAGAGCAATCCTTGATGCCGTTTTCCGTGTAGGTAAAGCTGCCCCCGCAAAATTCCCCCAGTGCATACAGTGGACAATAGCAAAATAGACAATTAAAATTCTCCTGGTCAGCCCCTGCATGGCAGGGAAAATATTCGCAGGCTTTATTCTGAAAGAAATCGTAATGGCTCATTGTACTTTCTCCTTTTTTGTGCTATCATCACTGTGAGGTGATGATAATGACTGTGCTCATCGACGCAGATGCCTGCCCCGTTGTAGACATTGCCGTAGATCTGTGTACAAAGCTGCAGCTCCCCTGCATACTCGTCTGCGATACCGCCCACCGCATGGAGCGCCCCGGTGCTGAGACCCTCATCATGGACAAAGGCGCAGACAGTGCGGATTTTGGTATTGTAAACCGGGTATCCCCCGGCGATATCGTCATCACCCAGGACTATGGTCTCGCCTCCATGTGCTTAGCCAGAGGCGGCAGAGTGCTCCACCAGGACGGCTGGGAATATACGCAGTGGAACATCGATGCCCTGCTGCTGCAGCGTCACGAAGCCCGGAAATATCGCCTTTCCGGCGGCCGCACCAAAGGGCCCAAAAAACGGACCGCTCAACAGGATGCCGCCTTCGCCGCCGCATTTCAGAAAATGCTCCAGGGATAGCTTTCCGGCGGTTCTTTGGAAAAGGTCATCCATTCCTTTGTTTTGGGATGGAAAAAACCCAATTCGTAGGACCACAGAGCAATTTCGCAGTCATCTTCCAATACTGCATACTTCCGCTCCCCCACCAAAGGCATCCCACGGCTGGCAAACTGGACACGAATCTGATGTGTCCTGCCGGTCTCCAAACGGATGCGCACCTTGGAAAGGCCATCCCGGCTGCCAAGCAGCCGATAGCCCAATATGGCCGGTAGCACGCCCTTCCCCGGCGCATCCGCCACCATGGTCATTTTCCGGGCCTTGTCCCGAATCAGCAGATCCCGGAACTGCCCCTCTTTCTCATTCGGGCAGCCATGGACCACAGCCATATATTCTTTCTCAAACCGACCCTCCCGGATCTGAGCAGAGAGGTCCGACGCAGCAGCTGCGTTCAGCGCCAGCACCATAAGACCGCTTACGACTCTGTCCAACCGATGGACCGTCCGCACATCCCGGATACCAAGCTCCTGCCGCACCAATTCCGGCAATCCCCCGGGCTCATCGGTAGACAGCACCCGGGCAGGCTTGATACAGACGAGGATATCCTCGTCCCGATATAATATCTCCATGCGCTCACCGCCTTTTTCTTATCCTACCAAAAAACCATCCACTTTTCAAGGAGGTCACCTATGAAAATTGTAATTCTCGACGGCTATGCCTTAAATCCCGGGGATCTTAGCTGGGATTTCCTTAAAGAATTCGGCTCTGTCACCTATTATGACCGCACCTCCGGAGAAGATCTCACAGTAAGCCGCATCGGCGATGGGGACATCGTTCTGCTGAATAAGACCGCCATCACAGAGACCGTCCTTGCCCGGTGCCCCAATCTGAAATTGATCTGTGTTCTGGCTACCGGCTACAATGTGGTGGACTATGTTGCCGCCGCAAAACGGGGCATCCCCGTGTGCAACATTCCCGGCTACGGCACAGATTCCGTGGCCCAGTTCACCTTTGCCCTGCTGCTGGAGCTTTGCCATCAGATTGGACTCCATGACCGGTCTGTCCATGCCGGGGATTGGACCGCCTGCCCGGATTTTTGCTACTGGAAGACGCCTCAAATGGAGCTTGCAGGAAAAACACTGGGCATTATCGGCTACGGCAGTATTGGCCAGGCTGTAGCCAAGATCGCACAGTCCTTCAGCATGAATATCCTGGCTTACAGTCGCACCCATCGCCCCGGTCACGAATACTGCGACCTGGACACCCTGCTTGCAGGCTCCGATGTGGTAACTCTCCACTGTCCCCTCTTCCCGGAGACAGAGGGCATCATCAACGCAGACACCATCGCCAAAATGAAAGACGGTGCCATCCTGCTGAACACCGCCCGGGGCCCGCTGATTGACGAAGCCGCCGTTGCCGATGCCCTGCGTAGCGGCAAGCTCCGGGGTGCCGCCATGGATGTGGTTTGCAGCGAGCCAATCCTGAAAAGTTCTCCCCTGCTGACCGCTCCAAACTGCATCATCACGCCCCACATGGCCTGGGCCCCTATAGAAGCCCGCCAGCGGATTTTGGATATTGTCGCCAATAACATCCGTGGTTTTTTAACCGGAAAGCCCCAAAATATAGTGAATATGTAAGAACGCCTATTGACATTGTATATTTTCGGGTGTATAATCGCATAAAATCGTCAAAAGGAGAACTGACAATGTGCCGCTATTGCTTCAACGCAGTCGAGAATAAGTCCGGTAACCCTAAGCATTGGCTGGGGCTCGGGCTTACATTGTCATACTCTATTTAGGATAACCGCAAAGGATATATCATAAAAAAGATGCAGTGCAAGCTCTAACCCAAAGTTAGGTTTGCACTGCTTTTATTTTTTAAGGAGGTAGGAAAATGGAAACTCTGCAAGCACTCACCCAGTATTATGGGAGCTATGACGAGAATAGTCGCCTTTGCTCCCGCCGAGGTATGGTAGAATACCTGACCACCGTGCAATACATCGAAAAGTATCTTCGCCCCGGTATGCGGATTCTGGAAATTGGTGCAGCTACCGGAAGATACAGCCACTATTTTGCACAGCAGGGCTATCAAGTCGATGCCGTCGAACTGGTGGAGCATAATATTGAGATATTTAAGAAAAACACAACCCCCGGAGAGAAGATCACGATCACGCAAGGAAACGCAAAGGATCTGCGCGGCTTTCGCGATAACACCTATGATATCACCCTGCTACTGGGCCCCATGTACCATTTGTTTACGGAGGAAGAGAAGCTGCAGGCGCTGTCGGAGGCGATCCGGGTCACGAAAAAGGGCGGAATTATCTTCAGCGCATACTGTATGGGTGATGCATCTGTGCTGCTGTATGGCTTTGTCCGTGGCGAAATTCACAACATCATAGACAAATGTATGCTCGACCCGGTAACCTTTAAGACCTTCTCGAAACCCTGGGATCTGTTCGAATTGCATCGCAAGGAGGATATCGATGCGCTGCGCAGCCACTTCAATGTGACACAACTGCATTTCCTGGCAACAGACGGGTATGCAAATCATATGCGAAAGACGCTGGACGAAATGGACGAGGACACTTTTCAGCTGTTCCTGCGTTACCATTTCGCAACCTGCGAACGGGTCGACCTGGTTGGCTATTCCAACCATACCCTCGATATATTTAGAAAGGATTGAGATTGAAATGAACAAACAAATCGACATTACGGGCGTGGTGCTGACTACTGACCGTCTTACCTTGCGGCCCTGGAGGGAATCGGATTTAAACGATTTCTACGAGTACGCAAGCGTGGACGGTGTCGGCCAGATGGCAGGTTGGATCCCCCACCGGAATATTGAGGAATCGAAAGCCATTCTTGCCAGATTTATCGACGGCAAAAATGAATTTGCCATAGAGCATCAGGGTAAAGCAATTGGTTCTCTCGGAATCGGAAAATATAGAGAAGATCAATATCCGGAGTTGGATGCGTTGCAAGGCCGGGAGATCGGCTATGTGCTGTCTAGGGAATATTGGGGTCAGGGTCTGATGCCGGAGGCAGTAAAGGCAGTGACCAACTGGCTTTTCCGGGAAGAAAAGCTGGATTTCATCATCTGCGGCCATTTTGTTTGGAATGACCGGTCCCGACGGGTCATAGAAAAATGCGGCTTTCAGTATATCAAAACCGTGCTCTTTGAAACTCGGTGCGGCACAGTGGAGACCTGCTGGGACTACATTCTGTATCATCCGGACAGATAGAGCACCTTCATAAAAGCGACCGCAGCGCCATTGGTCGGCGCTGCGGTCAAATACTCCCTGTCAGCAAGCAGCCGCAAGTAGCTTAGTTCACTTCTTCATCACTTTTTTGCACCAAGTACGCTTGCCGCATTGTGGGCACTTCAAGTACCGGGTCGTTCCCATGTGCATTGCATTGAGTGCCTGGGTATAGGTAGGCACAATCTCGTAACCGCAGTTTTTGCATTTGTAAGCGCCAACGCTGACCTCCAGCTTCAATGCATAGAAGCAAGGGATCAAAAACACAACGCAAACACAGACAATGGTGACAAGCTGCCACGGGCCTTCCGGAATCGCAAAAGCGGCAATCAAAATACCTGCAAATAAGGCGATCATACTTACGATCATAATTGCCCACATAGAAGACCAGATCGTTTTGTTTTTCTTCTCCAATTCCTTCGCCATATCCAGCAAAAGCTGTTCGTTTTTCTGCTCATTATTTTCCATATTGATTTTCTCCCCACATAATAATTCATTTACACTGACGCCAAGGATATCACACAGTTCAAGCATAATTGAGGTGTCCGGCATTGTGATGCCCCGTTCCCACTTAGAGATCGCTTTATCGGTGATGCCCAGTTTTTCTGCCAACTGCATTTGCGTTAAATGATTCCGCTTTCTGCACTCGGCAATAAATCTTCCGATTTTGATTTGATCCATAGCGAGCCTCCTTTCGCCTTCAGTGTAATGCCAGATTCTCATAAATTACACCTACCGCTGGTTTAGTGGGGAGAAATAAACCGTCAGTAGAGCGAAAAAACACCGTAAAATGGGTAGATTACCATCGTTTCATATTTCTTTCAAACTTATCTGAATAGGCTTGCTTCAATTCATCGGCAGTAATACCATAGCAGAGCAGGACATCATTGTAGTACATCAGGACATCCGCCATTTCTTCAATCAGGTCCTTTCGCAAGTTACTATCAGTTGAAGCAATATCACCGCCATGCTTCTTGACAATATCAATCACTTCGCCGATCTCACCAATCATCCAAAGCAGCTTGTTCTGTCCGGTCTCAGCGCAGATCGGCTCCCAAATATGCTTGTACTTGTCCTGTAAGGACTTCTGCATTTCCTGCATCTCGTTAATTCCAAAGTCTGCCATTCTGTAGTCCTCCGTAAGTATTTATACAACGGTAACAGAACTATCTTAACACAATATGCTATGAATAACAAGTATCGGTGGATACTTACAGTCAGAAGTTCGGTACATATAAAAGAGCCCCGACCGTTCGGTCGAGGCTCTTGTGTTGGCATTACCTATCTTCCCGGGCAGTCACCCGCCAAGTATTGTCAGCGCAAACGAGCTTAACTTCTGTGTTCGGGATGGGAACAGGTGGACCCTCGCTGCAATCAATACCAACT
>SVLZ01000071.1 GCA_015067665.1 Oscillospiraceae bacterium | reverse complement strand
ATGGTATGGTTCCAAACGCAATTTTTATCCTGGACAGTGGGTGTTCAGCTTTGCCCGAATGTCAGACGATGAGTGGCTGTTAATATCGGCGGCAATTATTGATTCTGTGCCGGATGAGGGCTGGGCGTCCGTTACGATACTCGAAAGATATGCCCCGCTATTCGGACGGGTGATCATAAAGTGCAAGAAGGGAAACACCTATTCCAGGTATGTATTCCACCTAAGAAAATACATTGATCAGGCCACAGTAAAAGAAATACTCCCCTGCTTATACAATGGGGAGTCATTCGAGGGATACGATAGGGTTCACCTGCCTTTTCATAGGCTATCGGATATTTTTGAAGGAAAGATACTCCCCACATATCATGAAGCTTTGAAAAAGATAACCGGCGTTTACTGCCTGACGGATACGCATACAGGGAAGCTATATATCGGCTCGGCCACCGGTGAAGGAGGCGTGGCCCAAAGGTGGGGCAACTATCTTGATTCCAAGCATGGCGGAAACAAAAAGCTAATCGCCCTGTATGAGCAAAAAGGCGCCGAATACTTTGAAAAGTATTTTACATATACACTTCTGGAATACTATGGGTTATCATATGACCCCATACGAATACTTGAGCGTGAACAATACTGGAAGAAGTGCCTGGACACAATAAAGAACGGTTATAACGACAACTGATGCCCATAGCCCACTGGCAGATAGCCTCATTACATGGCGCTGTACTGTTTATAGTGCAGCTGGTATGGTATCATAAAAGAGCATGATTGATCTGTGCGTTTTCCGCCGCTCAAGCGGAAACACTATGTGGGTACATCAGGATCAGAGCAAATCGGGGGGTAATAAATATGAAAGCCATATCTATACAGCAACCTTGGGCGCATTTAATACTTTGTGACGAGAAGAAATATGAATACCGATCTTGGAGTACGGAGCATCGCGGTGATTTGTTGATCTGCAGCAGTGCAAATCCGAAGGTCGAGGATACAATCCCTGGCCATGCTCTCTGCGTTGTGAATATCACAGATGTGATTCCCGTAACACGGAAGAACTATACGGAACTCGATCTTGACGAGCCCCCGGCAAGAGGCGAGAAGCTCTTTGCCTGGAAGATTGAAGATGTTCGCCCTGTCAATCCTTTTCCGGTTAAAGGGAAACTCAACTTCTATTATGTCGATGATGCCTTAATTCACATCGTGGACGATTCAGAAAAATCCGAAGAAGAAGTGCAGGCATGGTACGAAGAATACTTTGCTCCGTATGTCTACAAGAAAAAAGCCCGAAAATAAGTCATTCGCTATTTCATGCAGTAAGCCAAGCGAGAAAGGAACGGCACATAATATGACGGAAGAGGAAATCCGCAAAAGGCTTGCCGGGAGAGCTGCCGAATATCATATGCTTAAAGATGACGATCCCGCTATGGCAGAACAGGCTGTGGGTTCATCCGTTATCCTGTTTCCTGAATTCCAGAAGCTAAAGGACGAAGTGGAGCGCATGCGCACCGAGCTATCCATGCTTTTGCTGGAACGGGATGAGTTGCAGTTTGTAATAAGCAAAAATCTGAATACCGCATATATGCTGGAGTTTGGCAGCTTGGAATATAAGGCGTATGAAGCGCAATGTACCTCGTTGCGGCTGAAAAGAAAAATTGAGCTGATCCAGGCAAAGCTGAACCGGCAGGAGAAAATCAATCCGGCAAAAATCGAAGAAACGTTGGATAGGGAGTTTGCTGAATATCAGGCCAAGCTGGAAGAACAAATCAACAAAATGAATGAGGCCATTGAAAGGTCTAAGCTACCGGCGTTATCTGAGAAAGAGACAAAGGAAATCAAGCAGATATACCGCAGCGTAGTCAAGAGCCTGCATCCCGATCTGAATCCAAATGTATCGCCAGCACAGGTCAAGCTATTTGAGAATGCGGTCGAAGCATACAAAAATGGGGATATTTCAACCCTCCGCATCATTAAGGAGATGGTGGTCGAACATAACCTGCCTGAGCAGGAGAAGGACTCTTTGAGTGTGCTTCGGGAAAAGCAAGCCGAACTCACCAAACTCATCAAAACAATTCAGGAACACATTACAAGGATCAAGGGCGAGTATCCTTTCACAATTCGGGAAATCATCAACAACCCGGAGAAAAAAGAAGCTCGGAAGGTTGAGCTTAAAGAAATTACTGCCCAATACGCTGGGCTGATTGAATTCTATACGGCCAAGATAAAGGAAATGATGGGGTAAAATTATGTGCGAGCTCACCAAGGGAAATGATAAAAGCAGTCTGATCGGGCTGCTCCATGGGCAGGGCGGCGGGCTGGTTATCCCGCAGCCATACGAAAGAGACATCTTTCTGTTTGATACGCATGTGGCTGGAACGACCCATATCGAAGGCATAGAGGAGCTGGAGCCGAAGCTGCTCTTAGATGAGCGCCTAAGTTTCTTCCGGGAGCCGGATAATGCCTACGATAAGCAGGCTATCGTAATAAAGACGGTTGCGGGTACAAAGATTGGCTATGTTCCGAAACAGGACAATGCAATCTTTGCCCGGCTCATGGATGCCGGAAAGCTATTATTTGGTCGCATTTCCTCAAAAGAGAAGAAAGGGAATTGGGTGAAGATTGGGATTAAGGTGTTCCTGCATGAATAGAGCCTAAAATGATAGGCTCTATTTTATTGATGAAATAAGGGGCTTATTGTAAAATAAACATAGAATGTATTGACGTGAGTCTTGGAGGAATCTGTTGTGTCAATAAATGAACTGCAAAAGCAGACGAATGCTAATATACAGGCGAAAGCCAACCTGATCTGGGAAATTGCTACCCACCTGGTGGGCTTGTTCAAGCCCCATGAGTACGGCAAGGTTATTCTGCCCATGACCGTGCTGAAGCGTTTTGATGACGCACTGAAACCCACCAAGGCTGCCGTTGTGGAGATGGCAAAGAAACTGGACGCACAGCACATAGAGGGCGCTGCCCGTGACGGTATCTTGTGCCGTATCTCCACCTATGATTTTTACAACACCAGCAACTTTGACTTCGCAAAGCTGATCGCCGACCCGGATAATGTGGAAAGTAACTTTGACGCCTATTTGAAGGGCTTCTCCGCCAACATCAAGGACATTATCGAAAACTTCGACTTTACTAATACTGTCAATCTGATGGTCAAGGGCGGCGTTTTATTCGTGACTCTGCAGGAGTTCAACTCCGCCAAAGCGGATATGTCCCCGGAGAAAATCACCTCCGCCGATATGGGCTACATTTTTGAAGAACTTATCCGTAAGTTCTCCGAGTCCTATGACGAGCAAGCTGGAGCCCACTTCACCAGCCGCGATATTATTTATCTGATGACCGAACTGCTGGTGGCTCCCGAAAAGGCTGAGATCATGGCGGAGGGCTGCACCAAGACCGCATACGATATGGCGATGGGTACCTCGCAGATGCTGGGCTGCCTGACGGAACGCTTGCAAGCCATCAGCCCGGATGCTTCCCTCACCTGCTTCGGACAGGAGTTCAACCCGGAAACCTACGCCATTGCAAAGGCGGATATGCTCATCAAGGGCGGCAACGCATCCGGCATGAAATACGGAGATACTCTGAGCGATGATGCTTTTTCCGGCTATGAGTTCGATTACATCATTTCCAATCCGCCTTTCGGTATCGACTGGAAGCGGGAAAAGACCCAGGTTGAGAACGAGGCCAAGCGTGGCTTTGACGGGCGCTTCGGCCCCGGCCTGCCTGCTATCTCCGATGGGCAGATGCTGTTTATGCTGAACGGTGTGAAGAAGCTGAAGGAAGGTTCCGGTCGGATGGCCATCATCCAGAACGGTTCTTCCTTGTTCACGGGTGATGCTGGTTCCGGCGCATCGGAGATTCGCCGCTATGTCATCGAAGGCGACTTGGTGGAAGCCATCGTGCAGCTGCCCACCGACCTATTCTACAACACGGGCATCTCTACATACATTTGGGTGCTGACCAAGGGGAAGGATTTGCACCGCAGAGGCAAGGTGCAGCTGATCGATGCCAGCAAATGCTTTGTAAAGCGCCGCAAGAACATCGGCTCCAAGCGTGTCGATTTGGACGACGCCTGCATCGATCTCATTATCCGTGCATACGAGAAATTCGATAACGAAATCTACGAGGAGAATGGCCTTGTGGTGGAGTCCAAGGTGTTTGATAATAGCTTTTTCGGTTTCACCAAAGTGACCGTGGAGACCGCCCAGACTGATGCCAACGGAAAGCCTGTTCTGAAAAAAGGCAAGAAACAGCCGGTCAAGGGTGCATCCGACACCGAAATCATCCCGCTCTCCGAAGATACCGATGCCTATATGGAGAAGAATGTTCTGCCGTATAATCCGCTTGCCTATATCGACCCGGCAAAGGACAAGATTGGCTATGAAGTGCCGTTTACCCGTCTGTTCTATAAGTTCGAGGCTCCGGCATCCTCCGAGTCTATCTTCGAGGAAATTAAAGCGTTGGAGGCAGAGGAAACAATTCTGATGAAGGAGTTGTTTGGCCATGCGTGAGATGAAGGATAGCGGAGTGGCGTGGATTGGGAAAATTCCATCCGACTGGCCATTGATCCGCTTTAAAGATAAATATTCAAACATAAAAGAAGTTGCCAAGGAACGCTCCGTTGAATATGAGAGACTGGCACTAACACTAAAAGGCGTCATAAAGAGACCGAAAGATGATTCCGAGGGTCTTCAGCCGAAGGAATTTGATGATTATCAAATTCTGAGGGAGAATGATTTTGTTTTCAAAATGATTGACCTTCAGAATATCAGCACAAGCAGAGTCGGACTGTCTCCTTATACGGGTTTGATTTCTCCGGCATATATTCGATTTGCTCCAAAAGAAGCCAATCAGTACAATCAGTTCGTGTACTATTATTTGATGAGTTTGTACTACAACTGCGTCTACAATAACCTCGGTGGTAATGGTGTGCGAAGTGCGCTTAACGGTAGAGATATGGGCGAGTTCATTATTCCGTATCCGAATGAATCTGAGCAGAGAACAATTAGTGCATTTCTCGACCAAAAATGCTCCCGAGTCGACACCCTCATCGCGAATGTGCAGACACAGATTGAAAAGCTGAAAATTTACAAAAAAAGTTTGGTCATAGAATGCATCACAAAGGGGATGCATCTCTATAGCAATAAAAAATCTACAAAGATTGAATGGATTTCTGAACTGCCCGCACACTGGGGAGAATGTAGAATTAAGAATGTTATTTTCCCAAAAGATAAACCTGTTTTGCCAACGGACCAAATTATTACATGTTTCCGAGATGGTGAAGTTACGTTAAGAAGTAAAAGGCGTGAGGACGGGTTTACAGTATCCTTTACCGAGCACGGTTATCATGGCGTGGACATAGGCGACCTGGTTGTTCATGGCATGGATGCTTTTGCAGGCGCTATTGGTTGCTCAGATAGTCGAGGCAAGACTACTCCAGTTGTCCATGTTTGCCATACGGCCGGAAATAATCGGTATTTCATGTATTATTTACGTGCCATGGCCTATGGAAATATCCTAATGGATTTGTCAAATGGCGTTCGCATTCGATCGAGTGATTATCGTAATTTCGACCGATTGGGTGTGTTTGGCATTGCTGTTCCACCAAGAACTGAACAAGATGAAATTGTCAATTTTCTTGACGAAAAATGCTCTATGATCGATAGTTTGATTGTTTCAAAACAGGCCAAAATCGAAAAACTGGAACAGTATAAGCGTTCCCTCATTTATGAATATGTCACCGGGAAGAAGGAGGTATCCTGATGGACAAAAGCGAAAAACGATTTGAGCGGGATATAGAGACCTTCCTTATTTCCCCGGAAGGCGGCTACACCCAATTCTGTGGACAGGACGCCGAGGGTAATTGGGTTCATACCCGTCAGCACGATGTTTCCAAGTGCATCTATATGGATGTCCTCTGCGAGTTCATCGCAAAGACCCAGCCCAAGGAATGGGCCAAGTATACCAAATATTACGGCGCTGCCGCTGCGGACAAGCTGTACCATCGGTTGGAGACCACCATCTCCAATCAGGGCTTGCTGGATGTGTTGCGCAATGGCATAGAGGATATGGGCTGCAGCCTGAAGGTCTGTTATTTTAAGCCCGTATCCGAGCTTAA
>SVLZ01000009.1 GCA_015067665.1 Oscillospiraceae bacterium | reverse complement strand
CGCAATGTGAAGTTTGTGGTGCTTTGGTCAGACCCGATGTAACCCTTTATGGAGAATCCTTGGATGGCTTCAATTATGCGGATGCTGAGGAGGAAATTTCCAGTGCGGATGTTCTGATCGTTGGCGGTTCTTCCTTGGTGGTCAATCCGGCAGCAGCGCTCATTGATGCATTTGAAGGAGAGCACTTGATTATCGTAAACTATTCGCCCACACCCTATGATGGCTTAGCGGAGTATATCATCCGGGATTCCATATCAGAGGTCTTGCGTTTCATGGCAGAGAAGTAAAATATTTCCCGGGGTGAGATGCCTTTCACTCCGGGAATTTTTATACATTTTTATATATTTTTTAACGGAATAATTGCAAAATGCGTCTGCGTATGCTATACTAATAAGGATGATACACCCGGAGGTGTTTATTATGGAAAATACAGCTTTTCAGGCGAAAATAAGGGATTTTTTGCCGGAAATCGAGCTTCGTTTTAATGCGCCTATGAAAAACCATACCTCCTTCCGCATCGGCGGACCTGCGGAGGTTATGGCATTCCCGAAAAATAGTGAGGAACTGTCTGAAATCTTGAAAGTGTCCAAATTATTGGACGCGGAATATCGTATTTTAGGTGCAGGAACCAACATTCTCGTCCCTGATGAGGGAATAAAGGGGATCGTCATCTGTCTGAAGGACTCTCTGGACGGCATGGAGCTGCTGCCCGGCGACCGTGTGAAGATCGCTGCCGGCGTGTCTATGGCAAGAGCGGCGATGTTTGCGGCAAGTCACAGCCTTTCCGGCCTTGAGTTTGCCCACGGCATTCCCGGCAGTGTTGGCGGCGGCGTGTATATGAACGCCGGTGCCTACGGCGGCGAAATATGTCAGGTCTGCGAATGCGTGGAAGTGATGGATGGCTGTGGCAATGTTTGCACTTATACGGGCGCGGAAATGGACTTTTCTTATCGCCATAGCCGTTTGGAGGATGAGGGCGGCATTGTACTGTCTGCTACTTTTCAGCTTATGCCTAAGCCGGAAAGTGAAATTCGGGAAAAAATGCAGGAACTGATGACAAAGCGCAGAGCCTCCCAGCCTCTTGACAAACCTTCCGCAGGTTCTGCCTTTAAGCGTCCGGTTGGCGGCTACGCAGCCGCGCTGATCGATGGCGCGGGCTTGAAAGGCTACCGGGTTGGTGATGCCGCCATCTCGGAAAAGCACGCAGGCTTTGTGGTGAATCTTGGCAATGCTACAGCTGCAGACGTACAGACGCTCCTGCGGCAGGTATCCGATATCGTATTCGAAAATTCCGGCATCCGCATTGAGCCGGAAGTGAGACTTTGGTAAGAAAGAGGGGAGAGAAACGTGGCAATCTCATTTTCAGCAAGCGCGAAGGCGGAGGTCTGCCGCGCGCCCTTGACAAAAAACTGTTGTGCCGTAGCGGAATGCTTTGGTGTTCTGCTGTTTGGCAACAGCTTTACCGCGGACGGTGTTCGCATCATAACAGAGAGTCGTGATTTCGCACAGCGACTTCCTAAGCTTTTCCACAAGGCGTTTTCTATGGACTTCGACATCCGTCCCCAGGAGGACAGTACGGGAAAGCTGATTTTTGCCATCTCCGATCCTGCAAAGTGCAGGCGGTTAATGGACACTTACGGCTTTCATCCCACCGGCACCCTCTCACTGCATATTAACCTTCAAATCTTAGAAGAGGATTGTTGTAAGAACGCCTTTTTGCGCGGTGCGTTTCTTGCAGGAGGTTCTGTAACAGATCCGGAAAAGGGCTATCATTTAGAGCTGACCACTTCCCACCAGAGCGTCGCTCGTGAGGCATATGCCCTTATCCAGGATGCCTTGGGCTTTTATCCCAAGCAGGCAAGCCGCGCCGGCGGTCGGGTGCTCTATCTTAAGCAGAGCGACCAGATCGCGGATTGCCTGACCTATTTAGGCGCCCCGTTGGCGGCTATGGGTATTATGGAGGCAAAATTAGAGAAGGAGCTCAATAACGAGGTCAACCGCCGCTGCAACTGCGACGATGCAAACACCTCCAAGGTGGTTCAGGCCGCCCAAGAGCATCTATCTGCCATTCGAACCCTGCGAAATCGGGGACTTTTTGAAAAGCTTCCGAAAAAGCTGATGGCAGCGGCAATTGCCCGGGAACAAAATCCCGATGCATCCCTTACTGAATTGGCCCAGCTTATGGAGCCACCTATTACCAAACCCGCGATGAACCATAGACTTAAGAAATTAGCGCAGCTGGCACAGGAGGCATAATATGGGTTTTGTCCATTTACATGTTCACTCGGAATATAGCCTTTTAGACGGCGCCTGCCGCATTGACCGGATGATGGACCGGGTCAAGGAATTGGGGCAGAGTGCCATTGCCCTGACAGATCACGGTGTAATGTATGGCTGTATTGATTTTTATAAAACTGCCAAGGCTGCCGGCATTAAGCCGATTATCGGCTGTGAGGTCTATGTGAGCCGCAGAAATATGTCTGACCGTATTCACGGCATTGACAATGATCCTTACCATTTGGTGCTGCTGTGCAAGGACCGTCAGGGTTATGAAAACCTCTGCAGGTTGGTTTCAGAAGCGTTCATTCACGGCTTTTACGGTAAGCCCCGTGTGGATATCGCGCTTTTAAGACAGTATAGCCAGGGCCTTATTGCCCTTTCTGCTTGTTTAGCCGGCGGCGTTGCGCAGTTCTTAATGGAGAATCAATACGATGCGGCGAAGGACTATGCCCTTAAAATGGCAGAGGTTTTCGGGCAGGACAATTTCTATTTGGAACTGCAGGATCATAATATCCCGGAGCAGACTGCCGTCAATCAGGGAATCTGCCGCATCGCCAGAGAGACCGGACTTCCGCTTGTGGTTACCAACGATGCCCATTATCTCCGTAAGGAAGATGCCACGATGCAGGATGTTCTGCTTTGTGTTCAAACCGGTAAGACCATTGACGACCCCAACCGTATGAAATTCCAAACCGAAGAATTTTACCTGAAGAGCGAGGAGGAACTGCGACAGCTGTTTCCTGAGCTGGATGAGGCATTTGAGAATACGGTTCGAATTGCTGAGCGCTGCAATTTGGAGTTTGTCTTTAACCAGTACCACTTGCCTTCATTCCCGGTACCTGAGGGCTATACAAACGAAGAATATTTTCGTAAGCTCTGTATGGATGGCTTCCGGGAACGGTACGAAAATCCTCCGGAAAGCTATATGGAGCGCTTAGAATATGAGATCGGTGTCATCAGCCGGATGGGGTATGTGAATTACTATCTCATCGTTTGGGATTTTATTCGTTATGCAAAAGAAACGGGTATTCCGGTGGGACCGGGACGTGGCTCAGGTGCCGCCTCGATCGTTGCCTACTGTATGCATATTACAGAGGTCGACCCGATGCAGTACTCCCTTATTTTCGAGCGTTTTCTGAATCCTGAGCGTGTCAGCATGCCGGACTTTGATACGGATTTCTGTCAGGAGCGCCGCGGCGAGGTCATCGAATATGTGATGAACAAGTACGGCGCAGACCATGTGGCACAGATTGCTACCTTTGGCACAATGGCTGCCCGTGGGGCGATCCGTGATGTTGGTCGGGTACTGAATTTGAGCTATGCCGAAACCGATCAGGTGGCAAAACAGGTGCCCACAATGCCGCTTCACATTACCCTGAAGGAAGCGCTGGATGTTTCCCCTAAGCTACGGGAAATGTACGACGGTGATGCGCGGATCAAGAATTTGATCGACACGGCAATGCGTTTGGAGGGTATGCCCAGAAATACCTCTACACATGCTGCCGGTGTGGTGATTACTGCAGACCCGGTGTACAGCTATGTACCCCTTTCCTGCAACGATGATACCATCGTTACCCAGTATACTATGACTACCATCGAGGAGCTGGGTCTTCTCAAAATGGACTTTTTGGGTCTTCGCAACTTGACGGTGATTAAGGACGCCCAAACCCAGATCCGGAAAATCTATCCGGATTTCAACATTGACAATGTTCCAGACGATGATCCGGAAACATTCCAGATGCTTGCCGATGGCAAGACCCAAGGTGTATTCCAGCTGGAATCTGCGGGCATTACCGGTGTGTGTGTCAATATGAAGCCGACCTCTATTGAAGATATGACGGCAATCGTGGCACTCTACCGTCCCGGCCCTATGGATTCCATTCCGAAATTTATCGCCAATAAGCAAAATCCTTCAAAAATTACCTATAAAACACCCCATTTGGAGCCTATTCTGCGGGTTACCTATGGCTGTATCGTCTATCAGGAGCAGGTTATTGAGATATTCCGCTCCTTGGCAGGCTATACTATGGGACAGGCTGATAATATCCGCCGTGCCATTTCCAAAAAGAAGCAAAAGGTCATTGAAGAAGAACGGAAAGTATTTGTATATGGTGATCCCAAGCAGAATATCCCCGGCTGTGTTGGAAACGGCGTCAGCGAGGCGGCGGCCCAATCTATATACGATGAGATCGTAGAATTTGCCAATTATGCCTTTAACAAAGCGCACGCTGTTTGCTATGCGGTAGTGTCTTATCAGACAGCTTATCTCAAATGCCACTATCCTCACCAGTATATGGCAGCGCTGATGACCTCTGTGCTGGACTCTGCGGTGAAGATCTCCGGTTATATTGCGGAGTGTAAGAATATGGGCATTTCCGTTCTCCCACCGGACATTAACCACTCCGAGGACACCTTTACCGTTGAAAACGATGCCATTCGATTTGGTCTCGGTGCGGTAAAAAATGTAGGTGTCGGTCTCATTCGGAATATGGTCAAAAAGCGCAATGAGGGCGGTCCGTTCCGCTCCTTGGAGGACTTTTTGCAGCGAATGGGGGATGACATAAACAAGCGTGCCGTAGAGAATTTTATTAAGTGCGGCGCGATGGATGGCTTTGGCTATCACAGAAGCGAGCTGCTGGCGGTCTATGATACTATGATGGACAGCATTTCCTCTTCCCGGAAGAAAAACTTGGAGGGGCAGATGGGACTGTTTGCAATGCTGCAGGAAGTGGACGAGCCTTCAGCTTCCATTCCCATCCCTAAGCTCAGTGAAATGAGCAAGGCGGAGCTTATGCTGCTGGAAAAGGAGACTACCGGTATTTACATTTCCGGTCATCCGATGGATGACTACAGACCCTTTCTGAAAAATACCCATGTTGTGCCCATTGGCGCGCTTATGGATGAGGAAAGCAGCTTCCGGGACGATCAGATCATCAGTGTTGCCGGTGTGGTGCAGCAGGTAAAAATGAAGACTACCCGCAACAACTCTATGATGGCCTACGTGACCTTGGAGGATGATACGGCAGCCATTGAAATGCTGGCTTTTTCCAATGTACTGACGCAGTTTGGAAGTTACCTGCAGGAGAATCAGGCGGTTGTGGTTACCGGAAGACTTTCTGTGCGTGAGGATAAGGAACCGCAGATCGTCATTAACCGCGCACGTCCCATTTCTGATTTTGCGAAAGGGGAATTGCAGCACGAAGAGAAAACGGAACCGGTCACACCATCTTCCGTACAGGAAAATAAGGTGCTGTGGCTGCGACTGCCCAGTGAGAGCAGTGCGCTTTACCGCCCGGTAAAGGCCAGCCTGCAAATGTTCCCCGGAGATACCAAGGTGGTGCTCTACTTTGCAGATACGGGTGTTCGCCGTGGTACAGCGTGCAGCCTTTCCGAAGCTCTTCTGCAGAGACTGAATACTTTCTTGGGAGAGGGAAATATTGTGCTGAAATAGCTTTTCTTTTTGCGTGGAATGTGCTATAATACTTGGTAACAATTTACAAATAAAGAGGATACATTATGTCTCAGGAAAAATTCAAAACAATGATCGGCGGTCAAGCGCTGATCGAAGGTATTATGATGCGTGGTCCCAAAAAGGATGCGATTGTCACCTGCGCGGGCGGTGAGCTGAAAATTGATGTAAAGGATCGCAAGCTGCCGCCTAAGAGCATCAGCAAAATACCCTTTATTCGCGGTATGGTCAGCTTCTTTGATGCCCAGCTTACCGGTGTGAAGGCGCTGATGCAGGCATCTGAGGTGGCGCCTGAGGAATATCAGGAAGAGCCCAGCAAGTTCGACCTTTGGCTGGAAGAGAAGCTGGGGAATGAGAAATTCCAAAAGATCGTGGTAGGGCTTGGTGTCTTTTTGGGATTGGGTCTTTCCGTTGTGCTGTTCTTCCTGCTCCCGATGATCGTAGGTGGCTTCTTCTACGGTATTGTGAAGAACAACCTCATCATTAACCTTATTGAAGGCTTGGTGCGTATTATTATCTTCGGTGCTTATATGATACTGGTATCCCGTATGCAGGAGATGAAGCGTGTTTTTGCCTACCATGGTGCGGAGCATAAGACCATTCGTTGCTATGAGGCAGGTCTTCCGCTGACAGTGGAAAATGTAAAAATGCAGACCCGCCTCCATCCTCGCTGCGGCACAAGCTTTTTGCTGGTTGTTATGGTACTGTCGATCTTGGTGTTCTCTGCGGCATCTTCCGGCCTTTTGGCACTGATCCCTGCGCTGGAGACCATTCACGGCACATTCCTGTACCGATTGATTATGATCGTCTTTAAGCTTTTACTGCTTCCCTTGGTAGTTGGTATCAGCTACGAGATCAACCGCTGGGTAGGCAGACACGATAACTGGTTTTCCCGGATTTTGACTGCGCCCGGTATGTGGATGCAGAACTTCACAACCCAAGAACCTGACGAGGATATGATCCGAACCGGCATCGCGGCGCTGGAAGCTGTCATTCCGGAAAATGAGGGGGAAGACCGTTGGTAATGACCCTCGGAAGCCTTTACTTAGAGGCCCGTAAAAAGCTTCTTAGTAAAGAGGACGCGGATACTGCCCTGTTTTATGCCCAAGAACTCCTGTGCTGCGCCACAGGCAAAACAAAGGATCAGCTCCTTTCCCAAAAGGGAATGTATGTAGGCGATCGGGAATGCCGAATGGTAGAAGCGGGAATTAGCCGCCTGCTTGATGACGAGCCCCTTGCTTATGTGTTGGGAGAGTGGGATTTCTACGGAATGACCCTGAAAGTCACACCTGACGTGTTGATTCCACGTGATGATACCTGCGCGGTAACGGATCTTGTGATCGAAGCGGCGAAAGCCATTTCCGGGGAGAAGCGGATTTTAGATCTTTGTACCGGATCGGGCTGCATTGGCCTCGCAATAGCAAAGAACGTACCTGATGCGAGAGTGACTTTGGCGGACATCTCTAAAAGCGCCCTTGGGATTGCCAAGGAGAATGTGGCACGGCAGAGGCTTTCCGGCAGGGTGGTCTGCACAGCCGCAGATGCCTTAAAGAATCCGTCTGCTTTCCTTGGAAAGTTTGATATTATTGTCAGCAATCCCCCCTATATTACCACGGATGAGATGGCGGAGCTTCCCAAAAGTGTAGATGCCTTTGAACCGCATTTAGCGCTCCACGGTGGAGATGACGGACTGGTATTTTACAGAAGTATTGCAAAAAACTACCGCGCAGCCTTAAAACCTGGCAGCTACCTTTGCTTCGAATTTGGAGCAGAGCAGGGAAACGCGGTGGCAGAGATATTGACAGAGAATGGATTTACTGTACTGAAGCGTGTAGAAGATTTTAATCAGAGAGAGCGGGCAATCATCGCCCGATATGACAGAGAGGATGTATAGCTATGGCAACGAAAAAGACTGCATACGAAGCACCTACCCCTGCTTCCGATAAGAAGAAAGCATTGCAAACCGCCATTTCCCAAATCGAAAAGAATTTTGGCAAGGGTACTGTGATGCGTTTAGGTGAGCGCCCGGATATGAATATTGAGGCAATTCCTACCGGCAGCCTGGCACTGGATGCCGCGTTGGGTGTGGGTGGTGTTCCCAAGGGCAGAATCATTGAGATCTACGGTCCGGAATCCTCCGGTAAGACCACCTTGGCGCTGCATATTTTGGCAGAAGCACAGAAACGGGGCGGCGAGGTTGCCTTCGTTGACGCAGAGCACGCCCTTGACCCGGTTTATGCTGCAGCCTTGGGTGTAGACACCGAAAATATGCTGGTTTCTCAGCCGGACACCGGTGAGCAGGCACTGGAAATTACCGATGCATTGGTCCGCAGCGGTGCTGTGGATGCGGTCGTGGTAGACTCTGTGGCAGCCCTTGTCCCCAAGCAGGAAATTGAGGGCGAAATGGGCGATACCTTCGTCGGTCTGCAGGCGCGCCTTATGTCTCAGGCACTGCGAAAACTGGCGGGTACCATTGCAAAGACCAACTGTGTGGTCATTTTTATCAACCAGCTTCGTATGAAGATCGGTGTGATGTACGGTAACCCCGAGACTACCACCGGCGGTAATGCACTTAAATTCTACTCTTCCGTCCGTCTGGACGTTCGCAGAGTGGAATCCATCAAGGAAGGCGGCAACGTAATTGGCAATAAGACCCGTGTTAAGGTCGTCAAAAATAAAGTCGCACCTCCTTTTAAGGAAGCCTATTTTGATATTATGTACGGCGAAGGTATCAGCAAGTGGAGCGAGTTGGTCGACCTTGCTGTGCAGATGGAAGTCATCCAAAAGAGCGGCAGCTGGTTTTCTATGGGTGAAGAGCGAATCGGCCAGGGTAAGGATGCTGTAAAGGCATTCCTGCAGAATAACCCTGACATTGCTCAGAACGTGGAAGCACAGGTTCGTGAGAATATGTGGAAACTCAGTGGCACCAAGGCTCCTGCAAAGGCAGCAGACCGCCCGGTAGCTGTCAGCGCTGATGATTTTGATGATGAAGATTGAATCGATTGCCTCCCAGCCCGATAGGGCAGGGAGGCATACGGTGCGTTTTGCCGGTGGCGAAACGATGCGCCTTTATCGGCAAACGGTGGAGGATTTTGGACTTTATCCCGGCTTGGAGCTTAGCGAAGATGCCTTTGCTGCGCTTACCGAAGCGGCAGGGAAGATGTCCGCGAAAATGCGGGCAGTCCGTATTATTTCTGCCTCTGGGGTTACCAAACGGGAGCTGGAGCATCGACTGATCCAAAAGGGGGAAGATGCGGACAATGCCAAAGAGGCAGTGGCTTGGCTCTCGGAAATGGATTTACTGGATGACAGCAAAACGGCCCGCAATATCGTCGAACGGTGTATTGCAAAGGGCTACGGAATTGTCCGGGCAAAGCAGGCGCTGTATGAAAAGTGTGTACCGAAACATTTATGGGAGGATGCATTGAGGGACTATCCCTCTCAGGATGCGCATATTCTTTCTTATCTACAGGACCACCCGGAAATCAGAGAGGATAGAAAAACCCGAGATCGGGTGATCAATGCCTTGCTGCGGCGAGGGCACAGTTACGGAGAAATCCGCAGGGCGATGGATGAACTTTCCCTGCAAATGGAGGAAACAGATGGCTAATATCGGCTTTATTTCATTAGGCTGCGCGAAGAATCAAGTGGATTGCGAGCGGATGATGTACCGCGTTCGGGAAGCCGGTCACGAGGTGCTTTCTAATGTGACTGGCAGTGATGTGGTAGTGATCAACACCTGCGGTTTTATCGATTCTGCAAAAAGCGAAGCCATTGATTATATATTGGAAATGGCAGCACTGAAGGAAGAGGGACTGGTGGGCAAGATCCTTGTTACCGGCTGCCTTTCTCAGCGCTATCAGGAGGAGATACTGAAGGAAATGCCGGAGGTCGACGGCATTCTCGGCACCGGTAGTTATCACAAGATCGTATCTGCTATCGAGGCGCTTTTAGAGGATAACCAAGTAGTTGATTTTGACTCGATCAACGAGCCGGAGGAGGAGACCGGTCGGGTATTGACCACTCCGGAGCACTATGCGTTCTTGAAAATTGCCGAAGGCTGCGATAACCGCTGCAGCTACTGCGTCATTCCGTCTCTTCGCGGTAAGTTTCGTTCCCGAACGATGGACGATGTACTCTACGAAGCGAGGCTGCTGGCTGACAGCGGTGTAAAAGAGCTGATCGTGGTGGCGCAGGATACCAGCCGTTACGGTCTCGATCTTTACGGCAAGCGGATGCTGCCGGAGCTGCTGACCGAGCTGTGCAAAATTGAGGGCTTTCATTGGGTGCGGATCCACTATGTCTATCCCGATGAGATCACTGACGAGCTGATCGAGACCATGGCTCGGGAGCCGAAAATCGTAAAATATCTTGACATTCCCATTCAGCACTGCAATAATAGTATACTGAAGCTGATGAACCGCCGTGGCGACGGCGCATTTTTACGGCAGCTCTTTGGGAAGCTCCGTGAAAAAATGCCGGACATCGTTCTGCGTACCAGTGTCATTACCGGTCTCCCCGGTGAGGGGGAGGAGGAATTTGAGGAACTTTGTGAGTTCCTCAAGGAAATGAAGCTGGAGCGCGTGGGTGCCTTTGCGTTCTCTCCCCAGGAGGGCACACCTGCATATGAAATGGATTATGTGGATTTCTCCATTGCCCAGCAGCGTGCGGAAATTTTGGAGCAAATTCAGTCTCGGATCATGGACGAGTATAACGCATCCTTCATTGGCAGGACTGTGGAGGTTTTGGTAGACGGCTATAACGAGGAATTCTCTCAGTTCTACGGCAGAACCTACGGCGACTCGCCGGACATTGACGGCAGAGTATGGATCGCAACCGACGAAGCGCTGACAGAAGGCGCGTTTTTGAACATTACTATTGACGGACTGATTGACGGGGATCTCTCCGGCTATCCTCAGGAGGAAACAGTATGACACTTGCAAGTAAGATTACCCTTATCCGGGTGGCATTTATCCCGGTATTTATGGTACTTATGTACTTAAGCGGCGGTCAGCCTGGTCTTTATATGTGGCTAAGCCTGGCAGTTTTTGTAATCGCCAGTCTGACGGATTTTGTGGATGGACATATTGCGCGGAAATATCAGCAGGTCAGCGACTTTGGTAAGTTTTTAGACCCGCTTGCAGATAAGCTGCTGGTGATCTCTGCGATGGCAATGTTCTGCCAGTGGAATATATTCCCTGCTTGGGCGCTGATGATCGTTTTGACCCGGGAATTTGCTGTTACCGGCTTACGGCTGGTAGCTGTGGGTAAGGGCAAGGTAATTGCTGCCGGTTGGAGCGGCAAGGTAAAAACCGCCAGTACTATGATCGGTCTTTGTGTTATGATGGGATTCCCCACAGACGGCATCCTCAGCTGGGTCGTTATTGGTGTTATCGTCATCACAACGGTCTACTCCGGTATCGAGTATTTCATTCAAAACTGGAATTGTCTTTGGGATAGTAAATAAAAATGGATATTGCAGGGACACCCGTCCTCGGGTGTCCGATAAATCCAAATAACGATAAAAAATCGGCACATTTCGTGCCGATTTTTTGCGTCTCGGACACCTCGGAGAGGTTTCCCTACGATTTTTATTTGCTGTTATTAACGGTACTGACAATGAAATCCACGCAGGCTTCTTCGCCGACGACGGCGCTATTAAGGCAAACATCGTAGTTTTCTGCTTTGCCCCAATCACGTCCGGTGTAGTGTTCATAATTGACCCGGCGGCGCTTGTCCTTTTCTTCCAGACGGGCAAGGGGTGCCTTTTCCGACTCGCCGTAGAGCCGCACGATCCGGTCTGCACGGTAGTGGGTATCTGCGTGGATAAAGACATGGAGGCAGTCCTCCCGGTCCTTGAGAATATAGTCCGCATTGCGACCGACAATGACGCAAGGACCTTTTTCCGCCAGCTGCAGGATCACATTACACTGAATGGTCCAAAGAAAATCCGCAGAGGACATTCCTTGCATTACTCCGGGCATTCCCATAGAGGCAAAGGCATAGGAAAACAGGCTTTTTCCCGGGGCGTGCTCGCCGTGCTCTGCTATGTAGCCGGGGTCGAAGCCGGATTCCAGCGCGATTTGGTCTACAAGCTCCTTGTCATAAAAGGGGATACCCAGCTTTTCCGCAACAGCCCGACCGATGGTACGGCCACCGCTGCCAAACTGCCGGGAGATGGTAATGATCTTCTTTTCCATAAGGATCCCTCCTATATTAGGTTACTTTCATTGTAACGGAAACTTTCAAAAAAGTCAAACATTTGAAGCTTACTATTTACAAATGTTTCAAAATATAGTACAATATAATTAAAGAATGTGTGCAATAATTATGCTGGGATTAGTATATATTTTTAAAGAGGAAGTAAAGTATGAAGAAGCGAAAAATATTTATTGTATGTACGCTTGCCGGACTCTTGATAATCGTCCTGCTTGCCTGCAATATTACTAATCTTCTATTGGTACCTTCTGAAACTTCCGGTTACTTCACCTATAGATTTGTTGATAAGCAGGCAATACTCGTAAAGGTAGACAGCGGGATTACCGGCCAATTAGTTATCCCATCTACCCACGAGGGCTACCCGGTTACCGGGATCGGCTGGCCTGCCTTCGAAAACTGCAGTAATATTACGGAGGTTATCATTCCCGACAGTATAACCACGATCCAAGATTATAGGGTATTTGCTTATGCCGACGCAATAAAGGTGGAAGAAGAAAATCCGGCATTTTGCAGCGATGAAAAAGGCGTACTGTTTAGTAAAGACAAAACGGAGCTACTGAAAGCACCTCGCGCGCTGGAGGGTACATATAGGATTCCGGGTGCTGTGACAAAAATTGGCGAGGGTGCATTTGACCACTGTACTGCGCTGACTGACATCATCATTCCGGACAGCGTGACAGAAATTGACGACGGCGCATTTGACCGCTGTACTGCACTAACCGAAGTCACAATTCCGGACAGTGTGACATCCATCGGTTATCATGCATTTTGCCGCTGCGAAAACCTTGAGCGCGTCGCTATGGGAAGTGGTGTGCGAACAATTGGAAAGACTGCGTTCAGCGCTTGTTCTAAGCTTACAAGCATCACACTTCCGGACGGCTTGGAGAGCATTGGCGAAGGTGCTTTTCAAATGTGCCAAGAACTTGAATCTATTGTGATTCCGGACAGTGTGACAGAAATTGGCAGCGGTGCATTCCACTCCTGTTATAGCCTTGCAAATATTACCCTTGGTAAAGGCATAGATACAATTGCGGAATGTACCTTTTTCGACTGCGCAGCGCTCTCCCATATTACGATTCCGGACACTGTGACGAAAATTGAACATGATGCCTTTTGCCGTTCCGGTCTTGTAAGCGTTGTGATTCCCAACAGTGTAACCTACATTGATTCAGGATTCTATAAGTGCGCCAAGCTGACAAGTGTAACAATTGGAAGTGAAGTGGAGACCTTTGACCTGTTTGCTTTTGCTGGCTGTAATCATATCCAAAGCTTGATCATTGCGGACGGAGCAACAAAAATAGACAGTAAAACGATCGACACAATTGGTTGTAGAGATACATTAACGGAAGTGACGATCCCGGATAGCGTGACAAGAATCGGCATTAATGCGTTTTATAAGTGCGCGAATCTTTCGCAAATCACTATTCCCAAAACGGTGACACGTATCGAAAATCTTGCCTTCGTTGGCTGCGAAGGACTCAATACCATCCATTACACCGGCACAACAGAGGAATGGGAGAAAATGTATTTTGGCATGGATTGGAATAGGGACGTTCCTGCCACAGAGGTCGTCTGCGCCAATGGTACGGTAAGCCTTAAATAATCCCCACAATTTATCAGCCACCCGGAGTTTATCCCTCCGGGTGGCCTTTCGCTGCCCAAAGCCTTCCCCTGGGGGAAGGTGGTTGCGCGAAAGCGCAACCGGATGAGGGGAATCCTCATACCGCATTTTGCATCGTCCCGGCGTGGCACAGACAGACCCTCATCCGCCCCTTTGGGGCACCTTCTCCCAGGAGAAGGCATTGGCGTACCTTCGTACAACGCCGTAGGGGCGACCATCGGTCGTCCGTACCGCAATCCAACATTGTACAAACCTGCAATCTATGCGGACGGGCAATGCCCGCCCCTACCACGCTGTCGTACAACACCGTAGGGAATGCATTTATGCATTCCGCATATCACAGTCGCACCTTGTAGAACGGATAAATCCGTTCCCTACATTAACATCTCACATAAATCCTTAAAAAACCGAAAAGTGCGGTGTACATTTTTCCATTTTTGTGCTATAATGCTCCCATACAAAAGTAAGGAGATGCCTATGGATCCAATCATTCAAAAATTAGCCGAAGAGCTTGGTCAAAAGACCGCCTACGTAGAAAATGTGGTTGCGCTACTGGACGAGGGCAACACCATTCCCTTTATCGCCCGTTACCGCAAGGAAATGCACGGCGCAATGGACGACACGACCCTTCGTAACTTAGAAACCCGCCTGCAATACCTCCGCAATTTGGAGGAGAGAAAGCAAGAGGTCATTAAATCTATCGCCGGGCAGGAAAAGCTGACCGAGGAGCTGGAAAAAGCCATCCTGGCGGCTGTTACCCTTGCCGAGGTGGAGGACCTCTACCGGCCCTACAAGCAGAAGCGCCGCACCCGCGCCACCGTGGCAAAGGAAAAAGGCTTGGAGCCTTTGGCACTCGCCCTTTTCGAGCAGGATGGCAGCGATCCTGCGACTTTAGCTGCCGATTACATTAACCCCGAAAAGGGCGTGGAAACCGTAGAAGATGCCCTCCAGGGCGCATCGGATATTGTGGCGGAAATGATTTCTGACGACGCCAATATCCGCAAGGCACTCCGTGAAAAAATGGAGCGCAGCGCGGTGGTCACAGTCGTTGCCGACGACCCGGAGAAGGAAAGCGTATATACGATGTATTACGACTTTAAGACCCCGGTCTCTCGCCTCCAAAACCACCAGATCCTCGCCATCAACCGTGGCGAAAAGGAAGGCTTTTTGAAAGTCACCGCCGCCCTCCCCGGCCTTGAGGGACAGGCGCTGGTGTGCCGTATGGCGCTGAAGCCCACGATGCATATTTCCCAGTTTGTCCGCGCAGCTGCGGAGGATGCCTTTAACCGGCTCATCGCCCCCAGTATCGAGCGGGAACTTCGCAGTACGCTCACCGACCGGGCAGCCGAATCTGCCATCGGTAATTTTGCGCTTAACTTAAAGCCACTGCTGATGCAGAGACCCGTCAAGGGCTTTGTGACTATGGGTCTTGACCCCGGCTATAAGAACGGCTGTAAGGTTGCAGTAGTGGATCCCACCGGCAAAGTACTGGACACCGCTGTGGTCTATCCCACTTTCTCCCAAATTAAGCGGGCGGAGGCCATCCGCATCTTAACCGCTATGGCGAAAAAGCACGGCGTGCGCCACATCGCCATCGGCAACGGCACTGCCTCCCGGGAGACCGAGTCTATGACCGTAGATATGCTGAAGGGCTTGCCCGGTGTCAGCTATATGATCGTCAACGAGGCCGGCGCTTCCGTCTATTCTGCCTCTAAGTTGGCGGCTGAGGAATTCCCGGATTACGATGTAAATCTCCGCTCCGCTGTTTCCATCGCCCGCCGCCTCCAAGACCCGCTGGCTGAGCTTGTAAAGATCGATCCCAAGGCCATTGGTGTCGGCCAATACCAGCACGATATGCCCGCAAAACGGCTGGACGAAGCCCTTGGCGGCGTGGTGGAGGACTGTGTCAATGCGGTAGGTGTTGATCTCAATACCGCGTCTGCAAGTCTGCTGCAAAAGGTCTCCGGCCTCAACGGCACGATTGCCAAAAATGTAGTCACCTACCGGGAAGAAAACGGCCCCTTTACCGCCCGGAGCCAGCTGAAAAAAGTTCCCAAGTTAGGACCCAAGGCCTACGAGCAATGCGCCGGCTTCCTCCGTGTGCCGGAAAGCAAGGAAATTCTCGATAATACCGGCGTCCATCCCGAAAGCTATAAGGCGGCGGAAACGCTGCTGCTCCTCTGCGGCTATGACAAAAAGGATGTGAAATCCGGGGATATTGCAGCATTATCCGACCGTTATGAAGCCCTTGGAAAAGAGGAAGCTGCTGCCCGCTGCGGTGTTGGCGTTCACACCCTCGATGATGTGGTCAAGGAGCTGCAAAAGCCGGGCAGAGATCCCCGTGACGAGCTGCCGCCTCCGGTGCTGCGTACCGATGTGCTGGAAATGAAGGACCTAAAGCCCGGAATGGTGCTCACCGGCACGGTGCGGAATGTCATTGATTTTGGCGTGTTCGTGGACATCGGTGTCCATCAGGACGGTCTTGTGCATATCTCTCAGGTGGCAAAGCACAAAGTCACCCATCCCAGTCAGGTGGTACAGGTAGGTGATGTGGTGAAGGTTGCCGTTCTGGATGTGGATGAAAAACGCAAGCGCATCAGCCTGACTATGAAAAATATCTCCAGTGAATAAGAAAATCGGGTCTGCCGCGGCAGACCCGATTTATTTATGCATTGTCTTCTTTTGTGCGGAATTTCTTGTAGGGTTTATATTTTCCTAAATACAGACCGCCGAAGATCAAGAAGCTGATGACTGTCATACAAGCACCTGCCCGGAAAGCGTCGTTTTGATAGACAAATTCCACATTATGCTGACCTTCGCTTAAGTGGATACCCAGCATTGCACCGCCAATACGCACAGTCTCAACCTGCTTTCCGTCAACAGTTGCAATCCAGTTGCCATTTTGGGGAATGGAGGTATACATAAGACCGTCACGGTTGCAATCGATGGTGCCGGAGATGCGGGTATTTTCAAATTCCGTAAGGGAGAGGGTAGAGGCATTCAAAATGCTGTGGGCCTGCCGGAATTTTTCTTCATCGAGGATACCGTTATCCAAGCTGATGGTGCTGCTCTCACCGGCCTTCACCGTAAATACGATCTCGATCTTATCACCGGGCTTCACATCGGCCACAGAGATCATCTGGGGCAGACTGTAGGAGTCGTTATAGAGGAACGACCCGTTTTTCCGCACGGAAAAGTTATTGCGCTTGCCCTGATGGATATTTACGCAGAAAAATCCCTCTTCCTCGGGGGTATAGGTGTAGGTCACAGAGCCGCCGGACTTTGCATTATAGCTGCAGTAGCCGCTGCTGTAAACATTGGATACAGTAACCCCGGAGCCAGCGGTAATTTTCAGGTTATTAGTAGAGGAAAATACGTTCTCCACGCCCGTAGCTGCTGCTACAAGGTTATTTTGGAAAGTGAAACGGTTGCCGGTAATAGGAAATTCCAAATTTGCAAGCTCGCTGTTTGCAAGAAAGCCTAAGGGAAGATAGGCGTTGTTTTCAAGAAGTGCCACCTTGTCAAAGCGCGCCACCTCATCGAAATAGCTGTTTTCCTCCACATAGCCGTCCCGCTCGATCATATATTTGAGATTCAAAAACAGATTGGCAACGGGGGAGGCCTCCTCATAGCAGTAGCGGTTGTAGTTATCCTTTGCGCCATAGCCCAGCGCCTGCATAAACTCCGTAACACCCACAAAAGCAGAGCTTGTAAAGGTGGTAATGCCGTTATAGCCGTTGAGCGCGCCGTCGTTGAGGGACTGGGTGTGGGTGGTTTCTGCCCGGTAGAAGAGGTTGTCCTTTTCCAGCTCTTTCATAAGGGCGATGGCCTGCTTGGAATTTTCCTTTCCCTTGGGGTAATAGGAAATATTCGTGCCACCGAAGTTCATACCGAAAACGACGAAATTGAGGATCAGCTCCACCACCATCACGCCGGCAAGTGCCCGGGCGCACAGCTTTTGGCGTTCTTCGCGCATTTGCAGCAGCGCGTCCTTTTTGACCTTTTTCGTAGCTTTTACGGGGATCGTACGGTAAAGAAGCACTGCGGTGTAAAGCCCGATAAAAATAAAGTTTATGAGGATATATACGGTCTCACTGCTCTTTTCTGAGAGGAATACGAGCACCACTGCCAGTACGGCAGCAAGGGCGATCTGCCCGGGCCGGAAGGTCTCCCAGAGGGTAAATGCCCGGTATGCCATAAACAGAATCACAAAAGAGAACAGGAATGAGAACCGGTAGGGGATCATATTGGTAAAGTGGAAGCCATGCCAAATATAATCCAGCTGCCGGATGGCAAAGCTGAGAAGGAAAAACACGAGCAGCAGTACTGAGCAGAACTTCTCACGTAATTTCACTTCCTTGGAGCTGAGCATTAAAAATGCCAAAACGATGGTGCAAATACCGCTGTACAGATTCGGCAAACCTTCCTTAAAGGTGGGGGAAATGCCACCGTTCATATTGCCGGCAGACTTGGCCATAGCCTCCAAAAGTCCTGCGAAGGTATGCTCGGTGACCATATTCAGGCGGAAATCGGTGGGGAACGTGTTAACGGAGGAGTGGGTGTTCTGCAGCGCCATATAGGCCGGTAAGGTCAGCACCAAGGTCATACAAAGAGCAAGGATGGAGAATGCTGCCATCAGCGCCAAATCAATAAATAGCTTCTTAAAACCCTTGAAGCGGCAAATTTCGTAGCATATAAAGGTGAGGAATACGAAAATGCATACGAAGAAACCGATATAATAGTTGATGACCACAGCGGAAAACAGCGCCAAAGTATAAAGCACGAATTTCCGCTTCTCAAGGAGACTGAACATACCCAGAATCACCAGTGGCAGCAGCGCAAAGGTGTCAAGCCACATAATGTTCCACAGATAGCCCAGCGCCCAGGCACAGGTGGCATAAAATGCGCCAAAGAGGGCAATGGACCAATCGTTGCGACTGAAGACCTTCTTCAAAAACAGCGCGAAGAACAGCCCAGCAAAGCCCAGCTTAATGGGAATGAGGAAAGTAAAATAAGCAAGCGTCATACTCTCCGGCAACAAAACAGACAGCCAATTCAGGGGAGAGGCAAGATAATAGGCGAAAAGTCCCAAATAGTCAAGACCCAAGCCTACACTCCAAGTCCATTGCAGTCCTTTGCCCGAGAGGATCGCCTCCCGCATTTCCACAAAGAAGGGATAGTACTGATGGTAAGCGTCGGAATATAGGAAAGAGCCAACACCAAAGGGGACATACTGACAAACTACCATCAAAGCGGTCATCCCTAAGAATGGCAGCAGAAAGGCCATTAGCAGAGGGGAGGTCGGTTTCTCTCCCAAAGAAATATTCGGTAAACGGAGTTGTTTCATTGGTAAGCCTCCAAAAAGCACAGTTTTACTTAGTTTACCATATTTTTCCCCAAGGGTAAAGGGTTTTATGAAAAAAAGACGTAGGGCGGGAGCAAGCCCCCGCCCCACACAATTTTTCGATGGTGCATTGTAGGGGTCGGCGCCCACGACGACCCGAAACAAAAATCGGCGCTCGATGCGCCGATTTTTGTTAAAAGTCCTTTACAGTATCAAACAAATAACGCCATTTGCGCCTTCGTTGACCACCCGGGTGAGGCAGCCGCGGAATTTGTTGCGCACATCGTCAGGTGTGCGAATCAGCTTGGAGCTGAGACCCTCTTGAATGAGGGTATAGACGCTCTTGCCGAAAATGTTGCTCTCCCACAGCTTTTCAGGCGTTTCGCCTGCTAAATAGCTAATTAAATCCTGAGATTGTTTTTCATTGCCTACCATTGGGGAGATCTCCGTGTCGATGTCCACCCGGATCATATGGATAGACGGCGCGCCGGCTTTCAGTTTCACACCGTAAGCCCCATTCTTTTTGAGGATCTCCGGGGTCTCCAGCTTCATCTCCTCTGCGCCGGGCATTACGATGCCGTAGCCGGTTGCTTTCACTGAGGAAAGGGCATCGGCGATCTTATCGTACTCCCGCTTCGTTTCAGAGAGGGTGGTAAGCAGCGATAAAAGCTGTCCGTCATTTTCGATGGGCATTCCCGCCTTTGCGCTGAGGATTTCGTAGAAGAGCTTTTCCGGAAAGGTCAGCACGCAGGAGACTGTACCGCTGCCAAGGTCGATCGCGCGAAGCTTATAATCCTGCACTGCATCCAATTCTCCTAAGGCAGATAGTGTGCCTTCCGCCTGAGCAAGGCAGGCAATCTGCTCAGCCACTTGCAATAGCGCGGCATACAGCGCGCTCTTTACCGGGTGATCCCTTTCCAGCGCATCCATCCATCGGGGAAGATAGACCGCAAGCTGCTGCATCGGAAACGCATAGAGAAGCTCCTGTAAGAGCCCGCTGATATCCTCGACCGTCAGTGCCTGACAGTCGCAGATAAAGCTGTTGACGCCATACTTTTCTTTCAGCTCTGCCTGCACTGCCTTGGCCGCGTTTCCGGTGGGGGAGGCGGAGTTAATAATGACAAGATAAGGCTTTCCTGTCTTTTTCATATCGTTGATTGCCCGACCTTCTGCCTCTAAGTAATCAGCGCGGTCTATGTCCGTCACCGTACCGTCGGTGGTGACCACAAAGCCTACCGAGCAGTGCTCCTGCATCACCTTCTGCGTGCCCAGTTCTGCAGCTTCCACAAGGGGTATTTCGTAATCGTACCAAGGGGTCGTGACCATTCGGGGTACACCGTCTTCGGTTGCGCCCACTGCGCCCTCTACCATATAGCCAACGGAGTCGATCATCCGTACCCGTAGCCGGGTGGTGCCGTCAGGGCATATTTCGACTGCTTCTTCCGGTACAAATTTGGGTTCGCTGGTCATAATGGTCTTTCCGGAGCCGCTTTGCGGCAGCTCATCATTTGCCCGTTCCTTGCGGTACGGATCTTCAATATTTGGAATAACCATTGTTTCCATTATTCTCTTAATGAGAGTAGATTTACCCGTTCGCACCGGGCCTACTACACCGATGTAAATGTTACCTCCCGTTCGGGCGGCAATGTTTGCGTACATATTTTCCATAAGCCAGCCTCCTTACTTGCCACGTTCTACGAAAGAATATGAAAGAAAGCAGGGAAATAGACCTCGAAAGAAATTCCCTTATTTTTCATAAAATAATGTTTGACAAATTGGGAGATAGCCGTTATAATAGCAAGGTACGACTGCGAGGAGGCAAAAAATATGCTGCTGGAACTTGGAAAGATCATCAACTGTCCCGGCGAGAGCGTATCTTTCTCGACGGTTGTAGATCTGAGCGACCTGAAATATGGCAACTGCTACCCGGTAACTGAGCCGGTCCTGGCAGAGGGTACTGTCCGAAATATGGCCGGTGTTCTCGAAATGTCAGGCAGTATCAAAACCACGATCCACGGTGTCTGCGACCGCTGTGCGGAAGAATTTACCCGTGATGAAGATATGGTTCTTAATGTGGTACTGGTAACAGAGCTTGCCGATGACGGAAACGAAGACGAATGGGTATTTCTCCTTGATGGCGATTGCGCCGACTTAGAAGACATCGTCCGTACAGTATTCGTGCTGAATATGGATCCGAAGCTTTTGTGTAGTGAAGATTGCAAAGGCCTCTGCTGCCGTTGCGGTAAAAATCTGAACGACGGTCCGTGCTGTTGTCAGAAGGAGCCTGATCCCCGTTTTGCTGCCCTGCGGCAGCTTCTCGATAAAGAATAAAATGATGCTGCCCAAGCAGATTTGACCAAGGAGGTGTCAACCATGGCTGTTCCTAAGTGTAAAGTGTCTAGCGCTCGTCGCGATAAGCGTCGTGGCTCCAACTGGAAGCTCTCCGCTCCCAGCGTTGCTGTATGCCCCAAGTGCGGTGAGCCTGTCATGCCCCATCGGGCTTGCAAGGCTTGCGGTAACTACAATGGCCGTCAGGTCCTGGCTGCCAAGGCTGACTAAGGCGAGAAAATCAAGGGAGGAGTTTTCCTCCCTTTTTTCTTTACAATTTCGCCATTGATTTAATTCTAAATATGTGGCATAATATGGGAAATGCGTTTTTGAAAGAAAGGAGTGACGGCTATGGCAAAGCCTTTGGTGGCCATTGTTGGCCGCCCCAATGTGGGCAAGTCTATGCTCTTTAATAAGCTGACCGGTCGCAGGACCTCTATTGTAGAGGATACGCCCGGTGTCACCCGTGACCGCATCTATGGCGACTGCGAATGGTGCAATAAGACCTTCGCGCTGGTAGACACCGGTGGTATTGAACCGGGTACAGACAGTGATATGCTGAAATTTATGCGCCGTCAGGCGGAGATCGGTATCGAATTAGCAGACTGCATCATTATGGTGGTGGATGTCCGTACCGGTATGACTGCTGCTGATGTGGATGTGGCAACAATGCTGCGTAAATGTGGCAAGCCGGTAGCGTTGGCAGTTAACAAGTGTGACTCCGTCGGCCCGGTAAACCCGGATGTGTACGAATTTTACTCGCTGGGTATCGGAGATCTTTTTGAAGTTTCTGCTATTCACGGTCACGGCACAGGCGACCTTTTGGACTGGTGCCTGGAGCAGTTCGGTGACTTCCAGTGGGAAGAGGAAGAGAGCGACACCATCAAGGTTGCTATCGTGGGCAAGCCCAATGTGGGCAAGTCCAGCCTCTTAAACCGTATCCTGGGCGAGGAGCGTGTCATCGTCTCCAATATTGCCGGTACGACCCGGGATGCCATCGACAGCGATTTTGAAAATGAGACCGGTAAGTACTGCTTTATCGACACGGCAGGTATGCGCCGCAAGAGTAAGGTGGACGACGCCATTGAGAAATTCTCTAATATGCGTACCATCAACGCCATTGAACGGGCAGACGTATGCTTGATTCTCATCGATGCCAACGACGGTGTCACCGAGCAGGACACCAAAATCGCCGGCCTCGTCCACGAAGCGGGCAAAGCCGCTATTATCGTGGTCAATAAGTGGGACGCAGTAGAGGACAAGGAGACCAACACGATGCGGGACAAGGAAGCTGCAGTCCGGGACGGTCTTAGCTATATGACCTACGCGCCTGTTGTGTTCCTTTCTGCGCTGACCGGTCAGCGGGTGGACAGGCTCTTTAGTGTCATTCAGGATGTACACAAGCAGAACACCAGCCGTATAACCACAGGCGCGCTCAACAGCGTTCTGGCCGATGCCACTGCCCGTGTGCAGCCCCCTACGGATAAGGGCCGCCGGCTGAAGATCTACTATATGACCCAAGCCAGCACCAAGCCCCCCCATTTCGTTATTTTCTGTAACGATGCCCGGCTGTTCCATTTCTCCTATCAAAGATATTTGGAAAACCAGATCCGGGAGGTCTTCGGACTGGAAGGTACACCCGTGCGGATCACCATCCGGCAAAAGGGTGATAAGGAGGAGTAAAAATGCTTTTGGCATTTATTATCACAGCGGTAGTCGGTTACCTGCTCGGTAATCTCAACGGTGCCATCTTTACCGCCCGGTATTTTGCCCACGAGGATGTGCGTAAAAAGGGAAGCGGCAATGCCGGTCTTACCAATTTCGTCCGGAATTTTGGCACGGGAAAGGCGATCTTCGTTATTTTACTGGATGTAGGTAAGACGGTGGCTGCCTGCCTTTTGGGCGGTGCCCTGCTTGCGCCCTACGGACTTACTGCAGAAGGAAAAGTTCTGGGTGCGCTGGCGGTAAGTCTTGGCCACGATTTTCCCGCCCTCTTCGGCTTTAAGGGCGGCAAGGGTATTGTTTGTGGCGCTACGATCGCAGCCGTGCTGGACTGGCGTGTGTTTGCGGTACTTGTCGTGATCTTCTTTGCCTGCTTCTTTATTACAAGATATGTTTCTCTCAGCTCTATATTGGTCTCTGCCTCTTTTGGTATCGGCTTTGTGCTGCGTTACCGGGGAAACCCTTCCTTACAGATCGGTGTGGCGATCATTGCTATATTTGCCATCTGGATGCATAGAGAGAACATTAAGCGTTTGCTAAGTGGAACAGAGCGTAAATTTTCTTTAGGATCTAAGGAGAAAAAGCAATGAAAGCTGCAGTGATTGGGTGCGGTGCTTGGGGCACTGCACTGGCAAATTGTCTTTGTAAAAATGGTTTTGATACCGTCCTTTGGTGTCACGATGCTGCACTTGCGCGCAACATACGTGAAGCGGGTATAAACCCGATGTTAGAGGGTGTGCCGCTGCATACAAATCTGCAAACCTCTGCGGAAGCGGACTGTGTGCAGGACTGTGATCTTGTGGTAATTGCCACGTCCTCCGTCTTCGTTCGCAGCAGTAGCCGTATGATCGCTCCCTATCTTCGGCAGGATGCGGTGGTTGTTTCTGTGGTCAAAGGTGTTGAATCCGGTACGATGCTTCGTATGAGCCAAATCGTTGAGGAGGAGACTGGCCACACAGTTGTGGCGCTGACCGGCCCCAGTCACGCAGAAGAGGTGGGCAGAGAAATGCCTACCGGCTGTCTTGCTGCCTGCCCGAGTCGCGCAAAAGCGGAGTTTGTCCAAAAGGCGTTCTGCAACGATGTATTCCGTATCTACGTAAGTGATGACATTGTGGGAGCAGAGCTCGGCGGTGCCCTGAAGAATATTATTGCACTTTGCGCGGGTGTAGCGGATGGCCTTGGCTACGGAGATAATACCAAGGCGCTCCTTATGACCCGCGGTATGGCTGAGATCGCCCGACTGGGTACTGCAATGGGAGGCAGAACAGAGACCTTCTTCGGCCTTGCAGGTATTGGTGATTTGATCGTTACCTGTACCTCTATGCACTCCAGAAACCGCCGAGCCGGTATTCTCGTAGGCCAAGGCTTAAAGGCACAGGATGCTATGGCACAGGTAGGTGCGGTGGTAGAAGGCTACTATGCGGCAAAATCCGCTTGGGAGCTGGCCAATGCCTATGGTGTGGATATGCCTATTTGCGTAGCGGCTTATAATGTGCTGTACGCGGGCGGCGATGCAAGACAGGAACTGATCGAAATGCTTGCCCGCCCCGTCACCACCGAAGCCCTTTACGAGCATTAAAAAACAGGAGGGGAGACCCTCCTGTTTCTTTATGCAAAAAGAAAGGTGCCGCGAAAGCGACACCTTTTTTCCGTATGCGATCAAATGGCCCGTTCGACCTTATTGGAACGGAGGCATCTGGTACAAGCATACACGTGGCACGGAGTACCGTTGACAATGGCCTTGACCCGCTTTACATTGGGCTTCCAAGCACGGTTGGACCGTCTGTGAGAGTGAGAAACCTTGATACCGAAAGTAACGCCCTTGCCACAATAATCACACTTTGCCATACGTTGCACCTCCTATCCGCTAAAACACAATTTAAGACGACTTACGCAGTCGCCCCAGTATGATAACAAAGATTTACAAAAAAAGCAAGTACTTTTTAGAAAAAATTTTGACTTTTTCAAAAAAATATTGCTATTCCGGTCTGTTATAGGTATAATAGACGCAAATCCATCAGGGAGCGTGAAAATATGATCGCTATGCACAGTGTACTGCTTGACACTCTCGTCAATGATTTCCAGCTGGATGTGGTTTTTGCATCTACAGATTATGACAAGATCCGTCTGACCGTGGAGGATGTATCCCGTCCGGGCTTACAGATTGCAGGCTATTTTGATCACTTTGAGCCTATGCGCCTGCAGGTGCTTGGTAATGTGGAAGCCAGCTATATTGAGCGTCTTACGCAGGAAGAGAAGGTAAAGACCTTTGACCGGCTTTTTGGATATAAATTCCCGGCGCTGCTGGTTGCCCGTGGCATTGCCATAGATCCTATATGTATGGAAATGGCAAAAAAGCATAATGTGACGATCCTTTCTACAAAGGAAGCGACAAGTACCGTTGTGTCTGCCATCATTGCTTACTTAAAGGCAGCACTGGCACCTTATACCTCTATGCACGGTGTTCTTGTGGAGGTCTATGGCGAGGGCATACTACTCGTTGGTGACAGCGGCATCGGTAAGAGCGAGACCGCTGTGGAGCTATTAAAGCGCGGCCATCGGCTGATCGCAGATGATGCGGTGGAGATCCACAAGATTTCCAACAGCGCCGTTGTTGGCAGCGCTCCCGACCTGATCCGCAACTACGTGGAGCTGCGTGGCATCGGCATTGTTAACGTGGCGAATCTCTTTGGTATGGGCGCAGTTAAGGCGGAAAATGAGATTAACCTCATTGTGCGCATCGTGCCTTGGGAGAAAGGTCATAACTATGACCGGCTGGGCGTAGAGGAGCAGTTTGAGGAAATACTGGGTGTCCGAATCCCGGTCAATACCATTCCTGTCACCCCGGGCCGTAACCTTGCGGTGATTTTGGAAGTGGCGGCTATGAATAACCGCCAACGGAAAATGGGCTACAATCCTGCGCTAGAGTTTACGGAACGTGCAGACCGCCATGCACAGAAGAAAAAGGAAAATATGGCAAAATGAAAGAACTGACTATCGGCGCAAATGATGCGAATCAGCGCTTGGACCGCTTTCTTGCAAAGGCGGTGCCGCTGTTGCCAGCGTCCCTTGCCCAAAAATATATCCGCATCAAGCGGATCAAATGTAACGGCACCCGTGCCGAACGGGATCAAAGACTGCAAGAAGGGGATGTGCTTCAGCTCTATATTAACGATGAATTTTTTGATAAGCCCCGGGAGGATAATGCCTATCTTACAGTAGCCACCCCAAAGCTGACGGTGGTCTATGAAGATGAGAATATCATCCTTGTAGATAAGCGTCCCGGTCTTGCTGTCCATCCCCACGACGGTGCAGAGTACGGCAGAACCCTTATTGACCATATTCAGGCATATCTGTATCAAAAGCGAGAGTGGAGTCCGCGGGGCGAGAATGCATTTGTGCCGGCCCTTTGTAACCGCATTGATCGCAATACCGGCGGTATCGTAATCGCTGCAAAGAACGCAGAGACGCTCCGCATTATTAACCAAAAGATCAAGGACCGTGAGATGGATAAGCGCTATCTTGCCATTGTGGAGGGTACGCCGAAACCCACAAAGGGAAGTCTTAAAGGTTATCTATTCAAGGATGCCAAGAAAAATAGGGTATTTGTTACGGATGTACCGCAAACCGGCGCCAAATCCTGCCAAACGAACTATCAGGTAATTGCGTCCAATCAGGGCCTTTCTCTTGTGGAATGTGCGCTGATTACCGGCCGCACCCATCAGATCCGCGCGCAGTTTGCCCACGCGGGTCACCCTCTTTTAGGTGACGGTAAATACGGTAAGCTGAATAAGAATTATGACCGGAATTTTCAGGCACTTTACTCTTACAAACTGACTTTTCAGTTTTCCACAGATGCAGGCATCCTCTCTTATTTGGATGGTAAGACCTTCCAAGTAGACAAGGTGGAATTTGCAGAAGAGTATTTTCCCAATACGAAAATAAAATGAGCATCGTATAAGCGATGCTCATTTTATTTTACATATAGTGCCGCCGCCAATGACGGTTTCACCGTCATAAAAGACCACGGCTTGTCCGGTGGTCAGCGCTCGCTGAGGTGTGCGAAAGGACACTTCCACACGGCCATTCGGTAGGGGAGAGACAGTTGCGGGCTGTTCCTTGTGGCGATAGCGGGCTTTTGCAGTGACGAAAATCGGCTCGGTCAATGCATCAAATGGGAACCAGTTGCAGTTTTCTGCAATGAGCGTAGTGGAAAATAAAGCTTCCTCAGGACCTACCGTCACCGTGTTGTTTTCCATATCCTTATCACAGACATAGACCGGTGCACCCATAGCAAGTCCTAAGCCCTTGCGCTGTCCGATGGTATAGCCGACGGCGCCTTTGTGGGTTCCAACCCGGTTGCCGTTCAAATCCAAGAACGCACCGCAGGCATAAGGTACACCCTTATATTGCTCCATAAAGGCTACATAATCGCCGTCCGGTACAAAGCAGATGTCCTGACTGTCCTTTCGGTTTGCGTTTATAAAACCGTTTTCTTCTGCAATTTGCCGAACCTCTGTTTTCGTCAGTTCACCGAGAGGGAAGCGCACACGGGAAAGCTGGTCTTGTGTCAGCATATAGAGAAAATAGCTTTGATCTTTTGTGTGATCCATCGCCCGGAGCAGCAGATACCGTCCCGTATTTTCGTCTTTCCGGATTCGGGCATAATGCCCGGTAGCAATTCCTTCGCAGCCAAACTTTTCGGCCTCACGCAAAAAATGGGTAAATTTAAGATGACGATTGCAGGCAATGCAGGGATTTGGTGTGTCGCCTTTTTCATAGGCGGCAATGAAATCATCAATGACGTATTTACGGAACATATCCTGACAATCCATCACATAAAACGGGATCCCCAGCCGATCTGCAATGCTCTTGGCATCGGAAACGCTCTCGGGTGCGGGGGCATGAAGTGTCATGATGCTACCACTGCAGTCGCAGCCTGCATTTTGCAGCAAATAAACTGCAACAGAGCTATCCACACCGCCGCTAAGGGCGGCCATTACTTTTTTCATACTCTCGCCTCCTTTTCAGTTAGTCTATCATAAAGGTGCGTAAAAAGCAAATGGGGAATTTTGCAAGGCTGCTCTGCACTCCCGTACAACACCGTAGGGGAGGCGTTTCGCCTCCCATGGGACGGGAAACCCGTCCCCTACAATTAGGTTCTTCCCATAATTTGGATGTCCCTTTGGAAGAATAATTCTTGCAATCGAGTCTTCTGTCTGCTATAATACGAAGGTAACATAAAACCGAAAGGGGAACGACCTGCAATGAAGAGAATGACAAGCTGGCTGCTTGCCATTGCACTGATTATCAGCTGTGTCACTGTCGTTGCTGCGGTTGCTACAGAAGCACTGCAAGTGAGTATGACTATGAGTGACGAGGGAATGAAGCTACTGAAGGCCGAGGAAGGCTTCAGCCAATATCCCTACTGGGATAAGAAGCAATATACCGTTGGCTATGGTACCCGGTGTCCTGACGATAAGGTCGAATACTATACAAAATACGGTATTACCCACGTCGAGGCCGAAGCCCTTCTGAAGGACTATATGACAGGAATGGAAAAGGCGCTGAACCGTTACTTACAGAAGTATAACATCCTACTTACCCAAAATCAGTATGATGCGATTGCGTTGTTTTCGTATAATGTCGGTTCTAACTGGACGACAAATGAATCGGGATTAATCTTTCAGGCCATTACATACGGTGCTACTGGCAATGATCTGATCCGAGCCTTTGGCCTTTGGTGTAAGGCAAGCGGTCAGATTCAGGATTATCTGCTTCGCCGACGTATGAGCGAAGCAAATCTTTACTTAAACGGTGTGTATTCCAAAGAGCCGCCCGAAAGCTACGGCTATATCATTTTTGACGGCAATGGCGGATCTACTAACCGTTCCAGTCAAGTCTTTGATTCCGATTTACCTGCGCTGCCCCTTTGCAGCGCTACCCGAAACGGCTACGTTTTCGCCGGTTGGTTCACGGAAAGAGTAGGCGGTAGAAGAATCACCAAGCTGGATGCCTCCATTAAGGGGATGACGCTGTATGCGCAGTGGCTGCGCAGCGGTGAAATGGAAAACTGGACGGATACGGTGGATGTGACCGTGACAGTTACCGCAGATGAACTCTTCTTTCACGGTGCGCCCGGTGCGGATTATCCGCAGACTGGTAAGGCCGTGAAGAAGGGGGAAATGCTGGTTGTTACAGAGACAGTTAAGGTCGGCGAGCTCCTATGGGGAAGAACGGATAGGGGCTGGATTTCCTTAAGCGGCACAGATTTTGAAAAGGTTTATGCATCGCTGCCTCCGGAAGCTTTCTTGCCTACGGAGCCTCCGGTTACCGAGCCTGAGGTAACCGAGCCTGCAGTCACTGAGCCTCCGGTTACCGAGCCTGCAGTCACCGAGCCTGCAGTCACCGAGCCTGAAGTAACCGAGCCTGCAGTTACCGAACCTCCGGTCACCGAGCCTGAGGTTACTGAGCCTGAGGTTACTGAGCCCGAAGCAACAGAACCTGAAGCCACCGAACCGCCTACACAAACATTAAGCGGTAAAGTGACTGCCAGCAGCCTCAATATCCGTGCGGAAGCAGGTACCAACGGTCGCTGGCTGGGTTACTACGTCCGGGGTACAAAGGTGGTTATTCTGGAACAGAAAACTGTGGACGGAACGCTGTGGGGTCGGACGGATAAGGGCTGGATCAGCCTTTCCTATGTAAAAATGGATGAAGCGGCTGTGCCTCCTGCGCCCACAGAACCCACAGAACCGGAGCCCACAGAGCCTGCGCCTACGGATCCAACAGAGCCCCAGCAGATCGGAAAAGTCACTGCAAGCCAGCTGAATATTCGCGCTGAGGCTGGCACAAATGGCCGCTATTTAGGCTATTATGTCCGGGGTACGATGGTCGTCATCCTTGAAAGAAAAATGGTCGGTACGATGGAGTGGGGCAGAACGGACAAGGGCTGGATCAGCCTTTCCTATGTAAAATTGAATACGCCTTCTGTACCACCGGAACCCACCGAACCGACAGAACCCACAGAGCCTGCGCCTACTGAGCCGACAGAGCCCCGGCAGACCGGAAAAGTCACCGCAAGCCAGCTGAATATCCGCGCTGAGGCCGGCACAAGCGGTCGTTATTTAGGCTATTATGTCCGTGGCACAAAGGTCACCGTTTTGGAAACCAAGCTGGTTGGTTCGGTCAAATGGGGTAGAACCGATAAGGGCTGGATCAGCCTCCAATATGTGCAGATGGATGCGCCGGTACCGGAGACGGTAATAAAAACGGTTACTGCCGATGTGCTCCGTGTCCGCAGCGGTCCGGGAACTGCCTTTGCGGTTGCTGCCCGACTGAATAAGGGTACGAAAGTGACAATTCTGGAGACCAAGACTGTTGATGGCATCCTATGGGGACGGATCACCCAAGGCTGGATCTCTATGGACTATGTAAAATAACCGAAAGGGGAGGGAAACCTTCCCTTTCTTTTTTCTTCCAAAAAACTGCAAGAAATCCTTGCATTTTAGGTCCTGTTTGGATATAATAAACTGGTTAAAATATAGATAAATAGTTGAGGTTTCACCGTGTACTTAAAATCTTTGGAAGTGCAGGGCTTTAAGTCCTTCCCGGATAAGACTGTGATCCGCTTTGGCGACGATATTACTGCCATTGTCGGACCGAACGGTTCCGGTAAATCGAATATTTCCGATGCCATTTTGTGGGTTATGGGCGAGCAAAGCACCAAGACCCTCCGTGGCGCCAAGATGGAGGATATTATTTTTGGCGGTACGGCAAAACGTGCAGCCGTTGGCTTTGCGGAAGCAACCTTGCTTTTAGACAATTCAGACCGGGCGCTGAGTTACGACAGCGATGAGGTGATGGTCACCCGTCGTTACTACCGCTCCGGTGATAGTGAGTTTTATATCAACAAGCAATCTGCCCGTCTTAAGGACATTCACGAGCTATTTATGGACACCGGCCTTGGTCGGGAGGGTTATTCTAACATCGGTCAGGGCAGAATTGACGAGATCCTTTCTCTTAAGAGCGCAGACCGCCGGGAGATATTTGAAGAAGCCGCCGGTATTTCCAAGTACCGTCACCGCAAGGAGGAGACAGAGCGCAAGCTCGCTGCTACGGAGGATAATCTGCTGCGAATCGGCGACAAGGTCTCTGAACTTGAACTGCAGTTAGAGCCGCTGCGCGTGCAGGCGGAGAAGGCAAAGAAGTATTTGGAGCTGAAGGATCAGCTGATGGGCGTTGAGGTCGCTGTTTGGTTAGACCGCTTAGAAAAGCTCTCTGCCGATGCCAAAAAGGCTGAGGAGGACTATACATCTGCCAACTTTGTGCTCCAGCAAGCCCATGAGGACTTAGATAAGCTCTACCTAAAATCTGCCCAGTTTACAGAGGAGCTGCGCGCCCATAATGAAAGTATGGAGGATCATCGTGTCCGCCTCAGTATGCTTGAGGGCATCCGTCAGCAGATTGAGGGACAGATCGCGGTGCTGCGCAGTAACGTAGAGAACAACGAGGCAAACATTCGCCGTAGTCAGGAAGACCTGCAGGGGCAGGAGGCACGCAGCAGTGGTATCTCTACCCAGATGGAACAAACGGATGCGCGGATCATCGAAATTGAAGATATGCTCTCCCAAAAGCGGGAGGCACTGGAAGGCTTACAGCGCGAACTGACCGAAATGACTGCAGCGGCGCAGGGCCTTACCCGCCAGTATATGACACTGCGGGAGAAGGAAGCGAGATTTGCCACCGAGATTGCTGCCAAGGAAGCGGATCTGCGCGGTCTTGAAAATTTGCTTGGGGAAAATGGTGGTCGCGCCCAACAACTGCGGGATGATTTGGAAAGCGGCAAGGAGCGGCAAGCCGCAGCAGAAGAAGAACTGGCGGCCTGCCGTAAGAATCTTGCAGCTGCCCGGGAGCAGGTAACGGCAGTCAATAACACCATAGCCGGCTATACGCTCCGGCAGACCACCCGGGCAAAGCGCCGGGATGACCTGATGGCAGAGGTACAAAAGCTCCATAGTACACTGGAGTCTGTGCAAGCAAAGGTGCAGGTGTTTCAGGCAATGGAGCAGGACTTTGAAGGCTATCAAAAGTCTGTGCGTATGGTTATGCAGGAGGCAAAACGGGGCACACTCCGTAATGTCCACGGGCCTGTTTCGCAGCTGATTCGCACGGAGGACGATTTGACCGTTGCCATTGAAATCGCGCTGGCAGGCGGTATGCAGCAGATCGTTGTGGATACAGAGCAGGACGGCAAGAGCTGTATTAGCTTCTTAAAGCGTACAGGCGGTGGCAGAGCCACTTTCCTGCCGCTGAATGTGATCCGTGGCAAGTCCCTGACAGAGACAGGGCTTGAGCGCTGCAACGGTTTTATCGGTATTGCATCCACCCTTGTCACTTTTGACGAAAAGTATCGCGGTATTATCGAAAACCTTCTTGGCAGAATTGTGATTGTCCGTGACATCGATAATGCCATTTCTATGGCAAAGCAGTATTCTAACCGCTTTAAGATCGTTACGTTGGACGGTCAGGTAGTAAACCCCGGCGGTTCTATGACCGGCGGTTCCGTTAGCCGGGAGGCCGGCATTCTCAGCCGTGCCAACGAGCTGGAAAAGCTTACCCAGCGTCAGCAGAAGCTTACCGAGGAGCTGTCTAAACTGGAGGAACAGTATACCGAGGCACGACGTCAGGCAGATGAGGTAGAATTCCAGCTTGCTGCAGCCAAGGAAGAGCGGATCTCTGCAGAAAAAGAGGTTCTTTCCCAGGAAGGTCGGGAAAAGCAGTTGGAAATTTGGCTGCAGGCGATTTTGGATGCGGTTGGAGCTACCACTCGTGAATTGGAAGGCATTCGCGACAGGGAAAAGGCTGATCGCGAACAATGTGCCCGCATCCGCGGTATGCTGACCCAAATGGAACGGGAGCAGACCGAGACAGTAAAACTGCGGGAAACCTTGGAGGGCAGCCAGTTGGATGCCGATGCCTCTTTGGAAAAAGTGACTGCTACGATGCAGCAGCTGCGCACAGAAATGGCGGCTTTGGATGCGGAGCGGATTACCGCCCAAAACCACATTGCCGATCTGCGTGCCCTGTATATGGCAGCCGAGGGTGACCGCACAAGAAAGCTGCGGGATATTGACCTCATTTTGGAGGATACCCGCCATCAGGAAGCCCTGATTTCTGAGCAGGAGGAAAAGCGTCTGCATAACGAGAAGGAGCTCTCTGCTGCGACAGAAGAAATGAATGCTGCCCGGAAGCGCTATGCAGATATGGAAGCCAGCCGTGCTAAATGCGATGGCGATATTGCAGAGCTCAATAAGTCTATCGTCAATATGGAAAAGGCCTGTGTCCATCTTGCTTCCAAGAAGGAAAAGGCGGACTTTGAAGAAAAGACGATTATCGATAAGCTTTGGGACAGCTATGGCCTAACACCGGGCACTGCCCAGCAGAAAAAAGGCGAAATCGAGTCTGTGACAGCCGGTAGCCGGATCATAGCAGAGCTGAAACGGAAAATTTCCGCCTTGGGCACACCAAACTTGGGCGCCATTGAGGAATACACCCGTATCAACGAGCGTTACACTTATCTTGCCGAGCAGCGTGACGATGTGCTGGAAGCGAAGCGGGATCTTGAGAGCATTATCCGTGACATTACGGGGGAAATGACCACTATTTTCGTTACCGAGTTCAACAAGATCAATGAGTATTTCGGCAAGACTTTTGAAGAGATGTTCGGTGGCGGTAAGGGCCAGCTGGTACTGGAAGACCCGGAGAACCCCTTGACTTGTGGTATTGAAATCCGTGTACAGCCTCCCGGAAAGCAGCTGAAAACCATTACACTTCTGTCCGGCGGCGAAAAGGCCTTTGTTGCCATTGCGCTGTACTTTGCCATTTTGAAAGTCCGCCCCACACCGTTCTGTATGCTCGATGAGATCGATGCTGCACTGGACGATCGAAACGTAGAACGGTTTGCTACCTATCTGCGGAATTTGGGCGAAAAGACCCAGTTTATTGTCATTACGCACCGTCGCGGTACAATGGAAGCCTCCGATGTGCTCTACGGTGTGACCATGCAGGAGCAAGGTGTCAGTAAGCTGCTGCGGTTGGATCTCAACCAAATGGAGCAGCAGTTGGGTATCATAGAGTAAAGGAGCAACCAAATGAGCTTTTTTGATAAAATTAAGGCAGGCCTCTCTAAAACAAGAGATGCCCTGTCAAACACCATTGGCAGTGTGTTCTCCGGCTTTAGCGAGATCGACGATGATTTTTACGATGAGCTGGAAGAAAGCCTGATCCTTGGCGATTTGGGCGTAGACACCACTGTGAAGGCGATTGACCGTCTTCGCAAATCCGTGCGCGAGCAGAAGCTAAAAACTACTGAGGAGGCGCGCACGGCACTAAAGAACATCCTTGTAGAAATGCTGCAGGTAGGGGATACTGCCTTAAAGCTGGATACAAATCCCTCTGTGATCCTGGTGATCGGTGTCAACGGTGTAGGTAAGACAACGACTATTGGCAAAATCGCCGCACAGCTGACAAAGCAGGGAAAACAGGTGCTGCTTGTTGCCGGTGATACTTTCCGCGCTGCGGCCGCAGATCAACTGGAAATCTGGGCAGGCCGCTCCGGTGCCTCTATCGTACGGCAGAATGAAGGTGCAGACCCAGCATCCGTTGTCTTTGACGGTATTCGCTCCGCAAAAGCAAAGGGCAGCGATGTGATCATTATCGACACTGCCGGCCGGCTGCACAATAAGACAAACCTGATGAACGAGCTGGGTAAAATCAGCCGCATTGTAGAACGTGAATTGCCGGAGGCATCCCGTGAAGTGCTTTTGGTGCTGGACGGTACCACCGGACAGAACGGTCTCATTCAGGCAAAAGAGTTTAAGAATATTGCCGGTGTCACTGCTGTGGCACTGACCAAGCTGGATGGCACTGCCAAAGGCGGTATCGTCATTGCTGTGGCGGACAGCCTGCAGATCCCGGTGAAATTTATCGGTGTCGGTGAGCAGGTTGACGACCTTGTACCCTTTGATGCAACTGCATTTGTGGAGGCACTGATTTAATGAAGGTTGTACTTGCAAGTAAAAATAAGCATAAACTGGAAGAAATCAGCCAAATTACCAAAAAGTTTGATATGGAGCTGATTCTTCAAAGTGAACTTGGCGTTGATATTGATGTAGAAGAAAACGGCACAACCTTTGAAGAGAATTCTCTGATCAAAGCGCGGGCAGTTATGGAGGCAACAGGACTGCCTGCCCTTGCGGATGATTCCGGTATTGCGGTGGATGCTCTAAACGGCGAGCCGGGAATCTATTCCGCCCGTTACGGCTTTGATGAAAGCTTGGACGATAATGGGAGGCTCCAACTTCTTCTTAAGAATACAGAGCACGTGCCTGATGGACAACGACAGGCGAAATTCGTCTGTGTCATCTCTTATGTTACACCTGACGGACTGGTCATTCAGGCCCGTGGCGAGATTCACGGTGAGCTAACGCGAGAGGCAATGGGAGAAGGGGGCTTTGGCTATGACCCTATCTTCTACTATCCGCCTATGGGAAAGACTACGGCGGAAATGACCCAAGAAGAGAAAAATCAGGTTTCCCATCGGGCAAATGCGCTGAAAGTGTTTTATAAAGAGTTAAAGGAGGCACTATATGCTGACAAGTAAAGAGCGTGCCGAGCTTAGAAGTCAAGCCACCGCCTTGGATACTACCTTGATGGTGGGTAAAGGCGGTGTGACCGACGCAGTGATTGCAGAAGCAGAAAATCAGCTGGATGCAAGAGAGCTGGTAAAGGGTAAAGTGCTGGAAGGCGCTATGATGACGCCCCGGGAGGTCTGTGATGAGATCTGCGAGGCGACCGGCGCAGAAGGCATCGGCGTGATTGGCACAAAATTCATTATCTACCGTTTTAGCGAAAAAGTGCAGGCGCAGAGAAATCAGTCCGGCCGTGCTAAGCGAAAGGCAACACCAGTTGCAAAAGCCAACCCCGTCCGTAAGGGCGCACAGGCTCGCCGTCAAGCAGCAAGAAAAGTTCGCGAGCAGCGTAACGAGTATTTCCGGCAAATGGCCATCGATAAAGCCATTGAGCGTGAGCGGGAAAAGAAGCTTCGGGAAGCAGACTGAGCAGGAGGTAATTTATGGAAAGGATCGGTATTTTTGGCGGAACCTATAATCCGCCCCATGTGGGACATATTGGGGCGGCTATCTATGGGAAAGGCGCACTTTGCTTGGATAAGCTATACTTGATCCCTTCCTATATTTCTCCTCATAAGGCGCTGCCTGTAGGCTCTCCAACACCTCAGCAGAGACTGGAAATGGTTGCGCTTTCGGCGCAAAATACGGATTTGACCGTATCCGACATTGAGCTTTCCCGTGGCGGTGCCAGCTATACCTACGAAACTGTTCTTGCTTTGCGCAAGCAACACCCGGAAGCGGAAATCTTTTTGCTGACGGGAACGGATATGTTTTTGACCCTTGACCAGTGGCGGGAGGCAGAATTGCTCCTTAGTATGGTCACACTGGTGGTGTTTTACCGAGGAGATAAGGATGAGAGAAGGCAAATAGAGGCAAAGAAAGCATTTTTTGCAGAAAAGGGCATTTCTGCCATCGTGATGGAAAATGCTGTGACGGAGATTTCTTCTACGCAGTTAAGACGTATGCTGGTGTTCAACTGTGCTACACCCTTCTTGAATGAAAAAGTCCATAGTTACATTTTGGAAAATAAACTCTACGGTACCGGTGAAAACTACAAAAACCTACCTATAGAGGAATTGGAAAAAGTGGTTTGCAGTCTTGTGAAACCGAACCGGGTTGCCCATATCTTAGGCTGCCGGGATACTGCAGTCCAGCTTGCTAAAAAGTGGGGTGCTAATGAGGCGGACGCGGCAAGAGCGGGATTGCTGCACGACATTACAAAAGCGTTGGACGGTCCATTGCAACTGACGCTGTGTGATCAGTACGGTATGGAGCTAGATGATTTTTCCCGTGCTTATCCCAAGACGTTGCATGCCCATACGGGCGCTATGGTAGCGCAGCGGATCTTCGGAGAAAACGATGCTGTAGTCTCCGCTATCCACAGTCATACTACCGGCAAGGCTGGAATGAATGTATTAGAAAAGATTATCTATGTGGCAGACTATATGGAGCCCAACCGTAACTTTGACGGTGTAGAGGCACTCCGTGAAGCTGCATTTACAGATATGGATAAGGCAATGGTGATGGGATTGGAAATGACTGTCTCCCTGCTGAAAAAAGAGGGGAAGACCATTTCGAAGGAATCGCTGGAAGCCTTAAAAGACCTTAAAAACACACCTTGAAAATGAGAGGAGCAATTATATGACAACAAAAGAAATCGCCATTGAAGTTGTAAAAATGCTGGACAGCAAGAAGGGTATGGAATTGCGACTGCTGAAAATTGATCGGGTTTCCAGTTTGGCAGATTATTTCGTTATTTGCACCGGCACTTCCAATACCCACGTCCGGACGCTTTGCGATATTGCAGAGGATACCTTGGAAAAGTTGGGTGAACACAAGCTGGGTCGGGAAGGTCACCGGGGCAACACTTGGGAGCTCTTAGATTTTGGTTCGATTGTTGTCCATGTCTTTACGGAGGAAGCAAGAACTTTTTACGATTTGGAACGCCTTTGGGCCGATGCTGAAAAAGTAGATATCGGGGATATTATTCTCCCGGAATGAAAGAAGGATAGAAAATGAATTACGAATTTTCTGCCATTGAAAAGAAATGGCAAAAGTACTGGGAGGAGAACGATACCTTCCACACCGACGTTTGGGATTTCTCAAAGCCTAAGTATTATGTGCTGGATATGTTCCCGTACCCCTCCGGTGTAGGTCTTCATGCAGGTCACCCCGAAGGCTATACCGCAACGGATATTATGTCTCGTATGAAGCGTATGCAGGGCTACAATGTCCTGCACCCGATGGGCTATGACTCCTTTGGTCTGCCCGCGGAGCAGTATGCCGTTTCTACCGGCAACCACCCCAACGGCTTTACCCAAAAAAATATTGAGACCTTCTCCGGTCAGCTGAAGGAGCTGGGCTTTGACTACGACTGGTCTAAGGTGCTGGCAACCTCTGACCCTTCTTTCTATAAGTGGACCCAGTGGATCTTTAAGAAGCTGTGGGAAGCCGGCTATGCCAAGCGGATCGAAATGCCGGTTAACTGGTGCGAGGAGCTGGGTACCGTCCTTTCTAACGACGAGGTTATCGATGGCAAGTCCGAACGGGGCGGCTATCCTGTTGTAAAGAAGAATATGATGCAGTGGGTCATCGACCAGCCTGCCTTTGCAGAAAAGCTCTTAGAGGGTCTGGAGGAGATCGACTGGCCCGAATCCACCAAGGAGATCCAGCGCAACTGGATCGGAAAATCTACCGGCGTTGAGGTGGACTTCCAGCTTGTCGGTGGCGGCAGCTTCTCTATCTACACCACCTGTATCGAAACCATCTACGGCATCACCTTTATGGTCCTTGCTCCCGACGGCAAGATCACCGAGAGCCTTTTGGACCGAGTGGAAAACAGGGAAGAGGTAGAGGCCTATATTGCTGAGACCGTCAAAAAGTCCGATATGGATCGCACGGAGCTGAATAAGACCAAGTCCGGCTGCTGCCTGAAAGGTGTGTATGCTATCAATCCTGTAAATGGTAAGGAAGTACCTGTGTTTATCGGTGACTTTGTCCTTGCCAATTACGGCACCGGCGCGGTTATGGCAGTTCCCAGCCACGACCAGCGTGACTTTGAGTATGCCATTGCCCACAATATCCCGATGATTCAGGTTATCGAGGGTCGGGATGTCAGCGAGTGTGCCTTTGAAAAGCAGGATTACTTAGGCAAGGGCTGCAAGCTCGTAAACTCCGAGGAATTTACGGGACTTACCGTTGAGGAAGCCAAGGAAGCCATTACCTGCAAGCTGGAAGGGCAGGGCGTGGCAAGACGGAAGAACAACTACCACTTCCGTGAGTGGATCTTCGCCCGCCAGCGTTACTGGGGCGAGCCAGTTCCTTGTGTTTATACCGAGGATGGCGAAACGGTGTTCCTGCCTGACAGCGAGCTGCCGCTGATCCTGCCCGAGCTGGAAGACTACAAGGGCAAGGGCGGAAAAGCACCTCTTGAGAACGCCGAGGAGTGGAAGCACTACGATGCAAATGGCATCAAGGGTATGCGGGAAACCTCCACAATGCCTGGTTCTGCCGGCTCTTCCTGGTACTTCCTGCGCTATATCGACCCCAACAATGATAAGGAATTCTGCGATCCCAAATTGCTCGCGCACTGGATGCCTGTTGACCTCTACATCGGCGGTCCTGAGCACGCAGTCGGTCACCTGATCTATTCCCGTATCTGGAACCGCTTCCTGTACGATCAGGGTCTCGTTCCTGTAAAGGAGCCCTTCAAGAAGCTGGTCCATCAGGGTATGATCCTTGGCGAAAACGGCATTAAGATGGGTAAGCGCTTCCCCGAGTTCGTGGTCAACCCCAGTGACGTTGTCCGGGATTACGGCGCAGACACGCTCCGCCTTTACGAGATGTTTATGGGCCCGCTGGAGGTCTCTAAGCCTTGGTCTACGTCCGCGGTTGCAGGCGCGAAGAAGTTTATTAACCGTGTTTGGAACTTCTTTACCGAGCCTGCCAACATCACCGAGGAAGATGACGGCAAGCTGACAAAGATCTACCATCAGACCGTGAAGAAAGTTACAAATGACTTTGAGGTACTGGGCTTCAACACCGCGATTGCACAGATGATGGTCTTTGTTAACGAGGTCTATAAGAACGGCACTTGCCCCAGAGAGTACGCCGAGGGCTTCATTAAGATGATCTCCTGTATCACTCCCCACGTAGGTGAGGAAATCTGGCAGCTGCTGGGTCATAACGATACCATCGCTTTTGAGCCTTGGCCCATTTACTGCGAGGAAAAGTGCAAGGACGCGGAGGTCACTATGGCGGTTCAGGTAAATGGCAAGATGCGCGGTACTGTGGTAATGGATGCCGACCTCGATAATGATGCGGTCATTGCCAATGTACTTGCTGACGAAAAGATTGCCAAGTTCCTCGAAAAGAACGGCGGTAATATCGTCAAAACGATCGTAGTTAAGAACAAGCTGGTCAATCTCATTGTAAAATAACAAAAATCCGTCAAAATGTGAAATTGTTCTTGACAATTTGCAAGGATAAGGATATAATGAACAAGCCGTATTGGCCCTGAAAGCGTCCTGGATGTAGCCGGACGACATCGGAGGGAGGGAAATCAATGTCTGAAATTCGCGTAAAGGAGAACGAATCTCTGGAAAGCGCTCTGCGTCGTTTTAAGCGCAGCTGTGCTAAGGAGGGCGTGATCGCTGAGGTTAAGAAGCGCGAGCATTATGTCAGCCCCAGCCTGAAGCGTAAGCAGAAGTCTGAAGCTGCCCGTAAGAACAAGAGAAAGTTCTATTGATTTTCCCCACATAATGCCAAATAAAGGGAGCTGCGAAAGCAGCTCCTTTTTCTTTGCAATGATGAAAATTTAGAAAAAGCTTGTATATTTTTTGTATACTCTATATATTTTATCGGGAATTAATATTGACACATAATTTTGATTATTATATAATTTACCCATACTGGAGTACCAGCTCCGGCAATATTTAGGAAAGGGGTTTTTGTAATGAAAGCAAAAACAACGCGTCGCGCATTGCTAATGAGCAGCCTATCTCTTTTGCTGTGCGTGAGTATGCTGGTTGGTACAACCTTCGCTTGGTTTACTGACAGCGTAACGTCCGGAAACAACATTATCCAGTCCGGCAATTTGGATGTTGTCCTTGAATACAAGGGTAACTGGGAAGACGACTGGACAGTTGTGGACGAAAACACAAAGGTCTTTAAAGAAGGCGCTCTGTATGAGCCTGGCTATACTGAGGTCGTATACCTGCGTGTTTCCAATGCAGGCTCCCTTGCACTGAAGTATAATCTGATGGTCAACATTGCGGACGAGAAGCCCTCTACCAATGTTTATGATGAGACTTTCAAGCTTTCTGACTATCTGCAAATCGGTACATATGTTCAGGATGAATATAGTAGTGGCTTCAATTATGCCAATATCCTGATGCCTACTATGTTCGGCACCCGTGAAGCAGCGATAGCCAACGTCAGCAATTTGGCAAAGCTTTCTACTGCAGATAGCATTATTAAGTCTGATGCGGCCGTTCTTCCGGGCGATCAGACCGCACAGGTCGTTGCCCTTGTGCTGACTATGCCTGAGACTGTTGGCAACGAAGCAAACCATAAGAGCGGTGTTGCAGCACCTGAGATCAACTTGAGCATCAATCTGTTCGCAACGCAGATGACCCATGAGAGCGATAGCTTCGGTCCTGAGTATGATAAGGACAGCGCTGTGTCTACCATCGCCAAAGCCGAAGAGCTGATGGCAGAAGGCAAGGATGTCACTCTGGCTGGCTGCAATGAGCCGAATGGCGTGCTGAATATTCCTGCTGCATACAACGGTACCCTGACTTTGGTAAACTCCACCCTCAAGTCTGTGCAGGCTGAGAAGGATGCGAATATCAAGATTGAGGGCGCTGTAACGATCAATGCGAAGAGTGTTGCAACGCGCGCAGCAGCGACAGAGGCATTTGATGGCTCTGCCATTACTGCCAACGGTAAACTCACTATCTCCGGTAGCGGCACGCTGACCGCCATTGCAGCGGATGTAAAGGGCGCTTCCGGTATCGGTGGTATGAATACCACTGAGATCAATATCTCCAATATCCGCATTGCCAAGGTCACCGGCAGCTTCGTGCAGCCTAACTTTATTAGCGATACCAAGTACGGTAAGTCTGAGCCTGAGGGCGGTGCAGCTATCGGTTCCGGATATAATGGCGCTGTCATTAACCTGAAGAATGTCACTATTGACAATGCTTTGGGCGGCTCCAAGTCTGCCGGTATCGGTGCCCGCTACTGGACCGGAGTAACCATTAACATCGAAGATTCCGTGATCTATAATGTAGAGGGCGGCAACGCTTCCGCAGGTATCGGCGGCAGCCGTGTCAGCGGAGACGCTACGGAAAATGGCACTGCCATCAATATTAAGAATTCCACCATCACCGCCAAGGGCGGCGAGTACGGTGCAGGTATCGGCTCCGGCTATGACACCCACTGTCAGAGCAAGCAGCCTCTTTGCACTGTGAATATTGAAGGCTCTACCATCAATGCAACCGGCGGTAAGTACGCAGCAGGCATTGGCTCCGGCTACCACAATGCGGCTTTGGCTGGTGAGATCAAGAACAGCAACGTAACAGCTGTTTCTGGCACTAAGTTCTATAAGGATACTTATACGCAGGCAATGGATATTGGCTTCGGTGTTGTCGACCCCGCTCGTGAAGGCAAGCAGACAACCAGTTACCTGATCTACAACGGCAAGGCAATTCTCTTCAATGCTGAGAAGGCTGAGACCTATGACGAGATTTACGATGCATTTTACAGTGGTAAGACAGCTATCGTGGAAGAGAATATTACGCTTGATAATATGATTGGTGTTTCAGGTAGTGATGTAAATTCTGTTTTTTTAAACGGTGCAGAGATTTCTACGATTGTTGATAGACCGGTGTTTTATGCACTCAATGGCGGTACGGTTATTGTAGGTGGTGATGGTATTGTCAGCACAAATAACCCCAACGGTTTTTCTGCTCCCGTCTACGCCACAAGTAGCGGCACGGCCATCGTAAATGGCGGCACCTATGAGATGGGTGAGACCAATAAGAATTATCATATGTATGCACAAAATTCCGGAACAATCATCATCAATGATGGTACCTTTATCTCTACTGATGAATCTGCAGCGCTTGTTTACTGCATCAATGGTTTCATCGAGATCAACGGTGGTTTCTTCCAGAATACTGCTAACCCCAATGCTGCTCTGTTGAGCATGGGTAATAATCTTAACTATGTAGACAATCAGAAGATTACCCTCAGTGGTGGTACTTTCGTCAACTGGAATCCTATGAATAGCGCCTTTGCTCATGATTGGCCCCAGTGTCCTGCGCTGATCGTTCTCGCGGATGGTTATGTTATGACATCTGAGACCCAGGCAAACGGTGATATTTGGTATACCGTCGTTCCTGAAGTTTAATTGATCTAATAAGAAAAGAGTGGACTTTGTCCACTCTTTTCTTTATATAGAAAAAGTGACCTCTGCCAAAAGCAGAGGTCACAAATGTTTAGAATAGAATTACTTCAGAGCTTCTTCGACAGCAACAGCCACGGAAACGGTCATACCGACCATCGGGTTGTTACCAGCACCCAAAAAGCCCATCATCTCAACGTGAGCGGGGACGGAGGAAGAGCCAGCAAACTGGGCATCACCGTGCATACGGCCCATGGTGTCGGTCATACCGTAGGAAGCGGGACCGGCTGCCATATTGTCGGGGTGGAGGGTACGACCCGTGCCACCGCCGGAAGCGACGGAGAAGTACTTACGGCCGTTTTCCATGCACTCCTTCTTGTAAGTGCCGGCAACAGGATGCTGGAAGCGGGTGGGGTTAGTGGAGTTACCGGTGATGGAAACATCAACACCCTCAAAGCGCATAACCGCAACACCCTCGCGAACATCGTCACAGCCGTAACAGTTAACGGCAGCGCGCTCGCCGGTGGAGTAGGGGATACGCTCAACGATCTTCAGCTCGCCGGTGTAGTAATCAAACTGAGTCTTTACATAGGTAAAGCCGTTGATACGGGAAATGATCTGTGCGGCATCCTTGCCCAGACCGTTCAGGATGACACGCAGGGGCTCCTTACGGGCCTTGTTGGCAGAGCGAGCGATACCGATGGCGCCTTCTGCAGCGGCAAAGGACTCGTGGCCAGCCAGGAATGCAAAGCACTTGGTTTCGTCACGCAGCAGCATTGCGCCCAGGTTGCCGTGGCCGATACCGACCTTGCGGTCCTCAGCAACAGAGCCGGGGATGCAGAAAGCCTGCAGACCGATGCCGATGGCTTCAGCAGCCTCAGCGGCATTCTTAACACCCTTCTTCATAGCAATAGCAGCGCCAACGCAGTATGCCCAAGCGGCATCCTCAAAAGCGATGGGCTGAATGCCCTTTACGATCTCGTAGGGATCAAAGCCCTTGGCGACACACAGCTCACGGCATTCTTCAACAGAAGTTAGACCGTACTGAGCGAGGACGCCGTTAATCTTGTCAATTTTTCTTTCGTAACCTTCAAACAGAGCCATTTTCGTGTCCTCCTCTTATTCGTGACGGGGGTCGATGTACTTGGCGGCATCAGCAAAACGGCCATAGGAGCCCTTTGCCTTCTTCAGAGCCTCGTTGGCGTCATCGCCCTTCTTGATAAAGTCCATCATCTTACCTAAGTTAATGAACTCATAGCCGGTGATCAGGTTGTCTGCATCCAGAGCGATGCGGGTAACATAGCCCTCGGCCATCTCCAGATAACGGGGACCCTTTGCCTTAGTGGCGAACATAGTACCAACCTGAGAGCGGAGACCCTTACCAAGGTCTTCCAGAGAAGCGCCAACTGCCAGACCGTCCTCGGAGAACGCAGACTGACTGCGGCCGTAAACGATCTGCAGGAACAACTCCCGCATAGCGGTGTTGATAGCGTCGCACACCAAGTCAGTGTTGAGCGCCTCAAGCAGGGTCTTGCCGATGAGGATCTCGGAAGCCATAGCGGCGGAGTGGGTCATACCGGAGCAGCCCAAGGTCTCTACCAGAGCCTCCTCAATGATACCCTCCTTCACATTCAGGGTCAGCTTGCAGCAGCCCTGCTGGGGAGCGCACCAGCCGATGCCGTGGGTGAAACCGCTGACATCCTTAATTTCCTTGACCTGAACCCACTTACCCTCTTCGGGGATGGGAGCGGGGC
>SVLZ01000070.1 GCA_015067665.1 Oscillospiraceae bacterium | reverse complement strand
GGTGTTTTTTCTTCCTCCACTGTTATGGATTTGCTTTCCCAAAATTCCTCATATGTTGTTTTTCCCGGCTTTTGTGATGTGCATGTGCATTTCCGTGAGCCGGGCTTTTCTTATAAAGAGACTATAAAAACCGGCAGCCGAGCCGCTGCCCGTGGCGGCTACACGGCGGTATGTACAATGCCAAACCTGAACCCGGTACCGGATAGCCGTGAGAATCTCCAAAAGCAGCTTTCCATCATTGAGACCGATGCCTGCATCCACGTCTATCCCTACGGTGCCATCACAGTAGGGCAGAAAGGGGAGACCCTTTCGGATATGGAAGCAATGGCATCCGACATAATCGCTTTTTCCGACGACGGTAAGGGTGTCCAAAGCGATGAAATGATGCGGCAGGCGATGCTTCGGACAAAGAAGCTGGGGAAAATGATCGTTGCCCACTGCGAGGTGGAGAGCTTACTGCACGGCGGCTATATCCACGACGGGGAATATGCGCGTCTTTACGGCCACAAGGGCATCTGCAGCGAAAGCGAATATGCCCAAATTGAACGAGACTTGCGCCTTGTGGAAGAGACCGGCGTGGCCTACCACATTTGCCATGTTTCCGCCAAGGAAAGCGTGGAATTAATTCGGCAGGCGAAGAAACGGGGTGTCAATGTCACGGCAGAAACCGGCCCACATTACCTTGTGATGGATGACGGAGATCTGCAGGAGGAGGGCAGATTCAAAATGAATCCCCCCATCCGCGGCCCGGAAGACCGGCAGGCGTTGCTCGATGGCATCTTAGACGGCACCATCGATATGATCGCCACCGACCACGCACCCCACAGCGCAGAGGAAAAAGGGAAAGGTTTATCCGGCAGCAGCTTCGGTATCGTAGGTATTGAAACCGCCTTTCCGGTGCTGTACACCTATCTCGTAAAGCCGGGCATTTTGCCGCTGCCAAAGCTTATCGATCTGCTGGCAAATAACCCAAGAAAGCGGTTTGGCATCCCGATGGGGGAGGACTATACCGTATGGGATTTGGAGAAAGTATTTACTGTTGACCCGGAGGCATTTCTCTCTATGGGTAAGGCAACACCCTTTGCCGGTTGGGAGCTTGCGGGAGAGTGCGTAATGACAGTTTGTGACGGAAAAGTAGTGTATATAAGAGAAACGGAGGAATGAAAATGGCAAAGCGTACAGACTTAAAGAAAATTCTTATCATCGGCTCCGGCCCTATCGTCATCGGTCAGGCCGCAGAGTTTGACTATGCAGGCACCCAGGCGTGCCTTGCACTGAAAGAAGAAGGCTATCAGGTGGTTTTGTGTAACTCCAACCCCGCTACTATTATGACTGACACCGCCATTGCAGATAAGGTCTATATGGAGCCTTTGACGCTGGAATATGTGGCAAAGATCCTTCGTTATGAGCGCCCCGATGCCATCCTGCCCGGTATTGGTGGACAGACCGGACTGAATCTTGCCATCCAACTGGAAAAGAAGGGCATCCTGAAGGAATGTAATGTGGAACTGCTGGGCACCAGCAGCGAGTCCATCGAGCGGGCAGAAGACCGGGAGCTCTTTAAGGAGCTGTGCCAGTCCATTGGTGAGCCCACCATACCCTCTGAGATCACCTATGATTTGGAGCAGGCGAAGGAAGCGGCAAAGCGGATTGGCTACCCGGTGGTGTTGCGTCCTGCTTTTACCCTCGGCGGTACCGGCGGCGGTTTTGCCTACAATGAGGAGGAACTCATTGAGATCGGCATCAACGGCTTTAAGCTCTCTCCCGTTCATCAGGTACTGATCGAAAAATCTGTGAGAGGCTATAAGGAGATCGAGTTTGAGGTCATGCGGGACTCTCAGGACCACGCCATCACCATCTGCGGTATGGAAAACATCGACCCGGTCGGTGTCCACACCGGCGACTCTGTGGTGGTTGCGCCCATTATGACCCTTTCCGAGACCGACAGGAGGCGCCTTAACGACAGCGCCATCAAGCTGATTCGTGAGCTGAAGATCGAAGGCGGCTGTAATGTCCAGTTTGCCCTCCATCCCACCACCGGCGAATATTACCTTATTGAGGTCAACCCCCGGGTCTCCCGGTCTTCCGCACTGGCCTCCAAGGCTTCCGGCTATCCCATTGCCCGGGTCACCGCCAAGATCGCGGTAGGTATGTCTCTTGAGGAGATCAAGATCGCCAATACCAATGCGGCCTTCGAGCCACGGCTTGACTATGTAATCGCAAAGCTGCCCCGGTTCCCCTTTGATAAGTTTGTCAGCGCATCCAATGTGCTGGGCACGCAAATGAAGGCTACCGGTGAAATTATGGGCATCGGCTCCAACTTGGAGGAAGCGCTCCTGAAAGGCATTCGCTCCTTGGAAAACGGCGCAAGCCACATCTTCATAAGCAAGTTCGCAGAGTATTCCAAAGAAGAGCTGCGAGCGTATATCGCCCAGTTCCGGGATGACAATCTTTTTGCCATCGCCCAACTTCTAAAATTAGGCGAAAGCGTGGAAGAGATCCATAAGATTACCGATATTACTGCTTATTTCTTAGAAGCGATCCAAAGAATTGTGGAGATGGATGCTGCCCTGGCTGCACAGCCTTGGCATGCAGAGCTTTTGCGCAGCGCCAAGAAAATGGGCTTCGGGGACAAGCGGATCGCACAGCTTTGGAATGGTACAGAGCTGCAAGTTTATAATTTCCGCAAGGAAAAGGGCATTATCCCTGCTTTCCGCATGGTAGATACATGTCATACCGGTGCCTATATTCCTTATTTCTACTCCTCTTATACCGGTGAGAATGCCTCCCATTTGACGGAAAAGAAGAAGATCGTCGTGCTGGGCGCAGGCCCCATCCGCATCGGTCAGGGTGTGGAATTTGACTATTCTACCGTTCACGCGGTGATGACCATTAAAAATTCCGGCTATGAGGCCATTATTATCAACAATAACCCGGAGACCGTATCTACCGACTATACTACAGCAGACAAGCTGTATTTCGAGCCCCTGACCCCGGAAGATGTAATGAATATCATTGATTTTGAAAAGCCGGAGGGTGTTATCGCTTCTCTTGGCGGACAGACTGCCATCAATCTTGCCCAGCCTCTGACAGATCGGGGTGTGAAGATCATCGGTACCGACTGCGCTGCTATTGATCGTGCCGAGGATCGGAACGCCTTTGAAAACCTGATGAACGCGCTGGATATTCCCAGAGCCAAAGGACAGGCAGTTACTAAGATCGAGGACGGTATCCGTGCCGCTGCAGAGATCGGCTATCCCGTGTTGGTCCGCCCCAGCTTTGTGTTAGGTGGCCGGGCAATGCAGATCGTTGCCAACGAAAACCAGCTCCGACATTACCTGAAAACCGCCGTCGAGATCGACGAGGATAAGCCTGTCCTTGTGGATAAGTATATCGAGGGCAGGGAAGTGGAGGTAGATGCCATCTGTGACGGCATCAATGTCTTCGTTCCCGGCATTATGGAGCTGGTAGAGCGTACCGGTGTTCACTCCGGTGACTCCATCTCCGTCTATCCGCCCTTTAGTATCTCCAATAAGGTCAAGGGCATCATTCTGCAATATGCCAAAAAGCTGGGTCTGGGCATCGGCATCGTGGGTCTTTACAACATCCAGTTCATCGTGGATAAGGACGACAATGTCTATGTCATCGAGGTAAACCCCCGTTCGTCGCGTACCGTGCCCTTCCTGAGTAAATCCACCGGATACTCTCTGGCAGACATTGCCACTGAGGTCATTTTGGGCAAGACCTTGAAGGAGCAGGGGATTTTTGACATCTATCCCGAGGAAAAGAAGCGCTGGTATGTAAAGGTGCCGGTCTTCTCCTTTAATAAGATCCGGGGAATGGATACCTATCTGTCTCCTGAGATGAAGTCCACCGGTGAAGCCATTGGCTACGACGATAAATTAAACCGCGCGCTGTATAAGGCGCTGCAGGCATCCGGTATGCATCTGCAGAATTACGGCACGGTTCTTGCCACCATTGCCGACCGGGATAAGGAAGAAGCCCTGCCGCTGATCCGCCGGTTCTATAACCTTGGCTTTAACATTCAGGCAACGGAGGGCACAGCTAAATTCCTGAAGGCCAACGGCATCCGCACCCATAGGCTGGGTAAGATCAGCGAGGGCAGCGAGGAGATCCCCGAGGCGCTCCGTCAGGGTCACATCGCCTATGTCATCAATACCAAGGATCCCGGCTCTGAGGGCTCCGCCAATGACGGCTTTGAGATCCGCAAGATCGCAACAGAGAACAATGTGAATATCTTCACTGCAATGGACACCGTCCGTGTCCTTCTGGATGTTTTGGAAGAGACCACCCAGACGATTTCGACGATCGATGCTTAAGAAAGCCTTGCCTCCCTCTTTGAGGGAGGTGTCCGTGCGGTAGCACAGACGGAGGGAGTGTCGCGAAACGATAGTACACTCCCCCAGTCAGCCTGTTCGGCTGACAGCCCCCTCAGAGAGGAGGCCAAGGCTCCTATACTATAAGGAGAACCTATGCAAAAAAGTGTTTTTAAGATCGTCAGCAACCAGCCGCTGACGGAAAATGTGTATAAAATGGTGCTTTCGGGAGATGTCTCCCACATTACCGCACCGGGTCAGTTTGTGAACATTCAGCTTTCCGGTCTGTATCTGCGCCGCCCTATCTCTGTTTGCGATATAGAGGGCGACAAGCTTACCATTATCTACAAAGCGGTGGGTAAAGGTACCCGGCAGATGGCATCTATGACAGAGGGGAATCTTGACATCCTCACCGGACTCGGTAACGGCTATGACCTTTCTCTCTCCGGAGAAAAACCGGTGCTGCTGGGCGGTGGTGTTGGCGTGCCACCGATGTACCTGCTGGCGAAAAAGTTAATCCAAGAAGGAAAAAAAGTGCAGGTTATTCTTGGCTTTAACACAAAATCCGAAGTTTTTTACGAAAATGAATTTAAGAAGCTGGGCTGCGATGTCACCGTGACCACCGTGGACGGCTCCTATGGCAAACGCGGCTTTGTGACCGATGTGCTTCAGGATATGGATTACTCCTATTTCTATACCTGCGGTCCCGAGCCTATGCTGAGGGCAGTCTATAAGGCATCCAAAACCTCAGGACAGATGAGCTTTGAAAAGCGGATGGGCTGCGGCTTTGGCGCCTGTATGGGCTGTAGCTGTAAGACAATCACCGGCTATAAGCGGATCTGCAAGGAAGGTCCCGTGATGCACAAGGAGGAGATTCTATGGGAAGACTAAGTGTAAATCTTTGCGGGATCGAGCTTGATAACCCTGTGATTCCTGCCTCCGGTACATTTGGCTACGGCTATGAATACGCCGCGCTTTATGACATTAACTGTCTTGGTACATTCTCCTTCAAAGGCACTACCAAAGACCCCCGCTTCGGCAACCCCACACCCCGGATCGCAGAGTGTACTGCCGGTATGATCAATGCGGTGGGTCTGCAAAATCCCGGTGTAGAAAAAGTAATTTCCGAAGAATTACCTAAGCTGAAAAAATGCTTCCATAAGCCGGTAATGGCAAATGTAAGCGGCTTTTCTGTGGAAGACTATGCCTATACCTGCGAAAAGCTGGATCAGGAGGAGCAGGTGGGCTGGCTGGAGGTCAATGTAAGCTGCCCCAATGTCCACGGCGGCGGTATGAGCTTCGGCACAGATCCCAAAGCGGCAGCTGAGGTCACAAGGGCAGTCAAGGCGGTGACCACCAAGCCGGTGATCGTTAAGCTCTCTCCTAATGTGACGGACATCGTATCGATCGCAAAGGCTTGTGAGGATGCGGGCGCAGACGGCATCAGCCTGATTAACACAATGCTGGGTATGCGGATCGATCTGCGGACAAGGAAACCCATCATTGCTAATAAAATGGGCGGCTTTTCCGGCAGCGCCATTTTCCCGGTGGCACTGCGGATGGTCTATCAGGTAGCAAATGCCGTAAAGATCCCCGTGGTGGGTATGGGCGGTGTCAGCAGCGCCGAGGATGTGATCGAAATGATGCTGGCCGGTGCTACCGCGGTAGAAATTGGCGCGGCAAACTTGGTGGATCCCTATATTTGCCGGGATATTATTGAAAAGCTGCCCGATGTAATGGACAGCTACGGGATCCAAAATCTTTACGAAATCATTGGAAAGGTGAGATAGCTTATGCTTTATGAAAAGATCCCTCTGCGTCAGGATCGCCCGGATGTATTTTTGGAAGCCTATGTTCCGGAAGCGGTAGGCGGAAAACGACGCAAGGCTATTTTGGTGATCCCCGGTGGCGGTTATGGGCATTTGTGCGCGGACCGGGAAGGAGAGCCTGTTGCTATGGCATTTCTGCCCTATGGCTACTGCGGCTTTGTGCTTCACTATACCACCGGTCGGTTAG
>SVLZ01000069.1 GCA_015067665.1 Oscillospiraceae bacterium | reverse complement strand
AGGATTGCTGCCAAAAACAAAATGATGTTTTCCTGAAAGAGCGACATCCTCCTGCCCCTCCGGAATGGTAACTGTGGCATTGCAGTATTCCTTGCTTATTCTGTCCGCGATCAAAAATATCTGCTGTTCGCCCTCTTCGATTAAGAAGGTCTTGCTTTCTCCATTTTTGATATCGCCAATTTTTCGGCACGGTACGCCGTCAATGGTGATCTCCGGTGCCAGTTCATCGCGAACATACACCCGATCCTTCATAGCGCAGCCAACAAAGCTTTTATGGCGTGTAATCGTTAAATTTCGCATTAAAAACCCTCCTTAAGACATATCTCTTCGCGCACAGCGCGCTCTGTCATTTGCGGACAACCTTACATATATATTCTACAATATACAGGGTGTCAAAGTCAAGAATATCAAAAACCGGTGCAACGCGCACCGGTTTTTGTTTCGGGTCGTCGTAGGCGCCGACCCCTACAAGCCTTCTCCCGGGAGAAAGTGCCCCGCAGGGGCGGATGACAAGAGCAGGCTGACCCTCATCCGACCTCGCTACGCTCGGCCGCCTTCCCCAAAGGGGAAGGCTTTGGCGGACGAGCGATGCTCGCCCCTACTTGTAGAAGGTATTGCCGCCGATGAATTCCCGGAGCAGGCTGGTGGGTGGGATCTCGTCGTCCACGTCTGCTTCCTGCACATAGTTGAGGATCTTTACTAAGCCCCGGACCTGCTCGTAGCAGCTTTCCTCCGGCTGAACGGCTGTCAGCAGCGGGAAAATGTGCTTTTTCATAACTGCCAGCTCGTAGAGTGTAGAGGTGTTGAAAATTACATCTGCCTGCTCACGGAAGGGGAAGATCCACCGCTTTTCGCCACGGCGGACAGAGTCCCACATAGACATGGTCTTTTCCACCGTTGCGCCACGACCCTCAATATCCCGAACGATCCGCCGCAGCAGCCGCAGATGGCTGGCAGGAATCCGATTATGGTCGTCAAGACTCAGCGGAATCAGAGGGCAGATATAGAACTTAAAGATACTGTTTTTATCCAACTGAGGTGGGATCAGCATAGGATTGAGCGCATGGAGCCCCTCAATAATGATGACGGTATCCTCCTGCATTTGGAACTTATGCCCCTTCCACACACGTCTGCCGGTCTTAAAATCAAAGGTAGGGATTTCGATCTCCTTGCCCTCCAAGAGGTCGGTCAGGTTCTGGCGGAAAAGGTCGGTATCAATGGTGTTGATATGTTCAAAGTCAATGGTACCGTCAGGACCGGGAAAAATCTTGTCCCGGTCGATGTAATAGTCATCCAGTCCCATCAGCACCGGCTTTTTGCCGTGGACACGAAGCTGGGTGGCAAGGCGATTTGCAGAGGTGGTCTTGCCCGACGAGCTGGGACCTGCCAGCATAACGGCTCTTGCGCCCCGCTGGCAAACCATATCCGCAACTTGGGCATACCGCTTTTCGTGCAGCGCCTCATTGACCCGGATCAACTCCCGGATTTTGCCGTTTTCCGTCAAGGCGTTGAGATCTGCCACAGTCTCGCATTCCATCAGCTTACACCAACGGTCACCCTCCATACAAACATCAAACACGCGGGGTGTAGTCTTATACTCCGCCACCTGATCGGGATAGGCATCGTCGGGATAGATGAACACAAAGCCGCCCTCAGCAGGCAAAATCTCCCATACCTGAATATAACCGGTAGAGGGTGCCATTTCGCCGTAATAGTAATCCAAAAAGTCCTCATAGCCGTAGCAGCCGAAGGTCTCCTCTGTACGAAGGGAAAGCAATCTTGCCTTGTCGGTCTTGCCCATTTTTATAAAGGTCTCCACAGCCTCCGTGGTGCTGACCATCTTGCGGCTTAAGGGAATATCTTTTGCAATCAGGTCTGTTACCTCCCGGCGCAGACGCATCCACGAGAAGGTTTCGTCCTCCACGGAGATATAGGCCGCCGAGCCCAGAGTTGTGCCCATTTTCGCCCGGGCATTGGGCCAAAGACGGTGCAGCGCCAAAAAAACCACAAACCGGGCTGTCCGCTCATAAACCTCCTTGCCCACCGGGTCCGTATAGCGCAGAAGCTCCACTTTACCGCCGGAGGCAGCCATTGCCCGACGAATGGAGCTGCGCTCCAGAATATCCTTTTCCCGAACGGGAACATAATCGAGATTAAAGACCTCACCTGCGATCTTTGCAGCAATGGGCCGTGTGGTCAGGCTATCGCTGTCGAGCCCCATTTCCGCCACGATCTGCCGCAGGGACTGACCGGTCTTTGCAATTACTTCTCTTTCTTCGATATGCAGCTTCATTGCCACACCTCCAAATCTTTATTTTTCTCCCAATTTCCTTTTGTGTTCCCGCTGTTGAAGCAGGCCCTAAAGCCTCCCTTGTGTAAAGGGAGGTGCCCCGAAGGGGCGAAGGGATTGACAGAAACAGGCCCAAACAACCCCTCAGTCAGCCTTGCGGCTGCCAGCTCCCCTTGCACAGGGGAGCCTTTGAGCACGCTGCATTTCCGGAAACATAAAGCTTTATTTGGACTTATTTTTCTTCGCCCTCCTGACCGATGGTCATAATGTCATAGGGTGTTGTCTGATAGACAAAGTAGTTCAGCCAGTTGCTGAAAAGTAAATTGGCATGCCCCCGCCAGCGGACGATGGGCTCTTTGGTATCATCGTCGTCAGGAAAATAATTTTTCGGCACATCGATAGGAAGTCCCTGCGCCTTATCCCGGAGGTATTCCTTCTTTAGCGTATCTCCGTCGTATTCCGAGTGGCCGGTAATGAATATCTGCCGTCCCTTTTTGCTCATTGCGGCATACACACCGGCTTCCTCGGAGGAGGCGAGAATCTTCAGGTCTGTTTTCTCGATATCCTCCCGCAGCACCGTAGTATGCCGGGAATGGGGTGCCCAAAATACATCATCAAAACCACGCAATAGAATAGAGCGCTTATAGTCTGCCTGATGGCGGAACACGCCAAAAAGCTTCTTATCGAGAGGCTTCTTTTGGATGCCGTAATGGTAGTAAAGGCCTGCCTGCGCACCCCAGCAGATATGGAGCGTGCTGTGGACATTGGTTTTCGTCCACTCCATAATCTCGCACAGCTCCTGCCAGTAGTCCACATCCTCAAAGGGCATATTTTCCACCGGTGCGCCGGTGATGACCATACCGTCAAATTTCCGGTGTTTTAGCTCCTCGAAGGTCTTATAGAAAGTAAGCAGATGATCCTGCGATGTATTTTTGGATACATAAGTGCTGGTTTTCATCAGCTCCAGCCGGACCTGCAGGGGCGTGTTGCCCAAAAGACGGCTCAGCTGGGTCTCCGTGACGATCTTGGTGGGCATCAGGTTCAGCACCACGATCTCCAGCGGACGGATGTCCTGGGTGCTGGCTCTGCCCTCTTTCATAACGAATATATTCTCCTGCTGAAGCGCTTCCGCTGCCGGCAGGTCATTGGGAATTTGAATGGGCATACTGTCGCCCTCCTCTTTGTTCTTATCTAAGTTATCTTATCCCAAATCACCAATATTGTCAATTCCCTGCAATTTGGTGCCCGGGTAGTAATGGGCGAGGATGTCAGCATAATCGCTGCCGCCTACCGCCATTGCCTCCGCGCCGTCCTGACTCATACCCACCCGGTGACCGAAGCCCTTGCTGGTAATGGACACGGAAGAACCAACAATCGTAATCACAAAAGCGGTGGAGCGGAGTTTTAATTTTTGCCGGACGGTGGTACCCTTATATTCCGTACCGCCGATTTCGATGGTGGCTACTCCGCCGCCCTTCGTATAGGTGATTTTGCCGATCCACGAACCGGGCGTGCCGGAAAGGCCGTCAAAGGCGGCTGCAAATTCCCCTGCGGACATAGAGACTGTTTTCATATAATCAGAAGAATTTTCCTCACCGGGACTCTCCACAGACTGCAAATACGGCACATCTGCGCCCCAAACAGCAGCCGCATCCTCCGTTCTGCCGCCTGAGCAAGAAAAATAGGTAGCTTCGATCAACTCTCCGTTATAGGTTATTACTTGCCCGGAAGTAGATAGCACTGCCTGACGCACTTTTTCACTGAGTTTTGCACTACCGGTATAGTCTTCCGGTGCTACATAGGCCTGACAACAACCGTAATATGTGCAAATATCCGCATTTTCATGGCGCTTTGTCCGCAGCGCATAGGTACGTGCCGCCACAGCCTGGGCCTTCAGCGCCTCTACTTCATAGCTGGCAGGCATTTCTGCCAGCACCACGCCCCATATGTAGTCATCCAAATCCATACCTTTTACGCTGCCATCGGACATAAGCACCTGAAACCCTTCCGTTGCCGGCTCTGTAGCTTCCGTGGGAAAAACCGAGGGCATCTCCCAATTGGGGCGGCAAGCAAGCAGCATTGTCAGGCACGGCAGCAGTACTCCCAAGATAAGCGCAATATGAAGTTCCTTATTTTTCATAGCAATCCCTCCCGCTTTCATTTTAGTGATCAGCTTGTCCGGCAGCCGTCGAAAGCGCACGTCTATCTCGTAAAGATTTATCGCAAGCCTTGACAGCAACCTATAGATTTCGTATAATTTAGACACAAATTCCAAAATGGAGTGTATTATGAAACAGTTAATTAAAACGCTTACCGTTATTCTGCTTGCCGCAGCCATTATACTGGGCATTGCATGGTATTTCTTAGAATACGACCCGGACTTTACCCACGATGTGCTGCTGACCGGCGCCCGCTTCTTTGAAGAGCATGGGCAACACGGGATTGCTACATGGATGTATGACCGCGCCTATAAATACGGTCAGAGCATCGAACAGATCTCTTTGGAGCTGGCAGAGCACTATCTCTCTGTCAAGAATTATTCCAAAGTAGAAGAGACCTTGCTGCGCGCCATCCGGGATGGTGGTGGAGTCAATGTCTATCTGGCGCTGAGTCAGGCCTTTGTCGCGCAGGATAAGCTTTTGGATGCCCATCAGCTGATTGAAAACGCCCCTGCGGCACTGAAAGAAAAGCTGACCCTTCTGCGTCCTGCCGCGCCGGTACCCGACTCTCCTGCCGGAAATTATGACAGCTACCTGTCCCTGCAATTCCAATCGGAAAACAACAAGGTCTATGTTTCCGGTAACGGATTTCCCTCTATCAGCAAGGATCTACACACCCAGCCTGTAACCTTGGCCGCCGGTGACAATATATTTTTTGCCATAGCTGTAGGCGAAAACGGTTTGGTCAGCCCCTTGACGGAGCATCTCTATACTGTAAAGGGAGTTGTGGAGCAGGTCGTATTTACCGACCCGGCTATGGGCAGCGCCATCCGGGAAGCTGCCGGTTTCTTGGAAGGCACCACCATCTATACAAACGATCTGTGGGAAATCAAAGAATTTACTGTTCCTGCAGGTGCTATCAGCCTTGAGGATCTCAAATATCTACCCTATCTGGAATCTCTGACAATCTCCGGCTGTCGGGCACCGCTGCAGCCGCTGGGTAGTTTAACGCAGCTAAAATCCCTCTCTATCAAGAGTACTATCGTAGAAACAGAAGGATTATCCGCTATTTCCGGTCTTACAAGCTTAGAAACCCTGACCATACGCAGCTGCAGCCTTTCCACCATCTCCGGCATTGGCAATCTGAAATCGCTGACGGTTCTGGATTTAGGCGAGAACGTGCTGCGGGATTTAGCACCGCTGTCTGCGCTGACCGGTCTAAAGACTGTACTGCTTGACAACAACGCGGTGAAGGAGCTTACGGCACTGGGCAGCCTGCATGGTCTCCAAGAACTGGATCTTTCCTACAATTCTATCACAAATGTCTCTCCGCTTCAAGGTTTAGCTGCGTTGCAAAGCCTGAATCTATGCAACAATCAGGTAAAAGATGTGCAGCCCATCAGCAAACTGGGCAATTTGACCTCTCTTAATCTGTCCCACAACAAAATCTCCTCTGCAACAAGTCTGTCTGCCTGCAAAAAGCTTGTGGAGCTGAATATTTCCAATAATTCCATTTCCAGCATCTATACCTACAATCAGTTAACAGCGCTGGAGGAGCTGGATTTCTCCTACAATAAGATCTCCTCTCTCCCTGCCTTCTCTAAGGACTGCGCCCTGACCACCGTCAACGGCACAAATAACTCTATTACCAGCATCGAAAGCTTAGTGGGACTAAATAATCTTAACAGCGTTACCTTGGACAATAACCCAAATCTCAAAAAGATCACCAACCTCAGTAAGTGCCCCAAACTGATCATAGTCAGTGTCTATGGCACGAAAGTCAAGGATGTGAAAGCGCTTACAAATAACAGCGTTGTGGTCTATTACACGCCCTAAAGTACTAACCGCCTCCCGACACCGGGAGGCGGTTATGTCGTCCTCGCAGTATGGGCAAAGTTGACATATTTCTTCAATCTTGTTATAATATTAAAAATGCTTTTATCTACCG
>SVLZ01000068.1 GCA_015067665.1 Oscillospiraceae bacterium | reverse complement strand
CGGTGTTTATTATAGAAATCAATCATCATTTTTTCTACGACTCTAAAATCGAAAGTCGGTACTGGACAATGGCTGCTTTTCGACATTTTTCCGCCGATGCTTCTACCGGCTTCAGTTAATGCCCAATTGCCAAATTTATCTTGAATCACCAAACCCATGTCTTTCCAAAGGCCATATACCCAATCAGTGCTCATCCCAACTTTATTCCCGATAAATCGCGCAGACATTCTTCCCATATTATTATTTCCTCCATGTTAGATTGGTTATTTGGGCTTTGATCTCTGTATCCAAGCCGTGCAGAAAGTCTGTTTGCATTTTGGATAATCGGGCCATCCGCACTTATTGCAAATCAAATGCTCACGCCCAAGATCAGGGATATCCTCTTCAAACTCTTTAATAACAGTTGTCCATGTACCATTCTTCTTGATGGGGCAGCACATTCTTGATTTTACTTTCATGGTCAATCCCCATTACAGGTCATCGATATTATACCCGCCATAATGCGCTATAGCTTGTGCGATAAATCTGCATCCTTCTTCTCCGTAGTTTCTTTCATGCAACAACATTATATCGCCACCAAGAAAGAACGAAGCTGTATATTTTGCAAAGATATGTGGCGCATTTATCTCATCCATATCTGTACCGGCAGTATGATCAATCAGATATTCATGGAGCAGACGCACAACCCTTTGTACAGTGTCGCTGTCAAAACCAAAGGAACGCATATCTGCGAGTACCTGAAAATATCCATGAAGCGCATAGATGTGCATCATTCTCTCTGCATCGCAACTATTGAACAACTCCAGAATGCGCTCCATATCCGCTGGACTCCATTCTTGTGGTTCCTTTGATATAAGCGTATCGGCGGTTTTCATAAAAGACGCAGAACGTGGTTCATCATAGAAGTTCCAGTTCTCGTAAGCGTATGCAAGAAAATCGTCAAATCGCACACTGCCGATTTTTGAAGCGGTCGGGATACGGCCCGTCAACTTAATGCTTTTTGTAAATTCCAGATACAGAACGTTCTCGTCATGCTTTCGTTCTAACTCTTCAACCTTTTTCGCAATCGCAGCCTCAAAATCATACTCCGGATCATTCATGAGAGCAAAGATTTCCTTTGCGGAAAACCCAATGCCTATAAGGAGTTTGATGCCCCAGATTCTTTCGATATCCTCATCGCTGTAATCACGATACTTGTTTGTAGGATTACGGCTCTCGCTGGTAGGCAGCAGCTTTTCTTTCTCGTAATAGCGCAACATGTCACGAGTAATGCCGAGGTTATCGACCACCCACTTTACTGAGTATCCCATCCAATCACCGCCTTTCATCAATACAATACACCTTGGGGTCGCACCAATGTCAATAGCCTGTTTAAGAAAAAAGGTAAGGTCTAAAACCAAAACCCTAAAGAGAAACCAATGGAGATTGATCTCTGCAACATTAAAATCTCCTATCTACAATACGATAACGAAAATGCTTATAAAAGCAATATAATTTACGGGAAAGAAAGATTGCAAAGTCAGATATGTGGAATGATCATACGTTTTTGATGCAATTCGACCTGCTTGATACATTTGCGTATGCGCATGCAGAAATCTCTATCTCCAGCACATCTGCAGCCCAGACGTAATACTGCGCTGACTCTGAACCGAAGATAGGGCAATCCGCACTGGCTCAAGCGAAGTGGTATTCTGGAAAAACTTTTCGAAATATGGGGGCTCGGAAGCGTCAAATGGCAGGTGCATTCCTATGGGCGAGTATATTGATAATCATCTGCCTGCGAAAGCAACATTGCTCAATCCCCCCACCATTTCCTCCTCCCCCATCCTGCAATCTATCTCGCCATCCGCAGCATCAGCATATTCCCGTTGTCTTTGAGCCATTTATCCCATTTCCAGTAATCCGGGAACACTCGCAGCACTTCGGCATAGAAGCGGTCGGAATGGTTCAGCTCCTTGCGATGACAAAGCTCATGAACGACCACGCTATCGATAACCTCTGGTGGGGTGAGCATCAGCAGACAGTTGAAATTCAGGTTTCCTTTGGAGGAACAACTCCCCCACCTGGAGCGTTGATTGCGGATCGTAATCCGACCATAGGTCACGCCGACTTTTTCTGCGTAATACTTCACCCGCTCCGGGATGACCTTTAACGCCTGATCAGCCAGTTCCCGTATTTCATCCATAGAAAGGGCGGGAACATCCGCAAGCTGCTTCTGTCGCATTTCAAGCTTCTGTAGACTCTTATCAATCCAATCCTTATGCTGGAGGATAAACTCGTTGATCTGCCGGTCCGTCACATGGAGCGGTGCGCGAATAATCAGCCCCTGGGAATTTACCTCTATTCCCATGGTCTTGCGGTTGCTACGGATGATTTTGCAGCCGAGTTCTCCCATCAATCCTTCCTCAAAGCCTTATACAATTCCTGCGCCATCGCCTCCTGAACCTTCTGATAGAAATCCGGGTCGTTGAATAATTTGGCAAAGGAATCATTGTTGTCGAGGAAACATTGGGTCACGATGTCTTTAAACTTATCCGGGAACAGTGATTTTACAAACATCTCCGTGCTGTTATCCTTGGCATATTTCTTGAACTTCTTGACCTCCGAATCCTTCATGAACATCTGATAGATACCCTCAATGATCACGCGGTCGGAGTCGGTAAAATCGCCGCTAAAGCGTTCATTCACTTTATCGATAATGCTCTGGAGGGTATCTTTCTTCTTGTTGGGTGTCTTGGGCGCTATGCTGCCGCCCGGTGTAAATACTGGGGGCTTTTCGTCCAGCAGGATCGCGCCTTTGAAGGTTTCGGTAAGCGAAGCATATTCCAGTCTGATTTTATCATCGATATCCACGATCTCAACGCCAACTCTCGGAAGCAGCCTGACAAGATGGAGGGTATATTGATATTCGTTGAAAAGATCTTTGTCGTGGAGCCGCACAAGCTGCGTGACATAGGAATATGCGCCGTTGAACTTGCGGATATAATCACGGGCAGTAAAGCGGTCATCCTCGGAAAGATCGTTATACCTTGCGATGACCGGCTTGAACATTCCAGCCAGCCTGCCAAGAGCGGCGGCGTCCTGATTTTTACCCATTTGCGTTGCCATAAACTTATTAAACACTTCCACATCTTCATAATTATAGAGCATGAAGTCGCGGATTTTGTTGCGGAGGTCATACACTCTATTCAAGTCGGTGCTGCCTTCCATTGCTGTAATTTCATAGAACGGCAGGAATGCACCTTTTATATCCTTCTCGGTGTTCTCGAAGTCCATGACAAAAGTGCTGTGTTTACCGGATGCGGTGCGGTTCAGGCGGGAAAGCGTTTGCACTGCGGTTACATCATGCAGCTTCTTATCCACATACATGGTATGAAGCAGCGGTTCATCAAAGCCGGTCTGATACTTATTGGCCACCACCAGGATGTTGTACTGGCTGCTGTGGAATGCTTTACGAAACTTTTTGTCGGTAGTGATGTACTTGCCGTTCTCGTCCAGATTCATAGTAGCCTCGGTGAAAGGCTTATCGCTGGGATAATCCGGGAGCGTCACTTCCCCGGAGAATGCGATCATCACATCGCTACCGGCACATTCCGCAGGGTGATCCTGCATGTATTTTTTGATAGCGAGATAATAGCGCACCGCATTGGCGCGGCTGTCCGCTACAACCATGGCCTTCCCTTTGCCGTTGATCTGATAACGGCAGTTATCCAGAAAGTTTGTCATGATCATTTCGGTTTTTTGCGCTATGGTGTACCCGTGCTGCTTATAGTACCGGAACAGAGCACGGGCGGCTGGCCCTTCGATAAGCTCCGGGTTATCCTCGGATACGCGGATCAGCCGGAACGCTTCCTTCACCGTGGTGTAATTGGCCAGCACATCCAGAATGTAGCCTTCCTCAATGGCCTGCCGCATGGAATACACATGGAAGGGCGCCTTCACAGGCTCTCCATCTTCATTCACACCAACCACGGAGCCGAAGGTCTCCAGCGTCTGTCCCTTGGGCGTAGCGGTGAAAGCAAAGAAGGACTGGTTTTCATGCCTGCCCTGGCCTACCACCGCATTCACATATTCATCGGTGAGATCTACCTCATCCTCATCGATCCCGGCCTCCTCCGCATACTCCTTAATGGCAATGCCGATATCGATAAGGCTGCGGCGGAGTGTCTTTGCGCTTTCGCCGTTTTGCCCCTGATGCGCCTCGTCTATGATGATAGCGAACTTGCGCCCTTTGAATTTCTCCATGTCCTTCTGGGCAAAGAGGAACTTCTGTATGGTGCAGATGATAATGCGTTTTTTATCGTTGATGGCTTCCGCAAGGCTGCGGGAGTTCTTTTTCTCGTCAATGGCCTCCACCAACCCGGCCTTATGCTCAAAACTGTTGATGGTATCCTGCAACTGGCCATCCAGCACCACACGGTTGGTGACCACGATGACCGAGTCAAATATGCCTTTGTTCTCCTCATCATGTACGGACGCAAGCCGATAGGCTATCCATGCGATAGAGTTGGACTTGCCGGAGCCTGCGGAGTGCTGTATCAGGTAGTTATGACCGGGGCCGTTCCGCTTCACATCCCAAAGGACTTTCTTCACCACATCATACTGATGATACCGGGGGAAGATCATCTTTTCATTGGTGACTGTTTTTGTAACGCCGTTCTTTACCACTTCTTCCTTTTCCTTTACGAAGGAGATGAAGCGGTGGATAAGGTCGAGCAGGCTGTCCCGCTGCAGAACCTCCTCCCAGAGATAGCTTGTGGCATATCCCTTTTCGTTGACGGGATTTCCCGCACCGCCGGTATTGCCCGCGCCGTTGGAACCCTGATTAAAGGGAAGGAAGCGGGTACCGCCGTCTGCAAGGCAGGTAGTCATCCAGACTTCGTACAGGTCTACAGCAAAGTACACTAAGAACCGATGGTTCAAACGGAAGGCAAACTCTTTTGAACTACGATCATTTTTATACTGGTTGATAGCGCACACATAGTCCTGCCCGGTAAGCTGGTTTTTCAATTCCAGCGCCACCACGGGGATACCATTGACGGACAGCACCATATCGATGGTATTGGTGTTGGCGGTGGTGTATCGGAACTGCCGGGTGCAGCCCAGAATGTTCGCCTCATATCGTTCTGCATCCAAAGGGTTGAGCTCAGATACGGGCTTAAAATAGCAGACCTTCAGGCTGCAGCCCATATCCTCTATGCCATTGCGCAACACATGCAGCAAGCCCTGATTGGAGATGGTGGTCTCCAACCGATGGTATAGCTTGTCCGCAGCGGCAGCGCCGTAATATTTGGTATACTTGGCCCATTCTTTGGGCTGGGTCTTTGCGATGAATTCGCATAGGACATCCATATAGATGCACTTGGAAACATCGTGCTGACGGGCATGTACCCAATTACCCTCGGCGTCCTGCCCGCAGAACTGCGTGTAGCCACCTTCCGGGGAAATAAGGAAGGTCTCTATATCCCGTTCAAATCGTTTTTCGCTTTTATCCATCAGGATACCTCCTTCTTCCCGGTGACATATTCATAAATGAGGGAGCGCTTGTATTGTTCCAGTTTTTCGGTTTTCGCCTGCTTTGCAACAATCAGACTATCGATCATAGAGCATTTTTCATCAAGAAAATTGACAATTTCATCTTGTTCAATTCTTGGCGGAACAGCAATGCCAAATACACCCAATCGGTCGAAATTACGATAATCACTCGATCGAATGCGAACACCATTTGACAAATCCATTAGGATATTTCCATAGGCCATGGCACGTAAATAATACATGAAATACCGATTATTTCCGGCCGTATGGCAAACATGGACAACCGGAGTAGTTTTGCCTCGACTATCTGAACAACCAATAGCGCCTGCAAAGGCATCCATGCCATGAACAACCAGATCACCTATATCTACGCCATGATAACCATGTTCGGTAAAGGATACTGTAAATCCGTCCTCCCGTCTTTTGCTTCTTAACGTAACTTCACCATCTCGGAAACATGTAATGATCTGGTCTGTTGGCAAAACTGGTTTATCCTTTGGGAATATAACATTCTTAATTCTGCATTCTTCCCAGTGTGCGGGCATTTCAGAAATCCATTCAATCTTTATAGTTTTTTTATTGTTACAGGGATGCATCCCCTTTGTGACGCATTCTATGACCAAACTTTTTTTATAAATTTTCAGCTTTTCAATCTGTGCCTGAACATTTGCGATGAGGGCATCGATCTTATCTGTCTGTGCAGAAATTGTATTGAGTATTTGCTGCTGTTCCTCCATAGACGGCACAGGCAAAAGAATGCTCTTCATTTCCTGCCAACGGGTAGTCCACAAATCGGCAACAATGCCGTGGCCCCAACGATAGAATTCCTCTGCAAAGCCGTAATTCTTTAGTAGATAGTTCAAGTATGCCGGAACAATCGGCGCACCTTTTGCCGGGTATAGAACGGTATTAATCAAAGATACAGAGCCGGCCAATGGAGATACGCCGCAGGACTGCTTTCTATCCGAGCGAGAGTTAATAACAAAATCGTTGGTCAACACCATCTTGCGATTATCGTTAGCATCGGATTTCGCCACATTCTCCATCTGTGGTACGACACCTCCTTTGCTTACGGACAGAGGCGGATAATCTGTA
>SVLZ01000067.1 GCA_015067665.1 Oscillospiraceae bacterium | reverse complement strand
GTGAGTATCTTGCCCGGCAGGATGCCACCGCCAACAAAAACGACCTGACTGCGCTCTTTAACATTGGATACGGTCTGTATGTGGTCACCTCCAACGACGGCAAGAAGGACAACGGTCTGATTGTCAATACCGTCACCCAGGTCACCAGCACCCCCAACCGGGTCGCTGTTACCATTAACAAGGAGAATTACTCCCACCACGTCATCAAACAGACCGGTATGATGAATGTCAACTGCTTGGACATTACCGCCCCCTTCTCCATCTTCCAGAATTTCGGCTTCCAGAGTGGTCGCACTGCGGACAAGTTTGCCGGTGTGGAGGAGCTGCGCTCCGACAACGGTCTGCGCTTCCTGCCCCAGCATATCAACGCCTTTATGAGCCTGAAGGTAGAGCAGTATGTGGATCTCGGCACCCACGGTATGTTCATCTGCTCTGTTACGGAAGCAAGAGTTTTGGGTAATCAGGAAACTATGAGCTACACCTATTATCAAAACAATGTAAAGCCCAAGCCGGAAACCGATGGCAAGAAGGGCTTTGTGTGCAAGGTCTGTGGCTGGGTCTACGAGGGTGACACCCTCCCCGACGACATCGTCTGCCCCCTGTGCAAGCACGGGTATGCCGATTTTGAACCGATCGCCTAAACTCTGTTAGTCGCCGTAGGGAATGCATTTATGCATTCCTCAGCTAATGCCGCGCCGTGATGGAACGGATAAATCCGTTCCCTACATTGATTATCGAACCAAAAAAGCACCACAGCCGAAAAAGCTGTGGTGCTTTTGCTTATGGTGGACTTGAGGAGATTCGTTTAATCAAGGTAGTCACCAGTGTTTGCACTGGTGACAGCAATATGCCACCGGCATATTGCATTTTAGATCTTCGAATCTCCTCTGCGTAAATACCATACCAATAAAAAAGCCGCCCCATCGGGGCGACTTTTTTATTGGTGGACTTGAGGAGATTCGAACTCCCGACCCCCACAATGCGAATGTGGTGCGCTCCCAACTGCGCTACAAGCCCAAATCCTTACTCGCCAATTATAAGCCTAATAAAAATAGATGTCAAGGTTTTTATGTGTTTGATAATAACAAAATTGTCAACTATCAACTGTCAATTGTCAATTATTAAGCAGGATGCGGGTGCATCCTGCTTAAATGTTACGGTCTTAGTCCCAAGCCGCCTTCCAGCGTCAGGGTCTCGCCGCTCATATACTTAAAGTCCGGCGAGGTCAGCGCTACGCAGGCTCTGCCGATCTCCTTTTCGGAGTCGCCAAAATGTCCCATTGGGGGCATATGCACATTGGCGCGGAATGCCTCGGGATAAGCATCTGCCCAGTTTTCCAGCTGCGCTGTCCAAGCCAGTGGGCAAACCACATTGACATTGATGCCGTCCTTGCCCCACTCTGTTGCCGCCACCCGGGAAAGTCCCCGGATGCCTTCCTTGGCTGCCGCGTAAGCGCCCTGTCCAAAGTTTCCAAAAAGTCCTGCACCGGAGGCAAAGTTAATGACGCTGCCCTGGGTCTTTTTAAGATAGGGATAGCAGGCCTTCATATATAAAAATGTTGCGTACAAGCCGGAATACATCGAAAGATCAAACTGCTCCATGGTATGCTCCGCGATGGGCACACCGGAGGCAGAGGCTTGGGCGTTGTTGATCAGCACATGGATATCCCCAAAGGCTTCCACCGCCTGCTCGACTACACCTTGCACGACCTTTTCATTATCCGCGCCCGCAGAGACATCTGCCTGCACCGGCAAAACCTTTACGCCGTAGAGCCGTTCCAGCTCCTCCTTGGCGTCCAGTAGCTTTTGCAGATTCCGTCCGGTGAGCACTAAATTTGCGCCCTCCTTTGCGAAAGCGGTTGCAATGCCATAACCGATGGAGCCGCAGCTGCCATCTTTCAGTACCGCCCGACCGCCGCCGGTGACGATTACCGTTTTTCCATTCAAATGACTCATAAGATTTCCTCCTTTATGAAATGATCTGTCCGTCCGGGGTAATGGTAATTACCTTGACCGGAATTTCTTTTTCTAAACCTTGTAGCGCCGTCTTTACTGCAAAAGGAAGTCCTCCGCAACAGGGTACGGTCATCCGTACCACGGTGACGCTCCGAATATCGTTGTTTTCAAAAATTTGCGAGAGCTTTTCCGCGTAATTTACACCGTCCAGCTTCGGACAGCCTACTAAGCATATCCGTCCCGCCATAAAATCCCGGTGGAAATTCCCGTAGGCAAAGGCGGTACAGTCCGCCGCGATCAGCAGGTCTGCGCCGTTAAAATAGGGCGCATTGGGCGGCACCAACTTGATCTGCACCGGGAAATTCACAAGACAGCTGGGTACATCCGGGGCATTTTTCCGCAGCTTATTTTCCAGTACCGCCGCTTCATTATATGCAGGGGCTTCCCGCAGTTCAAAAGAGATGGCCTTTCGGGGGCAGGCAGGTAAGCAGTCGCCCAGACCGTCGCAATAATCCTCCCGGAGAAGCTTGGCTTTCCCCGCCACAATGCCAATGGCACCCTCGTGGCAGGCGCTGGCGCAAAGGCCGCATCCATCGCATTTTTCCTCATTGATGACAATGATCTTTCGGATCACACCGCTTCCCTCCTCTTTTTCTTCTCCTCCTCCGCCTGCTTTTTCTGCTGTGCGGCAATTTCCATCATCTTTTCATACATCTCTTCCCCTACGCACTTTTTGGCGTAAGCACACCATTGCACACAGCTTAAGGTATCGTTGTAGGCAACAAAACCGCAATTTTCACAAGTAACTTGGGTATCTATAGAAAACAGCTCGATAACGCTGCCGCACTGGGGGCAGATCTTTTCGTGAATGGTGGGTGTTCTGGGTTTTCCCTGACATCCTTCTACAATCATAATTCATTCCTCCTTTTTCTTTATTATATATAGAAAAGCCCCTGATGGATGTTGCAAAAGTCACATTTATCAGGGGCTATTTTATAAAATTCGGAAGCAATTTTTATCGTAGTCGATGATGCCCTCCTCCTGCATTTTCGCCAGCTCCCGGGTCAGGGCACTGCGGTCTACGCAGAGGTATTCCGCCAGCTCCAACCGCCCTAATGGCAGCTCCACATACCGGCTTTGCTGATTTTGGGCCTGCAGAGATAAGTAAGTCAGTACCTTCTCCCGGATGGTGCGCTTGGAGACCACCTCTACCTTTCGCATCAGCTCCCGGTTTTTCGCCGCGATGACGCGAACCATATTGTCGGTGAGCTTATGGTGGCAGGTGCAGGCGTTTTGGCAATTATGCATCACCTTATCAAAAGAAAGGAACAGGACGCTTGTCTCCTCATAGGCATAAAAGCCCACGCTGGATAGCTTATCTTCACCGCAGGCAAAGCTCTCGCCAAATACATCGTCCTTTTTGGCACGGACAAGCAACGTCCGGTTACCCCAAATATCCTCCTTCACCATATCCACGGAGCCGGAGAGCACCACACCAAAATGGCGGATATAAGAGCCTTCCATCGCGATCGGCTCACCCTTTTGGTAGCTGCCTAAGTAATAGCCAAAACAGGAGAGCATCGTGACCCGCTCCTCCGGTGTAATGCCTTCAAAAAGAGAAGACTGTACCATATCCATAAAATGTGCCATCTTCTTCCACCTCCATATAAATAGTAGCATATAAGTGTTACATTTGCAACCTTTGATCCTTGCGTCTGCCAAAATCGCCAGTCGGATTTTGCGTATTTTTTCTATAAAAACACGGTGGTTATCCTTGCATTTCCCATAAATATATGATAATCTTGTAATATATTCCACCCTTAAAGGAGATACAGTATGAAAAAGCTGTTTGCTCTTCTGCTCTGCGCTGTAATTGCGTTTTCACTGGTCGGTTGTGATACAGAACCAGATCCCCCGATGCCCACCGATCCCCCGATCACGCATACCTACAGCAGCTTTACTCCCGCAGAAAAAGACCTTATGACCGGGTACCTTGGTGCAGTCATTCCCTTCGCGCCCAACGAGCACTACACCCTCGAAGGCTACAATACACCCGATGGCTACGAGGAAGGCTTCCATTTCCGCACTGTGGGCAATACACCGGAGGAGTTTGCCGCTTATCAGGCAAGCCTGAAGGGCTATACCCCCGTATCGTCCTATACCGATGAAGCAGGCAATACCTGGTACTGCTATGTAAAGGGCGGTCTCATTATGGATCTGTCCTATTATGCCAGCGAGGGAAACTTTATTCTCAGCATTTTTGTCCGGATAAACGATGGCAGTACATCCATCCCCACCGAGCCCAAGCCCGACGAGAACAACCACTCCTATAAGGATTGGAGCGCAGATGACAAAGCACTCTTCAATCAGTATATCGGTGCACTCATTCCCTTCCTGCCCAACAACGAATACTACATTGAGGGCTATAACAAGGAGTACGACTACGAAAACGGTTTGTGTTTCTATACCGTTGGCAATACAAAGGCAGAATTTGACGCATATCTTAAAAAATTCTCTTCCTACAAAGCAGAAGGTCCCTATCCCGACGACGCCGGTGATCTTTGGTATTCCTTCACAAAAGACGATCTGACGGTAGACATTGTTTACTACACAGAAGATGGCGAAAGCTATGTAAATGTCTATATTTTTTCCTCCCTCAGCAAGGATCCCGAAGTCACCGAACCAAGCACTCAGCCCGGTGATACAAACGAAAATGTCATCACCAACGACGGCAAAGGCCTCCCCACCGGTACAAACGGCATTTACAATGTGAATTTCAAGGATGCCACCCTCGTTAAGGATGTCCACGATCAGGGCTACTACTTAGATGGCTGTCCCACCATTGGCGCGCCTGCCGTACTCGTCATCCCCGTTGGCTTCAGCGACGGCAACAAGCTCACCGCTTCCCATATTGATAAATTAGAGCTTGCCTTCGGTGAAAATGGAAACGAATACTATTCCGTGGATAATTTCTACCGCATTGCCAGCTACGGTCAGATGGACTTAGATGTGACCGTACTGGACACTTGGTACACTCCGAAAAAGAACAGTGCCTACTATGAAGGGCTTAAAGACAGCGAAGGCTATGCCAACGGCGATCAAATTCTTCTGGATGAGATACTGCAATATCTCTCCACCTCTATGGATCTGTCCAAATTTGACTCCGACGGTAACGATGTCATTGATGCCGTTGTGATGATCAACAACTTAGAGGTTGGCGAGGACGATTTCCACTGGGCCTACCGCTACTGGAACGGCTATACAGATAGCGACGGCTACTATTACGAGTACGACGGTGTCAGTGCAAATGACTTTGTCTGGGCTTCCTATTATTTCCTGCAGGACGACGGCAATGATTACGATGACGCAAGCGTCTTTAATACCTACACTTACATTCACGAATTTGGACACGTATTGGGCGCTGATGACTATTACGATACCTCCGATGCAGAAAACCATCCTATGGACGGCCACGATGTGATGGACAATATGCTGGGTGACCACAGTGCCTATACCAAATTTAACCTCGGCTGGATCACCAGTTCCCGCCTTGTGGTCACAAACGGCAGCATAACCCTGACCCTCAGTGACTTCTCCAAAAACGGTGATACCATTCTCCTCGCCAACAACTGGGACCCCTCCCTCGGTGCTTATCAGGAGTACTATATTGTTGTCTACTATACAAATAACGGTCTCAACGGTGGCGGCAACGGCTATTTTGACCGCAGCGGTATCGTAGTCTACCACGTCAATGCTTCCCTCATAAAAGATAACTATGAGGGCGAAATCTATTATGACGTGTACAACAACAATACAGATCCCTCCGACAAGGAATACGGCACAGAGAATAATCTGCTGGAATTTGTCACCGCGCTGGATGGCGATTATATCTTTGGCAGCGGGGAAACCCTGCCCGTCACCTATACGGACAGCGGCAAAAGCTTAAACTATACCTTTACCGTAATGTCCCTTACCGCGGATACCGCCACCATCACCTTCACAAAACGATAAAGCACAAGCGGACGAGAAAATCTCTCGTCCGCTTATTTTTGTATAAAGAAAGCTGCCGCTTCTGTTCATAATGCAGAAGCGGCAGCAGTTTATACCAGACTGGTTTTATTTAGAATTCTATTGCTGAAAACACCCAGACCCACACTAAACAGGGCACCTCCTGCAAGGCAGCCGATTACATGAAGCAGCGTAGAACCGAGAGGGGTGATCAAAGACACCGTCATAAACAGCAGCATACCTGCCCCGAGCGAGCCGCACAGGCAAAGCCAGGCTTTTTGCTTGGCTGCTACACTGACAATCACATCAATGGCAACAAAAACCAGCATCAGGAAGATCTTTGCCACCATGCACATGGCGATATTGCCAGTGGTCAGGCCGTGAAGGTCAAAGGACAGACCGGAGATTGCGCCGCCCAGCAGGCTACCCACAAAGTAGGCGATCAGCATAAGCGCGCCACAAATAAATCCGGAAACCGTCTTGGATGCCACATAGTCGCCCTTTCTTGCCCGGACAGTAAATAGATTCTTGGCAAAGCCGCTTCTAAAATCCTCGGAAATAAACAGGCAGATGAAAACGGCAACCAGCATGAAGACCATATTGATGTTACACATCATGAAAACATCGTTGCCGCCCATGGCTTCACCGCCGGGGAGAGTGCCGATATTCTGCCAGGTGTTTTCCGGGCCTTCCATAATGGTTTCCTCGCCGGTTTGGGGATTGACGGAAACGGAGCCATCCATCATGGTCATCATCACCGTCATCAGGATTGGGATCACAAGGGCGCAGGCAATGAGAATATAAAAGGTTTTGGATTTGAACATTCTTCTGAAATCCACCTTCAGCATACTGCCAAGGCGCTGTGAGAAGCTATTTTTCATATCAAGCACCCTCCT
>SVLZ01000066.1 GCA_015067665.1 Oscillospiraceae bacterium | reverse complement strand
AATATCAAGGCAACACCAAACATTCTCCTTACTCATTATACTGTATATAATTGAACCCCGACAGACATTGACAATCTGTCGGGGTTCATATTTGTCTTCTGCAATGCAACCATGGCTTAATGGACCGTCGAGAACGCCGGTCCCTACAAGGAGAAATCAAACTTCCTTATGAGAACCGCCCTTTCGCAAGTGCTTTTTTCAGTTATATTTGCTTGCAAGTGATATAGGGTTTTTCCCTGTTTAATATCACTGCCGCATAAGCTTTTGTTTTGTAATCTTTGGCTCCGTTTCATCACTTCCCATTTGGGAGATGATTTCATAGAGCATGATTCCCTTCTCCGGGTCGATGTTTTGCCATCTGCCTTCATCTTTTCGCAGATAGCCATTGGTCTTTTGCTCATAAATTTCCTGCTCTCCGTCCGAGAGCGTCACCGTAATCGTATAGGCATCTCCCGGAATTTGTTCCGGATCGCAATCCGCACCAAATTTCGGACGAAGCCATCGCAAATAATTTAAGATGGCAGATATTTTCGCGCTTTTCGTATACGTTCGCTCCAGCGTTTCCGCTCCGTGATGGCTGGTCACTTCCACTTTTTCCACCACCACCGCCAGCGGTTCCTCCCTTTGACAGCCACAGCCGCCAAGCATTGATACCAAAAGCAATATACAGCACACTTTTTTCAGTCTCTTCACAAAACCACTCCCTGTACAAAGGATACCTGCTTTTGTAAAGAATCATACAAGGAAAAGCCAACCTGACGGTCAATCTCTTTCCGTTAGTTTGTCATCCTGAGCGACCGAAGGGAGTCGAAGGATCTTCGCACCAAAAAACTGCATTACAGAAACGATAATGCGTAGATTCTTCGACTTCGCTCCTTCGTCGCTTCGCTCAGGATGACGGGATTTTCCTAACTAAGTGACAGCAACCTACCGGTTGGCTTTTCCTGTTATTCAAATAAAATGCGCCAATAGTCGTAATCGACCACGCGGGAAGAAACGGTAAAGCGGTTAGCCACCTCTGTATTGATGCGCTTTATATAATCCGCTGACAGAGGTGTTCCGTCATTGGCGATTCCCTTTTTGGTGGTGGAATTGTACCGACCCTGCTCCGTGATCCAGCTGCGGTCATCGAAGATCACCAGCGCTTCCTTTTCCGAGAACACATCCCGTCCCGCATACAGCCGAGAGTCAAATTCCAGTCCGAAAAGGTTCGAAAGGGTAGGCAGCACATCGATAGAGTAGCACAGCTCCTCCACAACCACCGGTGTCATACCCGGCTTATAGATAATGCAACCGTTTTTGTGGATTTCGAAGGTTTCATCGATCTTATGGCCGAACAATTCACTGTACTGCTCTGCGGTGAGGCCATAGGGATAATGGTCTGCCACGATGATAAACACGGTGTTCTGAAGCGTTCCGGCCTCTTCCAGTCGCTTCATCAGCAGCTCCAGAGAGAGATCAAACTCCATTTGGCAGGCAAGATAAGCGCGAATTGCTTCGCTGTACGGTTCATTTTCCACCAAGTGCCGGTTATCATAGCATACCCGGTTTCCGGAGAAATCGTAATTCATATGACCGGAAATAGACATATAATACGTCACAAAAGGCGCTTTATCTGCATAAAATCCTACAGATTTTTCCACGACCTCCACGTCAGAAGCCGGCCATTGCTTCTTGACATCCAGTCCGCCGCCGCGGCCGCCCTTATAATCAAAGCCTAAATTTTTCAGGTATTGATTACGCTTGTAATAGCTATAGGTGTGACCGTGATAAGCATAGGCGCCATAGCCCTCTTTGATTAACTGCTGGCTCATCACAAGAGGCATTTTATTTCCGATGGTCTTTTGGAATGCCAAGCTGCCGTTAATGGGCAAAGTACCGGTTAGGTGGGCATACTCACCGTCGCAGGTGGAACCGTACCAATAGGGTGCGTAAAAATTGGAGAAATACATACCCTCGGTCATCATTTTATACAGAGTCGGTGTTCGCACCGGGTCGATGATCTTATCACTGAAGGCTTCTGCCGTAATCATCACCAAATTACAGCCCGCGAAGATGCCCGTATATTCATTCTGCTTGGTTGCTGTCTGACTTTGGAAATACTGGTGCAGCTGCTTGATCTTGCTATCTCCGCTGTCCGCGATCAGCTGATCAAAATCAATATCCAAAATATTGTAGCGCGGCGGCTCCGTAGGCTCTGTTGCATCTTCGTTGGGCGCATCCGTAGGCTCGGGGTCTGTGGGCGGCACAACGATCACAAGGTCACCGTCTCGCTGTTCGCCTGTAATTGCGTGGGTCACTTCTAAACGGAGACTGGTGGCAAAGCCCAATTTATTGACGCTCAGGTATTTGTCATCGGTATTGTGATAGAGGTCGTAGGCACTCATCGTGTCCGTGCCGTCAAAGAGAGGCAGCGCTGCTACGGTGCCGATATGCAAAACCAGCGCCAGCGCAAGGGGAACAAGCCCCCACTGCCACTTTCGCTCCGTCAGCGCAAAGAGCTTCCAGCCAAATACTGCAACGCAGGTCGGCGGCAGCAAGCACAGAAGAAGCAAAGGCAGTGTCTCCAGAATACCTGCGTGAATGGCATCCGTAAACTGGAATGCATCGCCCGCAACAGACAATAGATTGATAGAGTAAAAGCTGCCGAAAATGCAGTAGTAAACGATCTGCGAACCGCAAAGGGCAGCTGATAAAAAGCTATAGCCGACAAATATGCCGTAGCTGACCCCTTTTTTGCCTATAAAATATGCGATGCCGTACAGCAAAAGTGCAGGCACCAATGCAACCAGCGCCGGAAAATAAACACCGCAATTCCAAAGGGTAGTACCGCCCTTTGAGGAATAAAAATGCAGCGCAAGCTCCGGAACGACGCCCACGGCCCATAAAAGCAAAAGGAGCGGCCACATCGGACACATTTTTGGCTTCTTATTTTCTTTTATCGTCTCTTTCTGCTCGGCCGGCTTTTCCGTCTTGCCGTTTTCCCAAACAGAAATACTCTCCGTTTTCTTTTCTTTATTCATAGGAGCTTCCCTCCTTGCTCATTTTATTATATTACCACGTCTGCCCAAAAAATGCAATTCTCGTCGAAAAAAAGTGCGTCCAAAAAGGACGCACTTTTAATAAGCCTTCATTACAGCTCGCAGTTGTTAACCGTTCTGGGGAAGGGCAGAACATCACGAATGTTGCCCATGCCGGTCAAATACATTACACAGCGCTCGAAGCCAAGGCCAAAACCTGCGTGACGGGCAGAGCCGTATTTGCGCAGGTCCATATAGAAGCCATAGTCCTCCGGCTTCATACCCAGCTCCTCAATGCGGTTCTTCAGCAGCTCGTAGTTGTCCTCGCGCTGAGAGCCGCCGATGATCTCGCCGATGCCAGGCACCAAGCAATCCATTGCCGCTACCGTCTTGCCGTCGGGGTTCAGCTTCATATAGAAAGCCTTGATCTCCTTGGGGTAATCGGTAACGAATACAGGCTTCTTAAAGACCTCCTCCGTCAGGAAGCGCTCGTGCTCGGTCTGCAGATCGCTGCCCCAATGGACAGGGAAGGCAAAACGGTCATTATGCTTCTCCAGAAGGGCAATGGCATCCGTATAGGTGATGTGACCAAAATCATTGGACACCACGTTATTAAGGCGCTCCAGCAGACCCTGATCGACAAACTGGTTGAAGAAAGCCATTTCCTCCGGTGCATTTTCCAGCACGTAGCGGATGATGTACTTGATCATATCCTCCGCAAGGCGCATATCATCGGAAAGGTCAGCAAACGCGATCTCCGGCTCGATCATCCAGAATTCCGCTGCATGGCGGGTAGTGTTGGAGTTTTCTGCCCGGAAGGTGGGACCGAAGGTATAGATGTTACGGAATGCCATAGCAAAGGTTTCGCCATTGAGCTGGCCGGAAACCGTCAAGTTGGTGGGCTTATCGAAGAAGTCCTGGGCAAAATCCACCTGACCGTCCTCGGTAAGGGGAATGTTCTTAAGATCCAATGTAGTAACCTGGAACATTTCACCTGCGCCCTCACAGTCGGAGCCGGTAATCAGCGGCGTGTGGACATACACAAAGTCCCGCTCACGGAAGAACTGGTGGATCGCGAAAGCGATCAGACTGCGAACGCGGAACACAGCCTGGAAGGTGTTGGTGCGGGGGCGAAGATGCGTCATCGTCCGCAAGAACTCCAAGGTGTGGCGTTTCTTCTGCAGAGGATAATCCGGCGTAGACGCACCTTCTACCGTCACTTCCGTTGCCTGAATCTCAAAGGGCTGCTTTGCTTCAGGTGTGGCAACCAAGGTGCCCTTTACAATCAGCGCAGCGCCTACATTGGTTTTATTGATTTCCTGGAAATTCTCCATGGCGTCGTGATAGACGACCTGAACAGGGTTAAAATAGGTGCCGTCGTTTAGCACAATAAAGCCAAATTGCTTACTTGCGCGAATGGAGCGCACCCAACCGCCGACGGTGATTTCCTTGCCGATATAGCTGTCGGTATTTTTGAACAGCTCACGAACAGAAATTAGCTGCATAGTCATTTCCTCACTTTTTGCAATGGTCATAGATAAATAAAAGTATACGCTAATTTTACAAATTTTACAAGGGGGTAACGGGAAAAATCGGGAGGAATTTCCCTATTTTATTAAAAAGCAGACCGAAGCCATTGCTCCGGTCTGTAATATTGCGCCTTATAGCACCGGCAGATCCATCATTCGCACCGGAACGGGGTCAAACGTATAGTCATCAATGCTTATTGTAAAATTAAGCATACCGAAATATGTATCGCCATAGCTGATGTCCTCATAAGGGATATGGACCGCCATAAATTCAAACACACCCTCACGGGTCTCCACAAGCACTGTGTCACTGCTGGTAAACGGTAGTGACTTTCCGTACACGCTCTGATCGTCGTCGTTGATGATTTCCACCGACACGCTGCCCGCAGGCTTCATTTGGCAGTCATATTGATCCCGCACCTGGAAAAGGATCGTATAAGCATCCTTATCGATCTCGCTGTCATCCTCAGGCACATAGCTGACGCTCCAATTATTCAGCTTCCGTTCCCCTTCCCTACCGGTGGCTGTTCTGGTGAACAGTTTTTCCAGTGTGGTGGGGTTGCTGACACCAACACCCAATGCCTCCGCCGCCGGAACGGCAAAGTTCACATTCTGACCGTTCAGGAAGGTCAATGTATTGATGCCGATCACATTGCCATAGGCATCAAACAGCGGGCCGCCACTATTACCGGGAGAGATCGGTGCTGTTGATTGAATGTACATCTGGTCTCCCATTTGCCGCAGTGCGCAGGACACGATGCCTTCGGAAAGCGTGCTTGTCATACCCAAGGAACTGCCGATGGTATAGACCTTCTCACCGGTAATCACACCGTCTGTGCGGAATTGCAAGGGGATCGAGTTGGTGCACTCTGTTTCCAAAACGGCAATATCCTTTTTGATGTCATAGCCTTTGACGCTTTTTACTTCATATTCTTCGCCGGTCAGCAAATAGACCTTGGCCGCGGCATAGTTTTCGATCACGTGGTAATTGGTGATGACAGTACCTTTGCCGTCACAGAAGAAACCCGATCCGGTTGACCCGCCACCCTCCGCTTCCGTCCGGATCTCCACAACGGAGGCCGCACAGGTCAGATAGAGCTCCGTCGCAGACAGTTCGGTGCCCAAAAGGGGGCTCAGTCCCAAGATGGCACAGCCTTGCATACATAGCGACATCACACAAAGCAGCGCAACAAAAATAACGAGCCGTTTTTTCATAACACTTCCTCCTTGGTCGTGAATTTTTCTTTTATTATATCATTATTTTCCAAAAAACACAAGGAGTATCTGTCGTTCTCTCCGCTCACGTTCCAACGGACTGTCACACGGTTTGTCAAGGATGTTTTCCACTTTGAGAATGTAGGGGCGGTCATTGACCGCCCGCATTGCACCGCCGGTTTTTGCCGGTGGTGAGTAAGTGCGCCCTTGGCTTGAAATACAATCTTATAATATTGAATTCTTGATATGCTGCTTTTTACTGCTATACTTAGATTGTACTCACACTTCCTTGTCACATAATAGATACCGTTTCAAGAAATTTTACTTAACATCCTATTGACTTTATACTAAGCTATAATGATATAGTCGTGGTGGAAGGAGGTTGCAGATATGATGACCATCAAAGAATTCGCTACTCTATGTGGCTGCAATACGCAGACCTTGCGGTACTATGACAAAATTGACCTACTGAAACCGGTTAAGGTGGATCAATGGTCCGGTTACCGCTATTATGCAAAATCTCAGGCCATAGATTTTGTGAAGATCAAGAATCTTCAATCCGCTGACTTCACCATCGATGAGATAAAGGCATTGCTTACCATGCCGGATCAGCAGGTGTTTGAAGCATTTGACCAGAAGATTGCGGAACAGGTACAAAAGCTGGAGCGGATCAAAGAAATCCAACAATCATATCTGACCGAAAAAACCAATATGGAAAAATTAGTACAAAGCGCATCCGATTATTTATTCCATGCTGTATCGGATTTTGAAATGCTCCGCGAGTTTGGAATGTCCCCAGCAGACGGAGAGGCCGTTATCGCCAAGCTGAAAGAGTTCTATGAAAGAACTACTCTGCGCCATTTGCCCGCTTCTCCCGATGTGCAAATGATTATGAATGGCTCCGTGATTCAGGGCACGCAGCAGATGATCGACGCATTCGAAGCTCTGAAGGAAAAGGGATATGAAGATACTGTTGTGCCTGGCGACCAGGATGTTGGCAAATCCGTCACCCTTACGCCGGAGAATAGCGAAACTGTATGGGAAATCCACGGTTGGAATTTTGTCCATGAGATTCTCGACGATATTCCCGAATTGCAGAAGGGATATGAACACTGCTTCAATTTCCTGCTGACAGAGGACAAGCATCCTGATCGGATGGAGTTTCCTATGTTTATGAT
>SVLZ01000065.1 GCA_015067665.1 Oscillospiraceae bacterium | reverse complement strand
TCGATTAGTATTTCGTTGCCCTTACGCTGGACATACGCCTTTGTTTTTGCAATATTTTCCTCCATTGGCAGACTGGACGCATCGTACATAACAGAAGAATACATACTAAGATCACTCTCTAACAGCTCCGCATCGGTATCGTGCTGGGCGTGATCTAAGTGGATAAGAATATCCACATTGGGGAAAGCATCAGCAAGAATATCGATACTGGCGCGGAACAGCTTCAGACCAACATCCCACCGACGGGTATGGGTATAAAACACAGATTGGCTGCGATGATCATACTGATTGGTAATAGCTAAAGTAATGGGAATGCGATCATAGCCCTTTTCTGTTGCAAACTCGGAGGCTGCTGTGAGGATGGCTTCCGTGGTGGTTAAGTTTTCGCTACACAGGCAAGGAATGACCCAGCCTTTCTTTGCAGCTTCTTTATATATTGCCAAGACATTCTCCCGGCCGGTAATAATAGGCATTGTCTATCTCCTTATTTTTCGTAAAGGTTAATACTTACTTCATACGCGATGCTTTCGCCGGGTTTTAAGAATTTAAGCTTACCCTCACGGCGCATTACGTCACGGCCATCGGGTGTGCAGTTGCCCGGCTCTAAGCCAAGGACATAGTCCCGATAGCCCATCATTTTCCACTCGGTAAAATGATCCAAAGTATTGGGATCAAAAGAAATCGTCAAACCCTTGCGAATATCGGGGTTATAGATGGAAGCACGTCCCTCCTGCCCCATCTTGTGGTAGTAGCACTGCTCTTCAAAGTTGGGGGTAGGTGTCAGCATCTTATTCCAAGTGGCTAAATCCTCTGCAGCGTGTTCGTTTCTGGGTGCTACTTCAACGGAAGTAACCTCCACAACGGCATTTTCGCTGAGCAAGGGGTAACCCATATTCATATGGTACAGGATCATCACGGGAGATTCCGTATCACCCTCATTTTCGATCACATCAGAAACGGTGAATTTGCTCTCGTTTTTTGATACGGAAATGGTGCGTTTAAGTACCAATTTCCGGGCAAAAATGCGGCTGTCGCTTACCGTGGCGCGGATATAATAGTTTTCTTCATCCTCGTCCCAGTAGATTCTCTCACAAGGGGTATTGCCGATGGTGCCGTGTAGGGGCAGGTCTTCCCCATTATCGGTGCAAGGACTGCCCACAGCGGTAAGTCCACAGGTAGTGAGAAAACCAGCCGTAAAGCTCTTTAAGAAGCCTGCACCTTGATCGTCGTAATAGCTGGGCGCCACATAACCACTGGGAGAAAAATAGCCCATATTGTCGCCCTTATAGGAAAGGCGGTAAATATCCGCACAGCGGTCAGCGCAGACGGTCATCTCAAGACCCACACCATTTCGCAGCTGGAAAAGGCGCATTCCGTCGCCCTTGCCACCAACAAGACGGACTTCTTCCACACCGCCAAGCTGACTGGGGTGTCCGATATAAGGATTTACATTCATAAATTAAACCACACTCCCCATATTTTCGTGTTTGATTTTATCTGCTTCTAAAATGAGCGTTGCAAGATCACAGCCGCTAAGCAGCATTTCGTAATAGTGAAGGATCAATTTTGCCAAGGTGTGGTTTTCTTCTAACTTGGAAACCTCCAAGAGTACCGTCTTTGCAGTATCTACGGACTGCACACCGCCGTTTTCATTCAGGTAACGACGCAGGCCTGCCGCCGCACCAACTGCGATATATGCGGGTGTGATTCCCTCCTCTATCGCCAAGAGGGAGGAGCCAATGAGTCTGTCCGCAGGAGAGAGCTTTCTCGCAGGATCACCGCCAACACGTCCGCAGGTATCTCCCAATGCCGCATTGGTAAAACGGTATAAAAGGTCGGTGATATGTGCTTGTAATGCAGTTAAATCCGCACCGTAATGCTTGTGGAGAATTTGGGCGCTTTCCAGCATTGCATTTTGCACCAGCACACGCACCTCGGGAACTGCAATAGACTGGTAAATATACTCCAGTCCCAAAAGGTCTCCTAAGTAAGCACAGGTTGCGTGACCCATATTATGGACATAGAGTTTGCGCTTGATATAAAAGTCAAAAGGCGCGTAGGGTACCATATTCTTGATTTCTGGAATCTCTCCCTTAAAAGCAGCTTTATCTACGGGTAAGAAGCCGTACTTTTCTACGCAGACACGCATAGGCTCGCCGTCCTTCATTTCTTCCGTCTGGACGGGAACCATACGACCGATGGAGGCCTCGACCAAACCGACCGTCTCGTCGAACTTCTTGCATTCTTCCTCAGTCAGCTGCTCTTTCAGCATCCCCTCAAGGATCTTATTGGCATCGTTCAGGTTTTCGCAAATGATAATGTTTAAGGGGCCTTTATTCATTTCCCAGCGTTTCCGCAGACCGGCAACGATATTGGGAACGATGAATTTAAGAATACGCGCACCAACGGCTGTTGCCATAATGTTGCAGTTCGCAATTGCCTCTACTGCATCAGGAAGATTGCCGTTGACCGCGGTTACATTCTCCACCCAAACATCCTCGTAGCCATCGGTGGACACGATACGAATGGGGTACTTTTCTTTTTCCTGCAAAGCCTTGATTACCGGCTCAGCCACATCGATAAAGGTGACGTGGTAACCGCTTTGACTCAGCAGCGCGCCGATAAAGCCCCGGCCGATATTACCGCCGCCATACATGACTGCCTTTTTCATATTTCTTTCCTTCTTTGTTCTATGTATAGCGCCCGGAAGGCTTTGTACATCTCATACTTCCGGTCATAGACTTTTTGCTTTTCCGCCATCGGTACAATGGGAGCATCGTACTGCCAAAACTTTTCTCCAATGGCAAAGGGGCTTTCTCCGGTTACAGCGGCAATGCCCAAAATAGCGCTGCCCATAGCACCGGTCTCCTCAGCCTTTACAGGGATGACCTCACAGCCTAAAATATCCGCCTTAATTTGCAGCCACACTTTGCTTCTTGCGCCACCGCCGCAGGCATACAGCTTGTGGCAACAGACGCCGTTTCCGTTCAGCTTCTCCTGATTGTAGCGCATCTCAAAGGTTACGCCCTCTAAAATCGCCCGATATATGTCTGGGAGACGGGTTTGGGTGGTGAGTCCGGCAATCATACCGGTTGCACCCGGATCTACATCCGGTGTTCCGCCCATTCCCTGCAGGAAAGGCAAAACCAAAAGGTTTGTAGGTTCTTTAGGGCATCGTTCATTCAGTACATCGTAAATACTGCGGTCATCTTCCTTCAAATGGTAGGCCAGCGCATCCCGATACCACCGCACCACACTGCCGGCAGAAATATTATAGGCATAGGTTACATAGCCTCTGTCTTCCAAATAGGGCACGCAGGCAAAATTCTCCCGCTGGAAATTCAAATCCTCGGGGATTGCCGGAAACAGGGGCGTCATACACTCGCAAGTGCCGGAGGTATCCACAGCCTCACCGGTTTCTTTCACACCTGCGCCAAGGGCGTTGACGATTTGGTCGTGAGAACCAATCACCACCAGCGTATCCTTGGGCAGACCCAGCTGCACGGCAATATCCGGTAACACAGTACCAACCTTGCCGCCTGTGGGCAGCACTTCGGGAAGAGTCGCCACAGCGATGCCGCAGGCATCCAACAATTCCTGTGACCAGCAGCGATTCTCCACATCGTAAAGCAAGCTGCGGCAGGCAAGAGAGATATCTGCATAGGTTTTTCCTGTCAATCGGTAACAGATAAAGCCGGCAATAAACAGGAATTTCCAGACAGGGCGGGTTGCCGCCTTTTTTGTATAGAGCATTTTAGACAGGGAGTAGGACGCATCCGGCAGAATCTTAGCGATGCGCATAAACTTTTCTTCTCCTACTTCCTTTACAAGCTGGGAGAATGCCTGACTCTCGGAATTGCCGAAATAAAGCAGAATATCTGTAAGGGCATTGCCGTCTTCATCCACCGCAACAAAGGATTCTCCGAAAGAGGAAACGGTAATGGCACCAATTTCCCCTTTATTTTTCAACTGCGCTGTACAACGGGCAATTACCTGAAATACAGAAGAGGTCAGAACATCTGCCGGGAGGTTGGCATTGCCGGATGCCAAAGGGTATTCCGCGTAGGCAAGCGCAAGCTGCTTACCATCGTCACGGAACGCGACACACTTACAGCCGGTGCCGCCAATGTCGATACCAAGGCTGATCATGCTTTTCCCTCCTTAGTCAATATCTACCCAATCGTAGTGGAGATAAGTCGTAAAGGCTTCCTTCAGAACTTCTTTATAATGGCCCTCGCAGATAGCGGTGTGGTGCTTGAAGCCACCACGGGCCAAACGGATCAGCTTATTTTGCAGGTCAGGAATCTCTGCAACACCGCCGCAGCCGAAGAACTCTGCTTCGATCACATCATCGGTAAACTTGGCTTCACTTGCGTAGATGATGATCTTGCCGTCTTTGGTCTGACAGTTGGAGATGGTAATGGGCATCGGCTTAATACGGCCCTCATTACAGCCCCAGCCACTGCCGGGATCGTTCTTGGCGAACATCTTATGCTCCGTGACCGTGCCGCAGCCGGCCATCAGGCTCTGGGCAACAGGACCGCAGTGGAACAGGATGACTTTGTTTTCATCATCGCCGTAGTTGTTGTTCCAGTCCAGAACGGCAGTTGCGCCCTCGGAAGCTAGTTGCATAGCCCGCATCGTAATGGCAGAGCACATATCGATCTCGCAGGAAGCAACAATGCCCCGGTCATTCAGCTCACTGAGCAGTACGCAGGGACAGACCCGCAGATAGGTTTCCATCTCATTCCAGCACCGGAGAGCCAGTGCATCCAGGTGGTACTCTTCGATGTACTCGTCAATAACCACGCTGACCTTCGCCAACGTGTACATATTGCTTTCCGGCACGCGGGTAAAATCGGAATAGTTCTTCAGCCGTTCAATTTTGGCAAGAACCACAGGATCATCGTTTTTCTTTTCGTTTACCTTGGCAAACAGCTCGGAAAGGTCAAAGGACTCCACATTGATGCCGTGCTTCTGCATAGCGATCTCGTCAAAACGGACGGTCTTGAAAGCGGTGGTTCTTGCACCGATACAGCCCAAGTTGAAGCGCTTCATACCGTTTACAACGCGGCAGATTGCGGCAAAGTCCCGGAGATTCTCTTGGAACTTATCGGAAAGGGGATGTACCACATGGGGCTTTAATACAGTAAAAGGTACATGATACTGGCAGAAAACATCCGTAACAGAGAATTTGCCGCAATAAGCATCCCGGCGGTGCTGAAAGTCCATCTTGCCGATCTCATCGGGGTAGGCCTGCATCAAAATGGGCACACCTGCATCCTGCAGAGCGGTGATGGCACCGTTTTCGTCAGCAAAAATAGGCATGGAGAAGATCACGCCGTCATACTGACCTTCGTGCTCTTTCAGCCACTTGGCGTAAAGCCTGCCTTCATCCCGGGTTTCTACGCCGCCGTAGCGAGTCAGTTCTGCATCCATCATAATGTAGTCATAGCCGGCTGCGGTCACCGCTTTGACCATATCGTCCCGGGCACCGTAGATCAGTTCACCGGGCATAAAGCCGCGGTTGCAGAAACAAAGGGCAAAAGTCATCTTTTTCATAGTAGTTGCCTCCTATTTTATTATTTTCTTAATACCATTTTAGGAAAGGAAAGAAAAAAGATATATAGAAAAGTGTATAAAATGCTTTGATTTTGTCCGCATATGTGTTACAATTTCAATATAGAATTTTGTGCAATTTGCGGAGGTATCTATGGTTTCTGTATTTAATATTGAACAATTGCAATCCCTTTTGCGGGACTTTTATCGCATTTCTAATATCCGCATCACTGTATTTGACAGCGATCTGACAGAGCTTGTTTCTTATCCGGAGAAATGCGCCCCTTTCTGCCAGATCATCCGAGGAACAAAAGCAGGAAGGCTCGCCTGTGCAGCTTGCGACAGGGAGGCTTGCGCTGCCGCCTCAAAACGGACGAGTGCCCATATTTACCGTTGCCACGCAGGACTAACAGAGGCGATTATGCCGTTGTGGGTTGACAATGCGTTGGTTGGCTATTTGCTCTTTGGACATATTTTCGCCTATGAGGACGAAAATGCCGGCTGGGAAATCATCCAAAAATGTTGCGAGAACTACCCGGTAGACAAAGAAAGATTGCGGGAAGCCCTTGCTGGCTCCCCGCATGTAACAGATGAATATATTCTTTCTGCTGCGCAAATCCTCCACGCAACAGCGTCCTATTTGGTGATGCAGCGTATGGCCAAATTGCAGGAAGGTTCTCTGGCTTCAAAGCTGGATGCTTACATCAATACCCATTTCTGTGAAGATATCACCGCTGCCACCCTTTGTCGGGAATTTGGCATTGGACGCACCAAGCTATATAAGCTGTCCGACCAGCTTTACGGCAAAGGAATCGCAGAGCACATACGCACTCTGCGACTTAACAAAGCAAAACAGTTGCTATCAGAAAGAGAATTAATGAGTATCTCTGATATTGCAACCGCTTGCGGTTTTGCCGACTACAATTACTTTATTGCCGTGTTTTCTACGCAAGCCGGTATTTCGCCAGGTGCCTACCGAAAGAGTAGATAAAAGAAAAGCAATTCTGAAGAAGATGTGTTTTGTATCTTCTTAGCTTCTCTTATGCAAGTCAGATTCCAAGCTAAGTTCATAAGATCGCACAGCGAACCTGACTACTGCCGTATGCCGACCAGTAACAAAACAAATAGAACAAGTAAAGGACTCAACTAATTAAAACCAGTCAAGCCCTCGGCTATCTCTTTCTGGGGAACGAAAGGGTACGTTAATCAAACAGAATTAATATTTCCGTCATTTTCGAATTTGGGAGTAGCTGGATGCTATTTGGTGATGCAAAATCCGCTAATGTGCTCCCCGTGTCAAGGACAAATTAAGTTGACCCACTCTTTTCGTGGATCATCGTGTCCGGATACGCACCTGTGGTTATGTATTCGTAATACTCGTTGGGCGAGAGTTTTGCCAAATCCCAT
>SVLZ01000064.1 GCA_015067665.1 Oscillospiraceae bacterium | reverse complement strand
TTGTCGGCATCTTCTGCCTCTTTTTCTTTCATGGTGACTTCAACACAGATTTCACCGTCGGGGCTATTTGCATCAATTACGATGCGATCGGCATAATCTTTCATTTTTGCGTTGGTGATTTCAAAATAATCTGCAATCAGAGTGAGTAGCCTCTGAAACAATTCATAACGGTCCATTGACATTTCCTTTCTTTTCTGGTATAGTGCTTATGGATTATTTTGGTCTGCCGCTTTCCGTGTTCGCACCACGGAGGGCACACGCCTCTTACGCTATGCGTGAGGGGCTTTTTCTTTTATTCCGTTGTTGTTCTTCGTTGGTTGCCCACCGGCAGTTGCTTGGCTCATAGTTGCCATTTACATCAACTCTGTCAATTGACAAACTGTCATTGTAACCGTTAGCTAACGCCCAATTAGCAAACGCATCAAAATTGTGGTGCCATTCGTCGCAAATTTTAATGCCCCTTCCACCATAACAGTGATAGCACTTGTTTTTTGGATAATAGCAGCGACTTTTCATACCTTGCCAAATGCGATAAAGGCGCGGATGCTGGTGCTTTAATGGATTCCAAGTCTTATTGTGGCCATCGATCCGTGATGCACAGCTTTTCTTTGGTTTCTTTACCTGACACCGCTTTAGATTGGTCTGCTGAATCTCTCGTAGATAGCAACCACATGATTTTGTCCTTCCAGTCGTGAGTTGATCTTGGCGGACAACAACCTGGTTTCCACAATCGCATCTGCAAACCCAGAAGCGTTTGTGGTTGAAAGAATGATGTATTGTGTTTGCCTCCAACCGTCCAAATCTTAGACCGGCAATATTACGCACTATGGATTCCTTCTTTCAAAAGTTTTACTGGCACCATCGCCACGGAGGGCGGCTTTTTCTCGCTTTCCGTCCCGATACAGGTGCAGTCCTGCTCGGTCCATATCCTTCAGGATCTCCCGGGAATAGCCTAGGAGCGGAACGGAACCGGAGCAGAGGGTGACACCTGCCCGACGGATCTCATACACCGGCTGCATAGGCTTTTTCCAGATTCCGGATCACCGAGCCGCCGTAAGCATTCCGGGTAAGATCGATAAAGGCAGTGACCGTGGTCTCCCCGTCCAGGGTCAAGCCCCGGTCTTTTACAAAGGCATTACGCCCAGCCATGCAGGAGCCGGTAAGCCGGTGGTGCCAGTCGAACAGATCTTGATTGGGATAGGGCTTGTCCTTATCCGGGTGTGCTTTGACAAACTCTGCAATTCTCTCTTCTTCCGGCATATCGTCAAAAAGCTTATCCGTCAGTGCCGTCATAGCTTCCCGGAGGGTATCGCCATGGGCAAACTTACCGCTGCCCTTTACCACGAAGCAAGGCGTCATAGACAGGTCAGACTGAAGGACAAATCCCTTTGCCACGTTGCCCTTGATAGATGCAAAAATGGTAGGGACATCATCAACCATATGGACGCTCTTGCTGCCGATCTCAGAAATGCCGTCGCCGGAGCCGTAGCCGTCGCCGGAGCCGGAGCCGTAGCCGGAGCCGTAGCCGTCGCCGGAGCCGGAGCCGTAGCCGTAGCCGTCGTCAACAGATAAGAATACTTTGATCTTATCCTGAAGCTTTACATCTTCCATTCCGGCACCGCCTTGATATTGGCCTCAGCCTCTGCCGTGGTGGGGATAATCTCGATAGCATCCAGAATGACGATCCGCTCCACGGTCACGGTGAATTTGCAGTTGCGGGGGCTTTTCACGCCGTCTCTTGCGATCTGGGAAATGGATGCAGCACCGGACCAGTACCACAAACGCCGGCAGTCCTTCAGCTCCACCGTTCTGCCGTCCTGAGCTACCAACACACCGGCAAACACGCCGCTGCGGTCACCTCTTACGATTACATATTTTCCGTTCATTATGTTTTCCTCCTGATACTTGTGTAAATTTTTGAGACCTCATTCAGTGGGCTTGTTCGGCTGCTTGGGGCTATGAATGACGATCGATGTCTCGCCTTCGCTGGGGGCTTCGACCTGCCAGGTTGGAGCATCTTCATCGGTGACAAGCTGTATCAGCAGTTTGCGAAACGCTGAGGCAGTGTTAGGATCAGAGTTATGAAATGCAGCGTGGGTCTTATGGATGATATAAGAAACCTCTGCCGTAAGATCTAAGACACTGCCGGAAAACTCCAGCGTGGCAGTGGGCGAATCCTTTTCGTGTTTATAAAACATTGACATTTTCTTTTTCCTCCTTGTATTATTCCGCTACGCCCATGAAGCGCAGAAAAGGAATGCGTGGGATCTTCATCCGGTTTCCGGAGAAGGTAAATTCGTAACCGATCAGGTCCGGGCGTTGGCGTGCCGTGACCCGGATCGTCTGGGGATTGGAGCCAAGCACGCCACAGATATCGCCGGGCGTGAAAAAGGCTTTATCCGATTGGCGCATTTCACTCAGCGTCATTGCGACTACCTCCGTTTCTCCCGACGAAACAGCTCATCCGAGCTAAGATCCGGGAAAAATGTGGTTCGGATCAAGCAGACTTCATCCCAGGTGATGGGAGCATATCCGTACAGCTTGTTGAACATGGATTTGTCGCAGACATCCAGCAATTCTGCCAGATCCCGCTTGCGGATCTTTCGCCGCTTCATCTCTGAAGCCAGCACAGGGAAAATAATGGGTTGCTTTTTCATTGGGTTACCTCCTTGTGATTTGATTTTGATTTGACAGTGGTTGATATACACGCCCTTGATCAGGTGCCGGGCTTATCCTTGACCTGATCAGCCATGGCAGCAACGCCTTCGGCAAAGCCGACAAAGTACTGCTTTTTCTCTTCCGGCAGGTCGGCAATGGCGTCTGCCATGGTCTGCATTGCCTGCTTGTCCTTTTCGCTCATGGGAATACCTCCTTTCTTTATGTTGATAAACTGGAACAAGTGTTGTAAAATCAGTTCAATACGGCGCAGAGAGAATAGGGGGACAAATGAAAACAGCTGATTTACCCGTAAGAATGCATTGCCCTATTAGCAATATCGAAGAAACCGTTTACTTCCATCCAGTGGAGCTAGATGGGAAATGGTACATTGATATCAACAGTTTCAACGGCTGTGACCGTAATTGGCACGGCTGCCAGGAATGTGACATTTGCAAAACAGAAGCCTACGCAAAAGTATTCAACCAAGATAAATAGAGATTTCTCTGCGCCGTATACTATTTGCCGATCTTTTCCTCCACACAAGGAAGCGCAAATTTCATGGCATGATACAGAATATCTGCATCTGCATTGATCGTACCCATTCTACGTTCCCCGTCCGGACCTACCCAGATTTGTGGCTCGTTGTGCATTTTTTCACGATGGGATATTGTCTTGCGGAGAATATCTGCACACTCTTCTGCTGTCATACGTCACCTCCTCTCAGAAATCGATAACGGTAAAAACTTACTGGGTGCGTCCCCTTGTTTTTTCACAATTTATTTGTAAAAATGACAGATATAGTGGGATATAAAGGGGGTGCAAATATGAACGATGCGCTCAAGATCGATGCCTGTGTTGATATCGAGTGCAAGAACTGCGGCAAGCGCACCGCAGTCCCCGCGCTCAAAGCAGATCCCGGCGTAAAGTGCAAATACTGTGGCGCAGTGTTAGCACTCACTGTAGCGGAGTACGCGATGAAAACAGTACTTATATCCGCTGCCGGGAATCGTAACGATGTGAACCTCGGTTAATGGGGAGAGGCAGTCGGCTCTTTAGCTGATTGCCTCTTTCCAAAGCTAAATTACCTCCCTTAGAGACGCTGCTCGTCCCATTGGGATGCTTGGAAGAAAATATCGACTAACTCCGCTCTATCGTAAATGTGCAGTACTTGACATATCTGTTCTATTTCCACCGTGTTAAAAGGAAATCTGCCATTTATTTTGGAGCTCAATGTGTTTCTGGATACACCAATCTTCGCAGCCAGGGATTCTTGCGTATAGCCCTCTTCGATGATTTTCCCCTTCAATTTCCTGTTGACCAATTCTCTCATCTCCCCAAAATGCTTTGTTAAAAAGGTCAACCAAGCGCAGATAAACAAATGTTCCGATTGCTTTAATGGCTAAGCGGTGATAGAATAATTTTGCCTAAGTTGCGCGACAAAGGCGAATCTTTTGGTGAAAGGAGTGATGCCATCTTGAAGAAGCTTACTGACTTTATTGTTGATAAGATCCTTCCGGCACTCATGAAATTTCACCGTGATTTCTCGCTTCCTACCACGGAAACGTAATGCCGACGTGCGAGTAGACCGCTAAATGGCATTAGCCAATGAGAGAGGAGTGGCGTTGCTCTCCGGCTTACCCTTCGGTACCACCCGCGGGGCGTTGGTCATTGGCAGAAATCGGAGTCTGCAGCACCCATCCGGGACAACGCCCCCGGGTGGGTGTTTTTTACTACGCTTGGTTGACCTTGTGTGACAACTATATCACACTCAGAATACTGTGTCAATCCCTTTTTTAATATTTTTTACAAAAAAGATTGACAAGGTGTGACAATTGTGGTAATCTGTCCGCAGGAGGTGAATGCAATGCATACACGAATTTGCCAAGTAAGAAAAAACGAAGGACTTAGCCAAACCGAATTTGCGGACAAACTTTCGTTAACAAAGAACTATATCAGCTTAATCGAGAACGGTAATAGAGTGCCCAGCGACCGCACAATCTCTGATATCTGCGAAAAGTTTAATGTAAATAAAGATTGGCTGCTTACCGGTGAAGGCGAAATGCGCAGACCTGTCAGCCGGAATACTGAGATCGCAGCATTTATGGGCGAGGTTATGAGGGGCGAAAGCGAAGACTTCCGCAGACGGTTAGTCGCAGCACTGGCAAAACTTGATTCTGCTGAGTGGGAGATGCTGGAGCGACTGGCGTTAAATTTAGCAGAAGAAGCAAAAAAAGAAGGCCAGACATAAGCCTGACCTAGGATGTAGATGTGGTTATTCTTGCAGGAGCGAGAGAACGAACGCATAAACGATCTCCAATTCTCTGTCGCCTGCTTCCGATAACAATTCTACGACTCTGTTGATAATTTCTTCCTTTTGCAACATCATTCGCTCCTCCTTTATTTCAAACATCTGTTTGCTAAAAATATTTTATCTCTCTATGTGTCCATTATAGCGGACGGATTGTGTCATAATCTGTCGAAAAATGTTGCAAAAGAAAAAATTTGCACGAAATGGCAATTATTATAATAAAAATGCCCCCAAGGTGTTGGAGCACCTTGAGGGCGTGTAGAATCCAACCACTGTCAACATGGGGGAGGTCTACCCTTTTATAGTAGCACATCCCCTCCGAAAAAGCAAGGAGGAACTATGCCTAACTGTATAAAATGCAACACCGAGCTTCCGGAAGGTGCTGTCTTTTGCCACATCTGCGGAAAGAAACAGGAGCAGCAGAAGAAATCTACACCCCGGCGCGGCAACGGCACCGGCGCCGTATACAAGCGCAGGCAAAAATGGGAAGCTGCTGTCACACTGGGCTACAAGCTGGAGAACGGAAAGGCTGTGCCGATCCGGGTCACAAAATGCGGCTTTAAGACCAAGAAGGAAGCAATTGATTATCTTCCGATCTTGCGGCAGGAGAAGCCGAAACGGACACCGACACTCAATGATCTGTGGTATCAGTTTCAAAATTCCAAACAGTACGAGAAACTGTCCGATTCCAGAAAAGAGAAATACTGCATTGTATGGCGGAAAATTGAAAAAGAGTCTTTTGTGCGGATCGATCATCTGACTGTTGCAGATCTGCAGCGCATTGTGGATGAGCACGCACAGTCATATTATCCGGCAAGGGATATCCGCGACACTCTTTCTAAATTATATCAATTGGCACTTCCGGATCAGTTTGTCACGATAAACCTTGCCGAGTACATTGAACTACCGGAGCGAAATTCCAACGAACGCCAGGCTTTCGACCAGGACGATATTGCAAAGCTGTGGGAAGATTATGCTGCCGGTAACACCTTTACCGGCTACATACTTTTTATGGTGTACTCTGGATGTATGCCTGGCGAGCTGCTTTGTATGCACAAGGATCAGATTGATTGGGAGCACAAGCAGGTGCGCGGTGCCGGAAAGAAAACAAAGGTCCGAAAGGAAACACCGATCGTCCTGGCAGATTGCATCATCCCGGTACTTGCAGATCTCTGCGATCATAGTAGTGGCGACAAGGTGCTACACATCAACAAAGATAGATTTTATGATATGTATTACACCACCCTGGAGCGTGCCGGCTGTAAGCGATTGCCTCCGTACTCCTGCAGGCATAGTACTGCAAGTATACTCGCCCTTGAAAACATCCCCCCAAGTGTGCTGCAAAAAATTATGCGACATAGTCGCTTTTCCACAACAGAAGGATACATACATATTAACATTGATCCTATGCTTGAAGCAGTTAATCTGCTCAAAAAGCCTGAATAAAACCAACAACTCCCTCTTGTTTCTAAGCAAGAGCCCCCTCCCAGGACGGTTGCCCGGGAGGGGTTTTCTTATTTTATGCGCTCTGCGATTGTTGCGATAAAGTGCTTGTTTGACGGCGGGCGTTTGCAGAACGGGAAGTACTGCGCCCATACCTCCGGGTCTCTCCGCTTCCATGCGTAGGCAATGGCATAGCGAATCGCACGCTCTACCGCACGCCAGTCACACGAGATCGCGACCGCTACAGTGACATAAAGCTCCTTTGCCATTGCCTGGTTCCGATCGCGGGCAAATGCCGGAATTGCGACGCATAAGTGGTTATAGCCTATGCGGTGCGGTGGGATCTGCAGCTCTTTAAGGATCAATGCGGTAGTTTCTGTTGGGCTTTTCATAATAATTACCTCTTTCTATGTTTTTTGACCCGATACCGTGCAATCTACTGTGTACAGCCTTTCGGTCCTGTATTCCTGCGTTTTTGTACGCAATAGAATACGCAATAGAAAAAGATAACTCCGTATTTTGGGGCGTTTTTAAGAATTTGGGACGCAATTTTGCAGTTTTATCCGCTTTCGATTCTCGAACTTTTAGACATAAAAAGTCCTGATTTCACCATAAAACACGGTAATATCAGGACTTTTGGCGGAGTGAGAGGGATTTGAACCCTCGCGCGCTGTTTAGACGCCTACTCCCTTAGCAGGGGAGCCCCTTCGGCCTCTTGGGTATCACTCCGAATAATGAACAGTTTTCAGTT
>SVLZ01000008.1 GCA_015067665.1 Oscillospiraceae bacterium | reverse complement strand
AGAAGCTGGATACGCCAAAGCTGTTCCGCCAGCTGGGCACTACGCTTACCGACGGCTTGGTCGCTGCAGGCAAGGCTCACGGTTTTGATTTGATGGTATCCGGCGAGCCGGCGCTGTTTTATCTGCGGATCACCAACGACGACAGTCTGATGCTCCATCAGGAGTGGGTGGCAGAGTGCGTCAGCCGCGGTCTGTTTATTACCAGCCACCACAATCACTTTATCAATGCCGCGCTCACCCAGGAGGATATCGCCCTTGCGATAGATATTGCTGACGATGCCTTCTCTGTGGTAGCTGCCCGCCACGAAGATTTAGGGTTTACCCGCTAATATTCTTAAGAGACGTTCGAACCACATAACCGCTGACAATTTCCGCGCAAAATAACGATTCCCCGCAAAAGTCAGGAAAGCTCCTGCTTTTGCGGGGAATTTTCAGGTTTTCATATTAATAAATATCAGCAATAGCTTTTCCGCTTTTGGCAGAGGGGGTAGCACTCTTCTGCTTCTATGGTGTCATCCCAGTATCTTTGGATGCCATACTTCTCCAGCAGAAGGCAGAATTTTTCAAATAATGCCTTATCCACCCAAACCTGCTCCGTTGTCGTCCCCTGCTCAATGGCAAAAGAGGCCAGCAGACCTGCCACCTCACCAACATTCCACTCCACAGGATGCAGACGGTAGCAGCCGTTTGTCAGGTGGGTCGTACCAATGTTTTTACAAGCAGGAATCAGGTTTTTCATTCTTTCGGGAATCATTGCGCCCAAGGGAATCGTAAACCGATATGTAGGCTTGTAGAAAAAGCTGTTGGTCTTTGTGGTAACGTGGAGGTCAATGGGATAGCTTCCCACGCCGACGCTGTCCGGGAATTTGCATTTTTCCGCATCGCAGACATCATTTTCAGTGATGGTAAATTTCGCCTTGATCCGTCTGGACTCTCTGATGTAAGGTGCCATAGAAAGGCCATCGGAGGTACCCAGATATTCCGGTGCTAACCGGAAATGGGGATACCCTTTGCCCCCATCGGCACGGGGTGCCTCTGTCTGCAGCCAGTAAACAAAACCCAGCGTATACTGTTTTGCAAGATAATCGTTGCGCGCAGCATCCGGACAATCAAAGAGATTTCCTTGGAAAAAGTCATTCTGCGGCCAGTTGATCAGCGTTACATCATAGGGCTGACTGCCGTCTGTAAAATACTCTGACGCAACAATACGCCTATATTTGAACAGAGGGAAATACTCTCTGCCATCCTCCCGGAATTCGCCGGTAAACATAGCAAATTTTTTTGCCTTACCGGTAGAGGAATTGGGGCCGTACATCGAATAGAGCTTATGGGTGTCATAGGGCATTCCCATTTCCCGGAATTCATCGTACATATCCGGCTTGGGAATGGTATAGTCACCGGTTCTTCTATCCTCAATGCAGGCGGTATAGACATAGGCCTGCATATCCTCAGGATCTGCCACCTCGGGCGCATCCGGCTCACCTGTCTCAGCGCTGCTCTCTGCACCTACGCGGTACTCCGTGCCGCTGAGGCAAATAAGGTCGCCAATATCGGTGCCATCCAAATAGTAATCGCCGATGAGCTTTACGCTTTCGCCCGCGATGTCGTAAATAACAGCCTTGATCTCATCGTCCTCTACAACACACTCCTTCAGCTCCGCACCGACAAAGACCGTCAAAAGACCGCTGTCAATATAGGGTCTCAGCATATCGCAAAGGAGTGTATGCGCAAGCCTTGGCGGATGGGCCAAGAAGCTCACCTCGGAGAAAGCAGGGCAAAACCATTGTTCCTTTTTGATGTCCTCTGAAAATCCGTCGAGATTTCTGTAGTAATCTCTTACGCGGTTGCGGTATTCTCTGTAGGAGCGTGTGCATCCTTGTTTTTCGATCCAGGGATGTTCGTCGGGAGGCACAGCCTGAGATGTGAGCTGCCCGCCGATCCAAGCCGTTTTCTCCAGAAGAACAACGCGCTTTCCCTCTCTTGCAGCACTGTATGCCGCCAAGGTGCCGCCAAGACTGGCACCGCAAACAATTACTTGTGCATTAATAACTTTCATATTCACGATCTCTTACTGTAGTGAGCATAGGCACCGTACACACCTGCGCTGTTGCCCAGCTCTGCCCGGACTATTTCATAGCCCAGAGCGCCTGTTATCGAACCAAAATGCGCGCCCATCCAATCAGCCACACCACCGCCGATAATGCAGACATCAAAGGGACTGACAGCCATAACCTTGCTTAGTGAAAGCTTCAGGTCCGCACGGAGCTTCTCCACGAACGTAATATGCTTCTCTTCGCCAAGGGCGTATTTCTCAAAAATATCAGGTCCATCAATGCCTATTGCCGCCGCATTGCGGTGTATTGCGCGACCGGAAAGATACATCTCAATACAGCCCTTTTTGCCGCAGGTGCATTCCACACCGTTTTCCACCAGACAGATGTGGCCAAATCGACCGAAATCGTTCTCTTCATTGGCAACGATTTCGCCATCTGCATAATAGCCGCCGCCTACGCCGGAACCAAGGGACAGCATAACCACCCTTTTATCCTGATAGTTTCTCCCGATTCCGTAGACCATTTCGCCAAGCAGTGCCGCGTGGGCATCGTTAATTGCCTTGGCAGAAAGACCGAATTCCCGGTTACAAAACTCTGAGAAATCAAAGCCTATCATTCCCGGAAGATTCTCTGTAGCATAGGTGATCACAGATGTATCAGTATCAATATCTCCTGCCGATGCGATGGCCACACCCTCGGTGTTTTTATCATAAAGAGAAGCTATTGCATCACGCAGAGCTTTAACAATTCCCTCTTTGCCGAGGGATGCGTTGGTGGGGAATCGCGCAACCTCCCCCACCACGATCTCATTTCCTTTTTCCATAATAGGTGCAACCTTGATTTCGGTTGCACCCATATCAATACATATAGTCATATTATCCTTTTACCGCACCAACGGTAACACCCTTAGTGAAGTACTTCAGTACAAAGGGATATACCAGAAGGATGGGAATTATACTTACAACGATCATCGCAGACTCAATGTTTGCGTGCTGGATCGCTTCCATACTTGTATCGAGAACGTCCGGTCCGGTCTGAATGTAGTTGAGAATGTAGAGGGACAGCGGATACCACTTTTCCTCTGTTCCAAGGTACAAAAGAGCCGAAGTGTAATTGTTCCAGAATGTAACCGCTGTAAAGAGGCTCACGCTGGCAACACAGGGCATCGATACGGGAAGAAGGATCCTGAACATTGTCTGCAAGCTGTTGGCACCGTCAATACCTGCAGACTCTTCAAGCTCCTTGGGAAGTCCTTCCAGATAGCTCTTGATGAGGATCAGGTTATAGGTCTGCACCACAGACGGCAAAATCAGTGCCCAGGGGGTACCGGTAAGGCCAAGCTCACGAACAACAACGTAGTTAGGAACCATACCGCCACTGAAGATCATAGTGATAACAAAGAACACCATAAGTCCTCTGCGGCAAGGGAAATCCTTCTTAGACAGCGCATATGCAGCAGAAAACATAACTGTGACGGAAATCAAAGTGCCTACAACCACCACGAAGAAGGAAACACCAAGTGCTCTCCAAAATCCGGGATCCTTGAAGACGTACATAAAATTGAATGCCGTCGTGCCCTGGGGTGTGAAGTTAATATCGAAGCCCGCTGTAGATAAGGCCGACGAAATAACGTTCATAAAAGGCAAGAAGCAAATGATCGAAATGACAACCAGCATGGATACGTTGATAATATTAAACAACGTATTCTCTTTGATTCTATTGTTTCCTAATCTTCTATTCATTACCACACACCGCTTCCTGTCTTCTTTTTGCTGAAGTAGTTTGCTCCGAGAATCAGTCCCATAGAGATGAGTCCGTTGAGCAAGCCTACAGCTGTGGATAATCCGTAATTACTCTCTGCACCCATTGCCTTTCTGTAAACAAAGGTACCGATAATATCGCCGGTCTCCATTGTGTTGGCATTCAGCATGGCATAAACCTGTTCAAAGCCAGCATCCATAAGATATCCGATACGGATGATCAGCATTACAATGATCGTCGGCATAATGGACGGGATCGTAATACTCCAGACCTGTCTGAGCTTACTTGCACCGTCAAGTCTCGTAGCCTCATAAAGGGCAGGGTTGATGGACATGATCGCTGCAATGTAAACAATAGAGCTGTAGCCGATCTCTTTCCAACCGGAGAGGATAACTACAAGCCATCTGAACCACGCAGGCTCACCCATAAAGTGGGTCGGATCACCGCCAAGCATCTCAATGATGTTATTTACCGGACCATAAAGTCCAAACAAGCTGTTGAAGATACCAACAATAACAACCCAAGAGAAGAAGTGAGGCAAGAACACCAGGCCTTGCACCAGCTTCGAAAACTTTCTTGAGCGAAGCTCTGTGATCATAACCGCCAACACGACTGGCAGCGGGAACAGGATCACGATTTTCATAATGGATATAATCAGGGTGTTTCCGACAACTCTGGAAATCTCAGGATCGTTAAAGATCATTTCAAAATGCGCAAGTGTCCAATCCGACTTTGCCAGCGCCTCAAATACATCGTAGCGCAGGAAGTTCGGATTGTCCTTGAACGCAATAACGATACCTGTCATCGGAAGGTAACAGAATATCAGCGCAAATAATATCGCAGGAATAACAAACGGTATTAATTGCTTATGCTTGCGGACCTTTTGCGCAAGCGTCAGCTTATTTATATTAGAGCTCATAGCGAGATCTCCTTGGCAATTTTATTTTGCGCTGTTATACCAGTTATTAATAGCGTCGGTTGCCTTCTGGCCGCCCTTCAGATTGTTCAGATCGTTAATAAGACTGCTGAGGTTACCAGTGCCGTCCTTCATCAGCTGATAGAAGGAGTTCTGTGCAAACTCTTCGACGGAAGCACGGTTGAGGTTGTAGTCCTCGATGGGAGGTGTGAAGTCAACGACGTTATGTACGCCGACCGTGTCTGCGTCTTCCATCAGAATGCTCCACGCTCTGAACAGCTCAGGCTGCTTGCGGACACGTGCCAGCCAGTATTGGGTGTACTTATTCTCGTTGGAGCCGGTCATATAGTAGGAAGCGTCGTCCTTCTCTGCAAAGTTTGCATCAATGGGGAAATAGCCTTCGCCGGCCTTATAGGTCCAGTGAACACCCTCGGTGCCCAGAACCATCTGGCGGAAGTTGTCCTCAGTCTCAGTGTCTTTGATCTTGGCGTTCATCCAGTCAAGTGCGTAGCCTGCATTCTCAGCCATATAGAAAGGAATTGCAGTAATGTAGGTGTAGCCGCTGCTACGGTATACGTGCTCATCGTCGGATGCATTCTTCTTCAAGGAACGAACGTATGCAAGGTAATCGCCCAGCTCGCCCTTTGCTTCGGTGGCGTTCACGATGCCGTTTGCCTCAAGAGCAGTAACGATTGCGGGAACAGACCAAAGAGAAGCTGCATAAGCACCTGCCTTTGCGCCCTGAGAATCAGCCTTGAAGCCATTTACAAAGCGGTTATTTGCGCTTGCTGCATCGTTGGTAGAAACTTCCTTGTCGATCAGGCCTTCCGTGTAGAGCATATTCATATATTCTACATAGTCCTTATATCCGGGAGCGTTCATATAGAAGAGAACCTGCGTCTTGCCGTCAACGGTGTACTCCTGCCAAGTGGAGTAAATGCCGAATGCAGCGGAGATAGAGTATACGAGAGGAGTGAACTTATCGAAAGTCAGTGCGGGTCTGCCCAGCTCCTTGGTCATAGCTCTCAGAACTGCGGTGAACTCGTCCAGCGTTTCGGGAATGTCCAGCTTCAGCTTAAGCATCAGGTCGTAGTTGAGGATGATGGGATTCTCGATGTTGTCACTGGATGCGCGCTCGGGAATACCGTAGATACGGCCATCAACAGTAACAACGTCCCAGGATTCATCGGAAATATTAGCCAGAATATCGGGTGCGAAAACGCTCAGTGCGTCGGTAATATCAACCAGCAGATCGTCGTTCACAAGGTCGCTGAACTGATCCTTGGTGAGCTTCATTGCGTGGTAGGGCTTCTTGTCCATAAAGATGGTGGACAATGTGTTCGCTGCGTCAGCAGGCAGCTGGGTGTAGTTGGTCTTGTAACCGGTGAGTGTCTCGATAAGCTGTGCGTTGGAATTGCTGTTAACTTCCTCGATGGACTTACCGGAGTTAGGCATCAAAATTTCGAGTTGGGGCTTATTGGACAGATCAATGTCGTAGTTGATGCCATCGCTGGGGGTCTCAGTGGAGCCGCAGGCAACAAGGCCAAGAAGCATTGTAGCTGCTAAGATGAGTGACAAAAGCTTTTTCATAATAATCTCCTTTTATAATAATTATGCTGTGAATAAGGAAAGAAGGTTCTTAAAGAACGCAACAATTGCATTCCATATTCTCTGGAAAATGTTGGGCTGAGGCTCAACGGGAGGCTGAGGTTCCGTTCCTTCCGGTTCGGTAGCTTCGGGTTCGGTAGCTTCGGGTTCAGTAGCTTCCGGCTCTGTCGCTTCGGGTTCTGTTGCCTCAGGCTCAGTAGGCGTTTCAGGCGCATCAGGTGTTTCTGCTGCAGGCTTTTCCACAAGCATAATCGCATTAGAAACACGGCGCATAGAGCCATCCGAGGGAGCATTGCGCAGGGTAAGCGTATCATTGATACGCACGAGCATAGTGGAAGAGCCACCGCCATCCAGCTCAAGGGCATACTGTGCGCCAAGGACGGATGCAAGCTGTGCTTCCTGATTTACAGTAATACCAACAGAACCGCCTGCGCCACGGCCATCAACGACGCACAGGAAGCCGGTACCGTCCTCTTTGAAGCCAATAAAGGTACGGGGTGCTGCGGTATTACCGCTATTGTCTGTGTGACAATTGGTGTTCACCGTATTGTTATTTACAATCACATCGTAACCGCCCAGTACCCATGTGCATCCTGCAAATTCGCCTGCAGGGATCTCCACAAGGTCAACGGGTGTGCCATATGCGTGGCTTGCAAAAGCAGCATTATGCTCTGCAGTATAAACAACTGCAAACTGACCGCTTTTCAGCGTAAAGCTCTTGCTCTCAGCCACACCAGTGCCAATCATTGTATAATCAGAGCCCCAAACAGGATACTGATTCAGGTTTGTGCTGCTGGTTTTGCCAATCATTACGCCTGCGTTGGTAATGCTATATGTACCAGCGACGTTGTAGACAGCAATTTCACCTGCAGCGGGTTGTTCATTGAATTTATCTATTTCAAAGAATACAGGCTTGTTATCTTCATCGTAAATGACAAGGCGCTTATCGACCTCTGTCATTCTGCCAACCACAATTTTTCCGTTGTTATCAAATCCAATGCTATTTTTGTTGGCCATATTTCCTTTTGTAATAACGATGCCGTCATTTACATAGGACTCAACATTGGAGCCGGTGTTATAGAAATAGTCGCCATTTGTTGCAAGCATAACCTTGCGGCCAGTTTTTGCTTCATAATCCTTGGCGATGTCCATAACGGTCTTCAGTGTGGTGGTGGATCCATCTCTTACGCTGTGGATTACCCACTCGTATTTGGCATTTTCTGCTGTGGTGTTATATTCACCATAAAAAAGGTTCTGCTTTTTGCTGTTTTCTGTAACTGTCTTTTCTGTGTAGCGGATACCATTTATATCAACCTGATAATTGGGATTATCCAGTACATTTGCAGCAAAGGCAGAGACAGTAACTGTCATTAATAGAACGAGAGCAATTGTCAGTGATAAGAAAGATAATACTTTTTTCATAATAATCTCTTCTTATGCGCTCCCATCGCGCGAAGGCGATGGGAGCGATTTTGTTGGTTTTTGTGAGTTAGGATTCGTCCTTAAGAGTTAGTTAGCAAAGGTAATGCCGGTGATGGACATCTTCTGACCGAACAGGTAGCGGCAGTCAAGGCCGACCTGACGGGCAGCGTTGCCATCGGAGCCGCCGTTGGGAAGGACCACCAGGGTCTCGCCTTCCTGCAGCTCAGACCAAGCAACCGTTGCGTAGGTAGCAGTGGTGAAGTGTGCAGATGCCTGCTTACCGGCGGGCAGCCAGTAACCGCCGTTTGCGCCGTCATATACTCTTGCAACCTTGCCGTACTGATCAAGAACAACTGCTACACCATAGCCGTTGGTAGTGAAGTTACCGGTGTATTCCTTGGTGAATACCCAAATTGCCTTGTTGGCAGCGGTGGAAGTGGTGATTTCCTGATTGATTGCCCACTTACCCTCGGCAGCAGTATAGGTCTTAGCACCGATGGTGATGGTCATATTGGGACTTGCAAAGGTCACGCCGGTGATGGACATCTTCTGACCGAACAGGTAGCGGCAATCAAGGCCGACCTGACGGGCAGCGTTGCCATCGGAACCGCCGTTGGGCAGGACCACCAGGGTCTCGCCTGCCTGCAGCTCGGACCAAGCAACTGTTGCATAGGTGTTTACACTGAAGTGAGCAGAGGCCTGCTTGCCAGCGGGCAGCCAGTAGCCACCGTTTGCACCGTCGTATACTCTTGCAACCTTGCCGTACTGATCAAGAACAACTGCTACACCGTAGCCGTTGGTGGTGAAGTTACCGGTGTATTCCTTGGTGAATACCCAAATTGCCTTGTTGGCAGCGGTGGAGGTAGTGATTTCCTGATTGATTGCCCACTTGCCATCCACTGCCTCGAACTTCTTGGCACCGATGGTAAGGAACATAGAGTTCGCATGACCTGCGCACTTCGTTGCGCAAACAACATCTTCACAGGCAGTGTTGGTACACTTTCCGCAGTGCTCACACACATTTTCGCACTCGTGCACGTGGCCGGGACACTTGGTAGCACAAGCAGCCTCGGTGCAGCTTGCGTCCAGGCAGCCGCCGCACTTAGCGCACTTGCTGGTGCAGGAGTGGGGAGCCTCGGGGAAGGTAAAGCCGGTGATGGAAGCGACCTGACCCATAGAGCCGGAGCCTGCGCTCAGAGCGCGGTGACCCAGTGCCCAACCACGAGAGGTATTGCTGCCGCCGTCGTTGGGGCAGATCAGGAGCAGCTCGCCTGCCTGCAGCTCACTCCAAGCAACCGTTGCATAAGTAGCGGTGGTGAAGTGTGCAGTAGCCTTGCCTTCTGCAGTCCAGAAGCCCAGGTTAGCGCCGTCGTAGATCTTGATCAGTCTGCCGTACTGGTCAAGAACCAGAGCAGCACCGTAACCGTTGGTTGCGAAGGTGCCGGTGTAGCTCTTGTCGTAAGCAATGACAGAGTACTTGGGAGCGGTATTTGCAGTTACTTCTTTGTTGTAGAGCCACTTAGTAGCAGCAACAGTCAAGGGCTTGCCGCCCAGAACCAGCTTAATGGAGTTGTCAACGACCTCGACCACGCGGGTGAAGGTAGTTGTCAGCTTACCATCGGTAGCGGAAAGGGTAACGGTATACTTGCCGGCAACACCAATGTTGAAGCCGCCATTGTCAGTGACAGTCACAGTCGCATTGGTATCGTCAGCAGGATTGAATGTGCCGTTATCGTCCTTTGCGATGATGCCTGCCAGAATGGCGTCCTCCAGCTTAAAGCCGTCGTCGCCCAGTGCAGCAACGATGCCGCTGTTGCCGGAAACTTCGGGTGCCTGATCAACGTAAGTAGTCAGATCCTCGTTGGTATCTGCCCAGAAGATGCGAACTACGTTGCCAATCTGATAAACTACATTGTAGTTCATAAAGCCGCGGCCGTCGGTGTCGACGGTAGTGCCACAGTAGCCGTTCTGCACAACGATTGCATAGCCGCCGGCGGGAATAACCAGATTCTTTGCAAAGTTCTCTACTACAGAAACCTTCTCGCCATTCACTTCAATGGTATTGACTGTACTGGAAGTACGAACAGGGTTTGCTGCATTAATCAGCTTACCGTTTGCGCCGTCACGGCCCTCGATCAAAACGCCGTTTGCGTCAACGATTGCAGCAACGCCGTAGCTACCGGCAACATTCAGGGTAATTGCGGAGGAGGAGGTGTTGTGGAAGATGCCGCTCAGCGCTTCGTAGGTCGCGCCTGCGGAAACCTCAACATAGAGCTGATTCTTGAAGCTGATAAGATTGCCAGCCCACTTATTCTCACCCAGTCTGTTTACCTTTACCTCTACGGTAACAGCAGACAGAGCCTTCTTGACGGTGATGGTACGGGTAGCTGTTGCTTCCTTGCCGAACTTGTTGATTGCCTTATATGTAATGACATAAACGCCCTCAACTTCTGCATCGAAACCGCTGTCATCTTCGATGAACAGTCTGGGTTCCTCGTCGCCCGCATCGGTAACGGAAACACCAAACATCAGTTCGATTGCGTCGCCTGCATTGATCTCAACTTCTGTAGGATTAACGGTGATCACAGGGGTGGACTCTTCGTCGCCGCTGGGATCGGTGGGGTCTGCGGGATCGGTGGGATCTGCGGGATCAGTGGGATCTGCGGGATTGGTAGGATCTGCGGGTTCGGTAGGACCTGCAGGCTCCGTGGGTGTTGTGTTATCCGGAATAGTACAAGCTGCGAAGCACAGTACTGCTACCAAGATAAGCGCAACAAGGGTCAAAATTCTTGACTTTTTCATTTGGTACCTCCTAAAAAATTTTATTTATAGATGCGAGCATCAATAAATTACGGTTTAGAAAATAGAAACTCAGTCTTTGAGACCGAAAAGCGCCTTGAAGAAGTCCAAAATGGCTTTCCATATTCTCTGGAAGAAGCTAAGCTCCTCCACCGGCGCATCCTCGTCGGCATCGGGCGCTTCCGGAAGCGTGGGGTCATTCGGCTCTTCGGGATTTTCAGGGTTTTCGGGATTTTCCGGAGTCACAGGAAGCGCAAGCTCCTCAAGTGTGGGGCGGGAAGCACCCGTTTCAGGATCCCAAAGACCGTTTCTGACAAGGGTAATGGAAATCTTCGCATTGAGGATCGCCAACAGCTCATCCAGCTGCTCTGTCAATCTCTCCCGGGCATAGCCGGTGGCGTAATATCTGGTCTCCGTAGTAGCAAGGGCATTTATGCGGTTATAGACCCGATAGATACCGGCAGGTGTTGTGTCAAGGTTTGCCATAATGCTGTCAAATACCGCGTTGACGGCTTCCCTACCCTGGGCGTCCATACCGCCTGCGGGGATATATAGCCGGTCTATCTTGTAGAGGATATCCGCAAAGCTTGCAGAAAGGAGCTTATCCACATCTGCGTGGGGCAGAACTGCCCACTTGCTGTTAACGCCACTGCTGAGGGCAAGCTGAACAGCCTCGTGGCCTACGATCTGCGCGGAGGAAAATATCACATAGCCGTTCGCGCCTGCCCGGTTGGACGCCTCAATAAATTCCTTGTTCTGCCAGGCAGGAAGTCCACTGTAGGAGGATGCAATTCCCGTATAGTAAAGGCAATTGCTGCCGCCGATTGAGATCATTTCCTTTACCCTCGTCTCAACGGTAGAGGAAGCGGTGTAATATGCCATAGGCGTGGCAATGTCTATCCAGCCGTTTGCATACCATTTTTGCCAGTCTGCCTTCTTTTGACTGATGGAATCCGAAAGGGGGGCAAACACCGCAGTGGAAAGAATGATGTCATTGGGTTTTCTTACTTCATCCTGAATGCGGCGGACAAAATTTGTAATAATATCTGTGCGGTACTCCACCCAAAGGTTATAATTGGAATCCGCCTCTGCCTGTCCGCCGTAGAGATAGTTCTTGTCGAACAATTGCTTAAATCTGTTTGCCATCTTCGAACGGCTGGCAAGTTGCGCATCTGTAAAATCAAGGTCGAGCAAGTCGAAAAAGCCTTTCATTGCCGCGATCGTATATCCCGTATCCATCGATCTGTTGGAAACCGGATAACGGATATAGTCAAGGTTCAGGCCTTTTACATCAGGATGCTTTTCAAAAATCTCATTATAATAATCAATAAGGAGATCCTGTACTTCCCTGCTTGCGGGATCGATGAATATGTAGGCACCGCCTTCTTTGCGCTGCGTGAAAGTTCCGTCATCGTTATACACGCGCCAATTGGGATTGTTTTTCACAATGTCGGTATTTGCGTTAATGCCAACATAGAAATTCTCTACCCAGGCGTGGACCTCAATGCTGTATTCCTTACAGCAGGCAACAAAGGCGGAGAGATAATCGTTGTAGACGATCCCTTTCTTCGTATCGGTGTAGGTATCTGCAAGGCTGGGATGATAGGGAATGTTAGGCTCATCACTCTTGAAAGCCGAGCAACCGTGGTAAAAAGTTTCGACAAACACTAAGTTTATGCCAATATCACGGAACATTTTGACATTTTCCTCAATACCGGCATAGGTGCTCTCGCAGGGTCTGTGCCATGTGGATCGGGCAGAAACCACCTTACTCTCTGCGGAAGCCACTAATATCTTGTTGCAAAGCTCGCTGATCTGCGCCTGCAGTTTGCTGTACTCAGCCTGATTCGGCTGCAGGGTCTTTAATTTCGCCAGTTTTGCCTCTGCGTCCCGGATATAGCTCTGGATCAGCGCTTTATCCAAGTCGTACAGCTTTGTTATTCTTTCATTGGCTGCATTCACGACCGTTTTCAGCTCAGCGGAAACATCGCTGTAGCTGACGGCGCGCGCTTCTTCGCTGAGGCGCATCATCTGCGCCTCAGCAGAAGCGGTAATTTCAAGGGGCATTAAAAGGGAAACTATGAGTACGACGAGGACACTTCGTAATAATGCTTTCTTCATTTTTTCCTATTTTCGCAATACAATTGCGTCGTAATACGGCAATATCAGTCCTTAATGCCAAAGAGCATCTTGAAGAAGTCCACAATTGCCTTCCAGATTCTCTGGAAGAAATTCAGTTCAGGCTCGTTTTCTCCGTTGTCAGGCGTGTCCGGTTCGGAGGGAACGTCGGGTGTGACGGGCTCTTCCTCAAAGGAAGGACGCTCAGGTGTCTCCTCAGGATCCCACTCGTTGTCCGCGATCATCTGCATAGAAACTCTTGCATCTAAAATATCTGCAAGCTCACCCAGCTGCTCAATGATTCTCTGGCGAGCGTAACCCTTTGCATAATTCTTTACTTCCTTGGAAGCCAATGTCTCGATGCGCTTTGCCAGATTATAGATGTTCTCAGCGGAGGTATCTGCCATCGCAGCGATCTCGTCGAAGATTGCCGCCAGCGCGTCCTTATTCTCTGCGGTCATACCCTCTGCAGGGATGTAAATTCTGTCAGCCTTATCGAGGATGTCTGCAAAGCTTGCAGCAAGAACATCCTTGATTGCTGCGTGGGGCAGCACTGCCCACTTGCTGTTCACACCGCTGCTGAGCGCCTGCTGAACATCTTCGTGACCTACGATCTGTGTAGAGCAGAAAATTACGTAGCCGGATGCACCTGCATTGTAGGATGCTTCCACAAACTCCTTATTCTGCCAAGCGGGAAGGCCGCTGTAGGAGGATGCAATACCTGTATAGTACATACAGTTATTGCCACCCATCAGGATCATCTCCTGAACCTTCTGATTGACATCAACAGTGTTGGTGTAGTATGCCATCGGAGTGGCAATGTCGATCCAACCGTTATTGAACCATCTCTGCCAGTCCTGCTTCTTTGCCTGTGTAGACTCCTGAAGAGAAGCAAATACGGATGTGGAGAGCATAATGTCGTTGGGCAGCTTTACCTCGTTCTTGATGCGGCGAACATATTCGGTAATAACGCCCATACGGTAGTTGACCCACTTCTGGTAGTTTGCTACCGCCTCATCCTTACCGCCTGCCAGATAATTCTCATCAAAGAGCTGCATAAATTTATTGGCCATCTTTGTTCTGTCAGACAGCTGGTTTTCAGAGAATGTCTTACCCAGACTCTCATAGAAGCCCTTCATAGCAGCCATTGTAAAGCCGGTGTCCTCGGTATCGCTGGAAACAGGATAGCGAATATAGTCAAGATTCAGGCCTGCCACATCAGGGTGTTTCTCAAAAAGCTCGTTATAATAGCTGATGAGAAGATCCTGAACCTCCATATTGGCAGGGTCAATAAAGTAGTAGGGACCGCCCTCGTTGCGCTGTACAGTGGTATTGTCATCATTGTACATAACCCAGTCAGGGTGCAGCTTGAGGATCTCTGCCTTGTCGGAGAGACCAACGTAGAAGTTCTCTACCCAAGCGTGTACCTCAATGCCATACTCCTTGCAGCAGGCAAGGAAGGCAGAGAGATAATCGTTATATACGGTATTGTCATCCTTGGCATAAGAAGCAGACAGCTCCTTATGATAAGGGAATTCTGCGCATTCGCTTCTAAATGCAGAGAAGCCATTGTACAGAGTCTCAACAAAGATGAGGTTCATACCGATCTCGCGGTACATCTTAATGTTATTCTCAATTTCCGCATAGGTCTTTTCGATTGGTCTGTGCCATACTGCGCGGGCAGAAACAGCCTTGCTGTCTGCAGAAGAAATAATGATCTTCTGACGCAGCTTCTCGATTACAAGCTGGCTGTTATTGTAGCGCATAAGCAGGCTCAGACGTGCCGCCTCCGTAAGATCAGGATTTTCAAGTGCGGTCTCGATCTCTTCCTTCACGGTCTTGAGGTCGCCAAGCTCCTGCTTTACGTCTGCGATCATTTTTTCAAGAAGCTCTGCATTTACGTCATAGAGCTGCTGGATTCTCTTCTCAGCAGTCTGGATGTCTTTTTCTACACCGAGCACCAGATTCTCGTAATAGCTGTTCAGGGTCGTAGAAATTGCATAGGTCTGGTTCACTTCATCCAAAACCACGGTGGCGCCAAGGACAGCGTTGGAACGGATAAAGTCACGGCCGGTTCCGTGGCCGGAGATTACGTAACCGCCCTCCGGAATTTTGGAAACATTGACACCGATCTCCACAATCACGCCGTTTGCATCTACTGCTGCCTCATAGCCGTATACATTGGTACCAGTACCGGCTGCATTCTTATATGTCCAGCCGTACTTATAAATGATGGTTTGGTTTGTGCCGCGGAATGCCGCAAACTCTTCGGTAGCGGTCTCCATTGCACCGGGGTTTGTCTCTCTGGAGGGGTTGACGTAATCGTACTTGCCCTTGATAGTTCCGCCGAAGCGAACAAAATCAAAGCCAGCCATTTTGACCTTATCACCAACGTTAAACAGCTCACCTTCCGCAAGTAGCTGGCGGTAGCCTTCGCCGTATGCGCTGATGACGAAGCCGTTATCAGGAATCGGCGAACCGGAATCGTCACCTTCCAGGAAGTCACGGAAACCAATAACAATAAAGGTATTATCCTCAAAGTTGTACTGGCAGAGCACCTCTGTGCCGTAAATATTGGTACCGGTCTTTGCGCCAAACTGATAGTCGTAGTAAACGACCATAGGCATAGAACGATTTGCATTGGTAGAATCCACAACGACTCTCTTGCCTGCAGCAGATTCGATGGCTTTGGTAGGAACAGAAATCTTGCTGCCGCCAAGGGTCACAACATCTCCAACTTTAGCAAAGTTCGCATTCTTCGCATTGGAAAGAGAAATAACAATGCCGCCCACAGGAATGTACGTCTTGCCATCGCCACTGGTATTGATCTTCGTTACAACATAACTACCGTTTTGGATCTCGCAGGTATATTCCGTTACATTGCCCACGCGGCCGGTGGTGGTATCGGGGTAGTATGCCGTATAGATAACTGCGTCTGTGTCATTTACCGTTTCGTAAATGATCTTGTAGTCCATAAGGGAGCCTGCCGCAGTTTCTTCCCAATAATCAACGGGATCGGAATAGACATTTTCAATGGTCTTATCACCAACTGTAACAGTGATTCCTCTTACTGTGATGTCACGGGTGAACTCTCCGTCTGCCGCAAATGCGACAACGCTCAATGTCATCACCAGAATTACGCAAAGACCGATTTGGATAAATCTCTTGCTCATACGTCCTCCTTATTTTGCCGTAGCATTTTATTTTATTTTTTCGTTACACGTTTTTGCTCTCTCCAAAGACCGCACTGAGATAGGCTGTATAATCCTCAGAAGCCTGAAAGAAAGTCTTTGCGGAGTCGAAAAAAACAACGCCATCCGCACCTGCCTTGTCGCTTGCCGCTATATGCTCCGCAAGCGCTTCGGTACTTTGATTGTGGTAGGTGGTGTATAGTCCGGTGCAGCAACGTGCGCTACTGCAGATCGCTTTCAAGCGCTCCACCGCATCGCGGATCTGCGATGCCTCGTAGAAATAAACCATAGGCGTTACAATATCGATATAGCCGCTGTCTACCCAAACTCTAAAGTTCTGCTTTTTAAGCTGATAGGTTTGCTCCACTTCCGGGAACACAGCTGTAGAAATCAGCTTGCCGGGATGCTTGCTGCTGACCATCTGCCGTACCTGACGGACAAAAGCCGTTACATACTCAGAACGGTGGAAGGTCCACGCATCCTCAAGTCCTTTTTCTTCTATCTGTCTGCGAAAAGCCTCTCTTGAATCGTCCGCCTTGATCGTAAGGCCGTTTTTTTCCGCAAAGGACTCCATCGCAATCCGTGTATAGCCGGTATCTGTATTCTCCTCGAATACAGACACGGGATAACGGATATAGTCAAGGTTAAGGCCTTTTATGGCCGGCAGCTTTGTAAGCAGCTCATCGTAAAAATCCGTAAGGAAGGTGCCCACTTCCGGATTTGCAGGATCAAGGAAAATATATCCACCAAAGCCTTGTCCTTCCGTGGTGTGTCGGATACTGCCCCGCTGATTCGTAAGCAGCCAATCCTCATGATCTGTGACGAGAGGTGTTTTTTCGTCCACGCCGATATAAAAGTCCTGCACCCACGCGTGGACACCGATGCCGCGTTTCTCTGCCTCTACGACAAAGGCTGTTGCATAATCGGGATAATCCCCATATACAAAGGAGGCAACGGTATCGTTATACCTTACCTTATCGGTTCTGAACACCGTTTTTCCGTGATAAAAGGTCTCCAGAAACACGGTGTTGATTCCTGCAGACCGGAACCGGTCAAGAACCGCGCAGAGGGAAACAAGATCTGTCTCTTTTCCGCTTACGTTTGGTCTGTGCCAAACACCTACAATTTTTTCATTCTTATTCATAGTTACACTTTTTCAGTCAAGGCCAAATCTACCTCAAACATTCTTCTCCAAGGCATTTGGCAGGTGCAAATATCGTAAGCCTTTGCGACATTCGGAAAATGCGCATCCATAAAAGATGCAAGCTCTTTTCTTACCAGATCTGCAACCTCGCCTGCGGCTTCACCTGCATTAAAATAATCGTACCCAAGGGAGGGAAGGAAATTTTGGGTCACATACATACGGACATAGCCGCAGTATCCAACATCCTCGTACAATCGCTCCGCAAGGAAGCGCTTTTGGTGCGCGCTGTCTCCAAACAAGGAAACAAACACCGCCTGACAAATAACTGTGCCGAGCGTGTTGGAGGAAGTATTCCAACCGGCATAGGCCGAAAGAGAGAGAATGTCCATCCTTTCATTTAATGCACGGAGAAATTCCTTGTCACCGCCATTGCAAAACGCACCGTCTGCAAGGGCTGTCACTTTTCCCGTCTGAACACTTTTCATGATGCTCTCAGTAAAGGTCGCAAGATGTCTTTCGTCGTACCCTGCGCTCTTTTCCTCAAAAACCTCCACAGGACTGTGGGCGGGATAATTAAGATACAGAATGATATCCGCATCCGCATAGCGGTCGCAAGCTGTGCAGCCTGCGGAGTTAATCTGGAACGGAAGCGTGGCGCCTAAGGGTCTATCCTCATAAAGAGGGATCACATTGGGCACATTTTCATGGGCAAATTCGCAGTATATTTTTGGGGTTACACCGCGGTTCTCGCACACCGCGCGGGCAAGGAGCGTCATTCCCACCTCATCGGCACCGGGGTACATTGCCACATCCTCAAGTCCCCTTCTGCGGATCTCGGCCTTAATGGCCTCTCTGTCCATAGAGGTGTATCCATACTCCGCAGAGTCGTCTTGGGGAATAATCAAAAAGTCGATAGACTGGTGAAGCATTTCCACCGCTTTCAGAAGCAAATTACGATTGACCGCCCGACGGGTCTCGAAATCCTGAAGATTCTGGCCGATCACATTTCGGTATCCGGTTAGAAGCGCCTCTGCTTCATCTTTTTCCATATGTCCCAGCTGGAGCTTATGTTTGATCTGACCGGAGAGGAATATCTCACGACCGCAATCACCGTAATAATCCGGCTCCTCGTCAGCACTGGAATACTTCGGACACCGCATAATAAGCGCAAAGGCATAAATCTTTGCCTTGGGGTTTATTTCCTTTATACGCGCAACCACACTAAGTCTTTGGCAAAGCGCGTCTTCCGACAAATGATGAAGCCGAGACGGCACAATTCCTCCGTAGAGCAACATATCCAGCGACAGCACATAGCTGTCTGCGTCAGGTGCGTTGGAAAGCAAAAATTCCTTTATGCCGTCAAAATCGGCAGGCTGCTTTTTATCTCCGAGTACCTGCATTGAAGGTTTTAAGACCTGAACGCCGCTTCCCTCCGCGATTCTGCCTGCAAAATGGTAATTGCAGGGGCGCTCATCTAAAGGCAAATAAACAATTTTCATATTGGCACTTTCAATCAGTCCTGAAGATTCAGGGCGCTGAGCAGTCTTTCGGTGATTACCTTGGGACGTGTGATTGCAGAGCCTACAACCACTGCGTAAGGATTTACCTTCGAGATCGCCTCAATATGGGATACCTCAAAAACACCGCCCTCGGCAATGACCTTCGCATTCTTAACTTTCTCCATGCACGCCTTTACAAAATCCACATCGGGGATCTCGCAGTGCTTGGTGTAAGGTGTATATCCGCGCATCGTGGTAGAGACGTAATCAAAGCCCAGTTTATCGGCATTGACCGCTTCCTCAACGGTGGAAACGTCTGCCATAAGTGCTCTGCCCTCTGCCTTGCTGCGGGCATACAGGTACAGCTCCTCCAACGTAATGCCACCTGGACGGGAGCGGAGCGTTGCGTCCATACATACTACATCGCATTTGGTTGCAACCAGTCTGTCGACCTCCGTCTTCGTAGGGGTTATGTAGATTTCACTGTCCTCATAAATTTCCTTAACAAGGCCGATAACAGGGAGATTTACCTCAGCCTTAATGCTGTCAACATCATCAACCAGAGCTCTGATACCGGTTGCACCACCGGCCTTGGCAGCCTTAGCAAACAAATGCATAATGCCATATCCGTAAAGGGGCTCTCCCTTCACTGCCTGGCAGGACACGATCAGTCCTCTTTCCAATGCGCTCATATTTTTTCCTTTCCGTGCGTATGTAGTTGCACTTTGTGCAATTTGCACATATAACTCATTTTCTCTTAGTTCTGTTTATATCATATCGTCTATTAGCACTAATGTCAATATATTTATTGATTTTTTCCTCCAAGTTTTGAAATGTTTTTTGAAAATTTTTTTCATTTTTTGGCAGAATTAAGGATTCGTTGCTGAAACGAATCCTTAATTCTTTTATTTCAGTTTGATCGTCTTGATTTCAAAGGGCGCAAAGGCAATCTCCGCTTTGCCTCTGCCCAGGGTCTCTCCCTCATCTTCAAGAATATTGCAGGCAATGATTTCGCGATTGTCCGCCGTGAGGGTCGCGCAGGAGGTGGCACCCATAGCTTCATAAAGGCGGAGGACAATGCCGTCATCCTCGCCGTACTTTACCGTCTCCATTACCACCGTTTCACCGCCACGAAGCGCGAATGGCAAGGTAATATCTCTGTGTGCCGTAGCAACCGGTGCATAGTTAAAGCCATAGGCCTGTCTTATGGTGTCCATACCCAAAGCGCGGAGGTGGGGATAGATCGCATATCTAAATATGCTAACACCGTTATCCCCTCTTGCATCCGGATGGGTGCCGCTTTTATGCAGCGTAATGCCCAGCTTACCGCCTGCACAGGAAACACCGTACTTGCAATCACTCAGCAGAGAAATGCCCATACCATACTCAGAAAGGTCAGTCCATTTGTGAGAGCAAACCTCAAACTTAGCAATATCGCTCTTATCTCTGGGGAAGCAGTTGCGTTCCACATAGCCAAACTGGGTCTCGCATTTATAAGTCGGCGCAAAGAGCGTGCTGTCAAATTCCGCCCGCAAGAGTGTATGCTTATCGCCAAAGGTAAGTCTGTTCTCAAACTCCACCACAGGAGAATCGTAACGGAACTTTATATCTGTCTCCAGCACAGAGTGATCGGCAACTGCGTGTTTCACTCTCACAACCAAAAGATATTCACCGATAGATACGACTTCCCGACCGAGGAAGGTAACCTTCTTTTCCTTGAAGGGATAATCTGCATCAATGTCCCAGTTATCATAGATATAGGGCATATCCTCGTAGCATTTAATAAGATTGAAGCCATCCTTTACAAGCTCTCTGCCTTCGTAAACAAGAGAAGCAATGCTGCCTTCCTTCCATACAACGGTAAGGTAAGGGGTTTTAATCACATCACCTGCAACTGCAAACGGTATCTCTACACGCTTGCGCACTTTACCAAAACCAAAGGCATCAAACTTGTAAGGCGCGACTGTGCGCTTTCCGTCCAGCGCCTCGTAGGTCTGGCCGTTGGGTGCCGGCAGAATCTCCGTTCTCTCGTAAGGAAGGGTATTGAAGTACTTCTTTCTCCCCTTGCCTGCGCTGTATGCGCCAGCCTCCTTTAATGCCGCCTTCTGCTCACCAATGGCAATATCGGTAGCCTCTGCAATGCAGGTGCCGGGCAGGATATCGTGGAACTGATTAAGCATCAGCACATCGTAAAGTCTGTCCGTGGTCTCTTTCGCCGCAGCATCCGAACGGAGGACGGAGATCAGCTCCGCATTATGAAGAGCCTCCTCAAGGCGACGGTTATACATCTTCAACTGGTGGATGGAGGTGTAGGTTCCCCGGTGCAGCTCCAAATACAGCTCGCCAAAATAGGTAGGCAGCTCTTTGGCGCTGATCTTCTTCATAAAGTCGGAAACGGTGGTATGCTCCACTTTGACATCCCTGGCGTGCTGCTGCGTAAAGATGGCGCGGGAAACCATTTCCTCAGAAGGACCGCCGCCACCGTCACCAAAGCCGTATGCCATCAGCACGCAGTCGCTTTCGCGGGGATCGTGCAGGTTATTCAGGCGGTTTGCTACCGACTCCTCATCGATCCATGTATGGATCGAGTTGAAGTGGACCGGCACCTGACTGCCATCAATTCCCCGCCACATAAAGGTTTCATAGGGGAAATTGTTGGTGTCATTCCAGCTAAGCTTCGTTGTCAGGAAGTAGTTTACATTGCTCTGTTTCATAATCTGCGGAAGGGCTGCGGAATAGCCAAAGGTATCCGGCAGCCAGAAGGTATCGGATTCATAACCGAACTTCTCCCGCAGGTATCGCTTACCCCGCAGGAAATGGCGGCAGAAGGCTTCCGAGCCGGTAAGATTACCGTCGCACTCCACCCAAGTGGAGCCATTGAGCTCCATTCTTCCCTCTGCGACCAGTTTTTTGACTTCAGCAAACAGCGCAGGATCGTCCTCCTCTATCCATTTAAGATAAAGGACAGTGGACATAAAGAACTTATATTCTTCATGGCGCTTCAGAAGTGTCACCGCATTGGACACTGTACGCATCAGCTTGCGTCTTGTTTCTTCCACCGTCCAAAGCCAGGCCGTATCCAAGTGGCTGTGTCCGACAACGCCCACATAGGGAAGCTTTTTCTCAGCGGCGAAGAAATCAGCGATCACCTCTGTTGCATGGAGAATAGCCTCCTCATTAGGTTCTTCTTTTTCAAAAGGCAGGATCTTGAACAGTTCAAGGTACACCTTTTCGATCTCTGCCTTTTCGGTAGCACTTTTGGTGGAATTATAAAGCTTTGTGAGCAAGCCAAGCTTGTCGCAAAAAGCCTTTAGCGGCTGATTCAGCACAACAAGTCCGATCTCATCGTAGGATCTGTCCTCGTGCAGGCTGAAGTAGGAGAAAGTAAAGGGATCATCGTAAGGCATAATGCCCGGAATCGTATGGGAATAATAGGCCTCAAGGGTTACAGTGTCTCCGTTTTTCAGTCCCTCCAAAAGCAGGTATCTGTGGGTACGTGCAGGTGGCTCATATGCATCGGTAATATAATCAAGCATACCCACCTTTTTTCCGTTCACAAGCACAAGATGTTCCGGTGCACCGCTTTCGGCATATACGTAATACTTCTCATCTTCGTCAAGGCCATCGCAAACGAACGCAAATGTGGCACACTTAAATGCTTCGCCCCATCTCTGTCCCTTCTTGATTTCAGACACTTTGCCGTTTTTTTCCATCATCACCTTGGGTTTGATGGTTTTTTTAATAAGAAACGCAGAATAAATCTGTTCCAGTCTTGCAACCTTTTGCACCATTCTGTCAATTTGTCTGTCCTGTAACATACATACCCTCACTATATAGATTTATTTGCAACGGACTTGGCCGCCCGCATAGTATATTGATTGGCGTCCTTGCCAAGCTGTTCGTGAATTGCGTTATAAAGCACATTGATGATGTAGGAAATAGAAACGATTGTGGATACGGAGCCTCCCTCGTATGCCGCCTCTCTTCTTGTGGAAAAGAGAATATGATCCGCGTATTTTGCTAAGGGTGAATGGTCATAACAAGTGACGACCACGATCCGGACATCATTTTTCTTCGCAATTTGCGCCACATCAATAATGTCTTTTGTACTGCCGGAAACGCTGATAAGAATCACCGTATCGTCCTTGCCGAGATTACTTGTTATCATCGCCTGCAAATGGGGATCCGGGGTGTGTGTCACAATGATACCAATACGTGCCAGGACATTACTGATCTCCATAGCCGTAATTGCCGAGTTTCCGACACCAAAGGCACAAACCCTGCCGGATTTTATCATTCGCTCCGCAATTATCAAACACTCGTCATAATCTATACTGCGGGATGTCTCATTGATCGCATCGACCATCTGAATCGCGATTCTCTTTGCTGTACAATTATCAGAATGGCGCTCCATCATTCCCGACTCCTGGCTCAAATGGAGCTTAAAATCCTGAAAACCGTTATAGCCCAGTTTCTTGCAAAATCTGACGATGGTTGCTTCTGCCACATCCAGTCGGGCTGCCAAGTCGCTTATGGAGAGAAAAATAATCTCATCAACGGGGATGTCCAGTATGCCGTCAATCAGCTTTTTCTCTGTTTTGGTGGCAATCTCCCGAGCCGCGTGAATTCTATCTAATGCCTTTCCTATCATAGAGGTCTCCTTTGTTAGCAGCCGGCAATCGAAAAGAATGCCGTTTTTATCATCCCGCCGGGCCGGCTGCAGATCTTTACATACTTACACATAGCAATTGTAATCTATTTTATCCTCACTGTCTATTATTTTTTTCTAAATGTGGAAAAACGTCCCGGATTTGCTACACCATAACCAACCGCTTTGTCTGTAACCGACGCTTTGGACTACAAAAAAAGCAGCGGCATTCCATAAGAATGCCGCTGCTCATATTTGGTCAGTTAGTTAAACCACTTATCCCAGTCGTTCCACTCGCCATCTTGCTTCTGTGTGACATCAAACCCAACGAAAGAAACCTGTGCCTCGTTGTTCGCCAATGCCTCTTCCGCAGCAAAGCAAGTGATCTCAGCCTCGGGTGCCATATATAACTCTTTCATAGTTAATATCCTCCTTAGCAGCTTAAATGATTCTTGAAACCTTGGTTACAAGGTGTCAGCAAAAGAAAAACGCTTTCTTATCTTATGCTTTTAGGACAATATCTGCCCGTTCATACTGACAGCTTTCCGCTTGTACTGTAAGCTCTAAGCCGTCTGCATCATGGGGCGGGTATATTGTAGACGAAAGCACTCTGCCATTTTCAAAAATTTCCACAGAGAACGCGTCCATAACAATCGTTAGCGTTATCTCTTTCTCCATAGAACACGGCATACGGCGGATACCGTTTAACGAATCGGAATCCTTTTCTACGCCACTGATCGCCTCACCCGATTTCGAGCGGTCAAACACCCACTGTCCGTCTATCAATGCCAATTGGGTGTAATGGGTGCCGTTAGAACGCATTTTGATCGCAAAATGCTGAAGATTCGTCGCCTTTACGGTGATCACACCTTTTTCGACTTTGTCCGCAAGCTTACCGCAGACTTTTGCTTGATAGGTACCTCTGCAATTTACAACCGGTGCCTGGTGCAGCCTACCGTCCTTTATGCATACGTTTCTCGGCACAGTCAGCATACCTGCAAAACCGTATTTTTCAGAGGGCACATTTCTGTCCCACATATTCAGCCAGCCAATAAGGATCGGCTTGCCGGCAAAGGTTTGCGGGGCATACATATCAAAGCCGTAATCCACGATTCCCCGTGCGTCTTCTTTGAACCGGCCGGTAGAATAATCGATTTTTCCCGTGCACCAACGGCAGGTATGTACGTTAAGATGTTCTCCATTTTCGCTGGGCTGAAACTGTTCGCAGAAAAGCAGGTATCCCAACTCCTCATTATAGTCAGGGCACTCGATCATTGTGCCGGCACTGTCCGTTCCCAGCAGATCATTCACATACTCCCAATGAAGTAAATCTTTCGATTTATACAACAGGATTCTGCCTTTGCCTTCTATCTTTCTGGCCGCGATGATGCACCAGAAATAGTCTCCGTGAAGCCAAACCTTTGGATCACGGAAATCAGAGGGCGAATACCCCTCCGGCAATTGCTCTTCTCCGATCACGATACCGTGCTTTTGAAAGTTGATGCCATCATCGCTTTCCGCCAAGCACTGCACCTGCCGTATGGTATCGCCGCCTTGATTTTCGATAAAACCGGTGTACATCAGCCACAGCTTCCCGTCGTGGACGATGGCAGTGCCTGAAAAGCAACCGTTTTTGTCGCAATCGTCACCGGGTGTCAGCGCGATAGGCAGGTATTCCCAGTTGGTGAGGTCATTGCTTACCACATGTCCCCAATGCATCGGACCCCACTTGGTATCATATGGATAATGTTGAAAAAACGCATGGTATTGCCCATTATAAAAAATGAGTCCGTTGGGGTCGTTGATCCAACCTGTTTTACCGGTTATATGAAAAGCAGGTTCTTTTATTTTCGTTATAGTCATATAAAATCTTTCGTTTTTGGCCCCCCACCGCCCGCGGTGGGGGGTGCAGTTTTGGTTAAGTGTATGAATTATTGAATTGCTGCAATAAAGCCTTCCGGTGCACTTCCCAGATTTGCTCTGAAATCATCCACAACGAAGCAACCATAATTGCTTGTGGAGTTATCCACCACTCTAAAGAAGCAGTCTGCTGTTTCGCCAGCGTACTGATAGTAGTAAGCAAACATTTCGGTATTGACCTTGCCGGGGCCCTCATTATAGAAGGTTGCAATCACAGTACCGTCTACTCTGCAAAGCTGGATATATACCTCGCGAGTACCTGCGCCACCAAATCTGAAGGACACATAAGAATTGCGCTTCAAGGTAAACACAGCGCTATTCAAGGTACCCTTAGTGTTTTCGCAGTTGGTACCGTCAGGTCTGCAGAAGGTAAAGAGGTTATTACCGTCTTTTCTGCCGTCGTTCTTGGTATACCAGCCTGCATCATGCTCGGCGCTTTCTACCCAACCTAATGTGTTATACGCACCTGCCTCGGTAATGTTCATAGTCCAACCGTCCATGCCGGATTCAAAGCTGCCATTTGCAACATTGTAAACGCCCTGGAAGGTATTATTTGCCGTTAAACCACCGGGCAAATCCATGGTAGAAGCATAATAGGTCTTCACACTGTCGAAGGACACACAGCCCCAGCCGCTGCTGGCGTAGTCAACGACCTGGATTCTTGCTGTCTTGCCGATATGCGCGCTGAGATCTGCAACATACTGGATCAGAACGGCATCCTGCTGTGCCTGCTGACGGTATCTTGCAAGAACCTCGTTCGTAACCGCATCAATAACCTGGACATAGCAAAGCTCATTTCCGCCGCCGCCCAGCTTAAAGGAGATCCAGCCGGTGCCACCAATTTCAAATACGGAGCTGGTCAGGGTGCCGCGATTACCCTCTCGCATTGTATCCGCGCCATTGCTCTCTACACCGGTAAAGAGGTAGTCACCGTCCTTATTGTAAGGAATGTTATCTCCCCAATAGCCGGTTGCATTTGTAACAACACCGATTTCGCCACTATTCCACCAGCCTTGGACATCGCCCATTTCAAAGCCGCCGTTAAACAGATCGTAAATGGTACCGGAAACGGTATAGTCTACCTTCGTTGCATAGTTGAAGCCTTCCGGTTCAGTGCCGTAATAGGTTACGAAGCTATCTGCGAAGAACAGGCCGTAGCCGCTGTCTGCGTTGTCACTGATGCGGAAGAACACTTCCCTGCCTACAAACTCAGACAGATCTGCCTTGTATGCGATCAGCGTGCAGCCGCTCTTCACATCGTTGGTTCTTTCTGCCCACAAGCCGTTATAGTAACGGGTGAGGATCTCTTTCGTATGGGCATCGACAACATCTACATAAACATAGTTGCCGTCTCTCATTGCACCGATTTTGAAGGTAACAAAGCCGGAGCCGCCCACCTTGAAGGTAGAGCTTGTCAGCGTGCCGACCGCGCGCTCTTCGGCGCCGGGTACATATGCGGAGAACATCTTGTCTCCATCCATACCGAATTCAAAGCCCTCGGCCTTTTCAGGATCGTTTACCCAGTAGTTTTTATCGGTGCTTATGTTACCGATATTGCCAACTACTGTCCAGCCGTTCATACCGTCTTCAAAGCCGCCGTTTGCAAGTCTGCAAGCAGTGGAGTCAAGCAAGGCCAGCTTCAAGGTGTATGTAAACGACTTTGCTTCACCGTCTTGCGTATAAGATACAGTTACCGTAAAGGTCTCATAAGTAACAGTATCGGAATATGTGCCAAAATCAAAGGTATAGCAGGTGCCGTCGAGTGCAAGTGCTTCGCCCGCGTGCTCTACGCTGTAGCTAAGCGCAAGATTGCCGTCATTTATGATATTCTCTGCGAAATCAATTACAAGGCTTTCCTTGTTTTCAAGTGTATACAGATCATATACCTTGATAACTTCATTTTGGGCAGGCTTAACAGGTACGTACTTCAAAGCGGGCAGATAAGTCTGCAGATCCTCATTGTCTGCGTACAGCCGGTCTGCCAGCTCCTTAGTGACACCGGTATAATTGCCGGCAGCGTATTCCTCGTTGATTTTGCCCAAAACATTCTTGGGAACAATCTCTACTCTCTGCAATCCATCAATAACCTTATCGCCGATCTTGATATATGCACAGAAAGTTCTCTGCTCATTTAGCTGCTCTTCTGCCAGAGAGCCGATCAGGCTGTACCACGCATGGACCCCATTCTTTTGACCAAACTGGTAACGGGCGGTCACAGGGTAGTACTCGTCCTTTGTAATACTCTTAACACCAAACTCCGTGATGCTGTCGCGCACCACATTGTTTGCAATAAAGGCAGATTCCAGGCAAATTGCCGTGCTGCCTACATCCACGCCGGTGCGTGTAATAGACATATTAAAGGGGTGGAAGGAGTATGTATTCCCTTCATTTTCCACCTTCAGGTAACGGAAGCTGTCGTACAGATTTACATCATTGATGGTGCAATCACCGTTTACAGTCAGCTTGCCGGCTTCTTCTCCAGATAAAACATCAAGATTTTTGCTGTCAATGACAACGATGGTAGGATTTCCCGATACATTAACGGTAACATCGAAACCCGCCAGATCGATCACGCAATCCTTGGCGACGTCCCAGCTTTCGCCGTCAGCTGTGAACTTGTGGTCAACACCGGATGCGTGGGCAGCAGGTGCTACCGCGAACATCAGCGCAGCAACCAGTGCTACAGTAAAGAAAATCGCGAGCATATTCTTTTTCATTGTTTTTACCTCCATGAATAATACTTTTTCGTAAGTATGGGGCATATACTCTCAGGCGGCCCTGAAAGGCATCGCCATAAAGTGCTTTTTTGAGGTATCTTTCTTCGTCAGGGGCGGAGCTCCGCCCCTGACTTGATTTATAAGCGATCAAGCAAGCTTATTATCAATAAGTGTTGCGTCAGGCAGTTCTTCCACAGAACGATAATGGGTAATAAAGCTGTCTACTGCCAAGCAGCCCCATGCACTGTCTGCATTGTCCACAACGCGAATGTAGACTTCTTTTCCCATAAACTTGGTCAAATCTGCCTTGAACTGGAACATACGACCCTCGTTGCTGTCGTGGTTGTCGTTGTGGTACTTTGCGATCGCGTCGCCGGTCTTGGCATCCACGATTTCAATATAGCACTCCGGATTATAACCGCCGCCTAACTTGAAGGTGATAAAGCCGCAGCCGCCAATGGTGAAGGTTTCACTTGTAAGGGTGCCCTTGGCTGCCTCCATGCTGCCCATAACATCTTCGATACCGGTAAACAGGAATCTGCCATCTTTATTATAAGGCTTATTCGCATTTTTCCAGAAGATATCTTGCATGGATACATAGCCGATCTTACCGCTCAGTGTCCAGCCTGTTAAATCACCCGTTTCAAAATCGCCATTGCGCACCTGATAGGGGTCATCCTTGCCAAGGACGGTACCAATCGGCTTCGCCAGATTTGCCTTTGCAGGCACAGCCGCTGGCTCTTTATAGTAAGTTACAAAGCTATCTGCAGTAAGAAGACCCCAATTGCTCGTAGCATTGTCTACAATACGGATCTTCAGGCTTCTGCCCATAAATTCGGAGAGGTCAGCCTTGTACATAACCATATTCGCAAGATTGCTTCCGTGGTTAATAATACCAGTACCTCTGTCACAGAACAGACTGTTGGCATAACGAGCAACCTCTTCGCCGGTCTCGGCATCGATTACGGAGATGTAGCATTCCAGAGGATTGCCGCCACCGCCCAGCATGAAGGTAATATATCCGCTGCCGCCAACGGTAAAGGCGGAGCTGGTCAAAGTACCCTTATTGCTTTCCAGTACACCGGCGCCTTCATCCACAATACCGGAGAACAAATAGGTGCCCTTCTTGTTGTAGGGAAGATTCTGTCCCCACCAGCCGGAAGCACCGGTTACAATACCGATCTTTTGGCCATCCAATGTCCAGCCGGTCAGATCGCCAGTCTCAAAACCACCATTAACAACCTGATATTCGCTTTCAATGATAATATCAGAGCTGTAATCCACAAAGAAGGATTCGCTGTCGATCCAAGAGGGTTTTTCCTCCCAATAGGTCCGAACGCTATCTAAAGTAATACAGCCCAGCTCGTCGTTGGAGTCATTCATATCGACCACTTCGATGTACATCGTCTCGCCAATGTATGCAGAAAGGTCTGCATAATACTGGACCATATTCAGAAGACGCATACCGTTCTGCACATAGGGGAACTGGTAGTTCCAGAACTTGAAGTTCGAGTATTTTGCAACCTCGACAGCCTCATCGCCCTGCTTCACCATAAATCTTATGTAGGTCTTGCCATTGTCTGCACAGCCGCCAAGCTTATAGGTAACATAGCCGGAGCCACCCAAAACAAATTCAGAAGACCGCAGAATGCCTGTTGCAGAGGGCATATATTTGCCGTAATGATAATTTCCGTCACGGGAATAGGTGATGTTCTCGTTCCACCAGACATTTTCGGTGTTGACACCCTCATTGGAGAAGGCATCGCCTTCCACAACTGTCCAGCCAGCAAGGGAGCCCAATTCAAAGCCGCCATTTTTGATTTCGTGAATGGAAGGTGCTTCGGCCTCCGTTGCATAATCAATAACCTTTGTAAAGAAAGCGCCTTCTGTTTGCGGATCTGCGCTGTCGCCGATTCTGATGTCATCCACTGCAAGATAACCGTAGTAATGGCTCTCATCGTTATCGACGATTCGGATGTAAGCTTCTTTGCCTGCATATTCCGACAGATCTAAATAGTATTCATAGAAGTTGTCGGTGTTATATACGCCTGCAGCATATCTTTCGGGAATGATATACTCTTCGGTGTGCTCATGGAAGTACTCATTGGTTTGCATTGCGATCAGCTGATCGTTTTCAGCCAAATAGAAACCAACATAGCAAAGCTTTTCCTTTGCTTTTTGCGGCGCATCCTGACCCTTGCCGACGGTTAATGCGCCGCCTGCCAATTTGAGACTGACCGCGCCATCCTCAGGCACAAAGAAATTCGTGGAGCGAAGTGCGCCGGTTCTTGCGCCGGAATACTTGCCGTGAAAGCCCTTACCGGTCAGATACCAGTTGCCAGTTTGGTTAATTGCCAGAATATTGTTATTTGCATCGTCTGCAAACATAAAGCTTTTCTGAGAGGAAACGCAATCATTGCTGAAAGCATCTCCGTATTCGATCGTCCAACCGGACAGGTCAGCCGATTCAAATCCACCGTTTAGCAAAACTCCGCTCTCTTGCGACTGTGGTTCAGGGCTTTTACAGCTTGCCAAACCGACGCACAAACATATTATACATATAATACTTAAAATTGGTAATCGTTTTTTACGCATATAGCCACCTCTTATTCACCCAAGTTGCCCATATTGCCGTAGTAAGGAGGTGTTACAGTATCACTGTAGGCACTGCCCATACGGTAAATGTTGAGCTCGGTAAACTTGATGTTTGCATTGTTATCAAACACTCTCAGATAATCAGAGTTGCCGTATTTCGGATATATTCTTGTTGTGAAGCTCATAACGCCGTCCACATAAACCTCCAGCATAGAGCGGTCTAAGAGGATCGTGATCTGATATTCGTTCTTAACACGACCCCAAGTGTGGCTCGGCTGACGATTTACGTAATCGAGCAGCGAAGATTGATTTCTTTCCACCAAAACGCCGTGGTTAGAGAATCTGATCTCCGTTCTCTCTGTCTTTCCATCCACAGTGTTTGGATTATATCTCAGGAACAGACCTGCAGAATATTCCGGGCTTTTGGGATCCAGCTCGATCTTTGCACGGATCTCCAGCAGATCGCCACGGATGCCGGAAATCTCACTGTTGATCTCATCGGCGGTTTTACCTGTACCGGTGTAGGAATAGAGTGTCTCTTCTCTCAGGCTTTCTACTTCCTTAATCGGCTCACGGATGACTTCCTTGCCGTCATCAGACAGCCACAGCTCCAGAGGAATTGCGAAATTGTGCGCCCAGCCTGCGGTATAGTTCTGCGCAGTACCTGCATCCTTACCCTGTGCAATGGCGTAAATAATGGATCTGCCCTGCTCGTAGCTGGTCTTTCCTGCGGCAATGTCCTCTTCGGTCAGGAAGCAGAAGCCGTTCTGACCGGTATATACGCCTCTACCAAGATCGAACAATTTCGGCTGGTGGTCATCGGGGATAAATCTACAGGTGTCCTTATCAAATGTGCCGATCCAGTAATAGCATTCGACAGTGTAGCCGTCAACCGTATACTGGGGGCAGTCAAACAGAATGTACTTTGTTTGGCTGCCGTCCTTGGTGCTGATGGGGAGCATTACTACGCACTCCCAGTGTGCGCCCTGTTCGGGGTATTTGACATAATCGCACTCATAGAGGTAGCCACGGTGTTCCCATTCCCGCATATCCTCAGAGGTGTAAACAACTGCCGAGCCGCCTGCACCAGGAACGGAGGTGGAAACCATCATATAATAGGTACCGTCATCGTACCAAACGAAAGGATCACGGAACTGTTCTCTTTCGCCCTGCGTGTTATCGTTGGGCTGGGTAATGACCAGCTTATCTTCCACGACCCATTCAACCAGGTAGGGATCGTTGGGATCTTTTGCGTGAGCAAAGGCAACATTCTGTCCACCGTGGTTGGGATTGCCGTACAAATTGGTGCCGGCAGTAATTGCCAGCCAAGGTGTACCGTCAGGACCGATGCAAGCGCCGCCGGTCCAAATGCCTTCAGGGCAAATGTCTGCAGTGGGAACCACAGCGTCCTTCACATACTCCCAATGGATCATATCCTTACTGACGATATGTCCCCAACGGATCTGTGACCAGTAGGGGCCAGCGGGGTTATGCTGATAGAACACATGGTACATACCCTTATAGTAGAAGGGAGAATGAGGCTCATTCATCCATACCGCAGGGGGCAGTGCGTGATACTGGGGACGGTAACGGTCGCCCTCGTAAACAGAGGAGTCCAGCGCAATGTCCTTCCAGTCAAGATAGGGATGTACGCCCTCGTAATCGGTATCCTTGTACAGGCTGCCAATTTCCTTGGGTGTCAAGGCATCCTTGTAGATCTGAACCTCGTCCAAAAGGCCGGAAACCATTTGTCTCCTGATACCAAACTCAATTTGCGGATTCACATAAGCGCCTACGCGCAGAGGCTCTTCGGTGTAGATAATGCTGGTTGCAACAAGCTCAGGAATCAGTGCTTCATAGGCCTTTTCTCCGTTATAGAACAGACCGATATAGCCGGTGTTGCCATCAAAGGCAACAGCAACATGGGACCACTGATACAGAGGAAGGGCATTCATCGGATCATAGAAGCCAACGACGAAATCCTCGCCGGTCTCCTCGCTGTGGAGTGCCAGCTGAACGCCCCACATGCCCAGTCTTCCGTAGCCCAGCAGGAAGCCCTCGCACATTTCGATGTCACCCTTATTGATGATCGCAGTCATACGGGTATGACCTGCGGCATCGGATGCGCCATCGTATTGAACGATGTTTTCAAAAACTCTGGGTGCCACCCAGGCAGACATAGTAATTGCAGAAGACGGTGCGATAAAGTCCTTGTTTACAATGTTATTGGAAAAACCATCCATATATAGCGCATTGCCCTTTACACCGGGTCTTCTTAAGGGATCGTTGGGTTCCTTGAAAAGCGTATCTGCATTTTGCTCGTTAAATACGTAGTTTATGGTGTAATCTTCACCGCTAACGGATTCCTTCGCAAGGCTGCCGGTCGCTTCATCAAGAGAATAATGCAGTACAGGATCGCTGTTTACACCTTCGCCTGCACTCGGTCCGCCTTGTGGCTGTCCACAGCCGGATACTATGCTACCAAGCGTAGCACAAACGATTAATAATGCAATAAATCTGTTAAATTTCATAAGCCCTCACATCTTAAGCCCGGACGTGCCAAAGCCTTGTACAATGTATTTTTGTGCTGCGACATAAGTCACGAAAATAGGTATACTTGTAATGACCAGAGAAGCCATAATTTCACCGGTAGTAATCCCCTCGATACTCTTTATGGAGATAAGGGCCGTTTGGATCGGCAAGAGCGGCCAGGAACCGTCGTCCGCAGACGGCAGTATCATAGACGGCCAAAGATAGTCATTCCAAACACCGATAAAACAGAATACAGCTACCGTAGCCAATATGGGTTTTGACAAGGGCATAATCACCTTGAAAAATACCCCCATTGTGTTTGCGCCATCCATACGCGCAGCTTCCTCATATTCCTTGGGAATATTCTGGAAAAATTGCATAAATAAGAAAATGTTGAATATGCTGATGGTCGCCGGCAGGATTACACCCAAAACAGACATTTCCTGCTTTAACCCAAGCATAATTTTAACGATTGAATAAAGGGGTATAATCGATGTTTCTACCGGTACAACGATCAAGAAAATGATCAAAAAGGATAATAGCTTTTTGCCGGGGAACGTAAGCTTTGCCATAACGTAGCCTGCAAGTCCATTGACCAAAATATTAAGCACAATGACAATGGCCGCATATGTTAAGCTGTTGATGGCATATTTCCAAATGTCGTAATTGAGCAAAACGCTTTTGTAATTTTCAAATGCGACACCCGAATTTGCAAAGTCCGGCAAAAACATATTTATCGTTCCCACGCTTTGGGCATAAGCGCCTTCGCTTTTGGTAGAGGTTGCCAGCATATACAGTATGGGCAGAATAAATATTAAGGACAGAATGATTCCAACAATGTGATAAATCACTTCTTTAACCGTTTTTTTGGTTGGAATTCGATTCGGTCTAAAGTTAGGTAAATCTCTTAAATGTTTATCCATATTACTTCTCCCTGAACAACCTGCGCTGTATAAGCGTGATGCCGCCGATAAAGATGGTCATGAGCAGCGCCACTGCTGACGACTCACCTACCCAACGCTCGGTATAACCAATGTTATACATATAATAGGACAACGTTACCGTATGGCTCATATATCCTGTCATCAACATTGGTTGCGTCAGAATTCTGCAAGCACCGATAAACACAGTAATAAGTATGTAAACAAAAGTAGAGCGCAAGCCAACCCAAGTTACAAGCCAAAACTTATGCCACCAATTTGCGCCATCCAAAGCAGCTGCCTCGTACAGATCCTTTCTGATGTTGGAAAGGCCGGAGAGGAAGATCAGCATTTGATAGCCGCAGCCCTGCCAAGCACTCAGTACGATGATGCAAGGCATTGCTGTTTTCGGATCGCGCAGCCAGTCGTGAGGAGGTACGCCAAATATACCTAACATTGCGTTTAGAAGTCCGCCCTCGCCCGGAGCCAAGATTTGTTCCCACAGGAATGCGGTAATGGAAAGTGAAATCACAACCGGCGCAAAAAAGCAAACCTTAAATATCTTACTTCCAAAACCGGGCCGATTTACAAAAAGGGCCAGCAGCAACGCGATACCGATTTGCAGAGGAACAACGCCAACCACAAAAGTAACCGTATTCTTTATTGCATTATAAAGCATACCTTTCGCGGAGATCTCCTTGAAAATGCCGGCGAAATTCTCAAGAAACACAAAGTTTATGTCATTGGGTTTTAATAGGTAATAGTCGGTAAAAGCATAGCCTAAAGAATATAGAATGGGTAATAATATAAATAAAAAGGCAAGAATTACCGCGGGCAAAAGCATAAGATATGCTGTTGCCGAAGATTTTACCCGATAAACTTCTCTATGCTTCTTTGCAGTGGCTAAGTCGTAAACGACAAAGCCACCGAAAGCGCACAAGAATATTCCTAAAATAATAATTGAGGTTGTAAACATCTTTCACCTCTGGATAGCAAAAATACTATCAACGATCTTTAATTTTATTCATTGCATCCTGCAGGGTGCTTGTTGCTGCATTCAAAAGCTGATTAACATCTCCGTTGCCCAAACCGGCGATGATCTGGTTAAAGGTGGTGGAGAAGGTGGGGTATGCAACGGTTACGGGGCGTTCTTTGCCGCTCAGCTCCAGCTGCTTCATCAGCGTGTATTCGGGAGAACCTGCTGCATAATCCTTCACAGCATCCTTGCGTGCGGGGATCATACCGGTTGCATCAGTGATTGCCTTGGAGCTTTCTGCGGAGGTCATCCACTTCAGCAGTTCCAATGCCGCAGTCTTATCTTCGTGGTGGTTATTGGTGATCGCATAAGACCAGCTGCCGGTTGCACTTGCAGCCTCCGTGCCCTTAGGATAGGGCAGCAGACCCCAATCGTCACGGGAAGCAAACTGCTCTCTGTACTTGTTGTCCAGATCAGGAATGGTCCAACCGGAGGACAGATACATACCAACCTTGCCGGTAAAGAAATCGGTTGCGCCAATTGCGTAGGAAGTATAGCCTGCGGAAATCAGATCCTTAATAAACTGGAAGCCATTCGCTGTTGCTGCAGAGTTATAATAGCCGGTTGCGGTATAGCCGTCTTCAGAAACAAATTCGCCGCCTGCTGCGTAAATGAAGGGATACAGCAGGTAAGGTGCGGTTTCATCCTTGGTGGCATCAATGCGCATATCCACAGCGGTAACACCGTGATTCTTCAGTCGTGCGCAAACATCCTTAAACTGCTCAAAGGTCCAGGGATTTTCTGCAGTAAAGCCGCTTACGTCAATGCCTGCATCGCGGAATATCTTTTTGTTGTAGAAGAAGCCTGCGCTGGATTCCTGAATGGGCAGACCATAGAGCTTGCCATTATACTTGTTCAGAGAATAGAACTTATCCTGCTCATCTGCGGAAATCAAATTGCTGATGTCGTGAAGCAAGCCGGAATTTGCATATGCTGCCGTGTTAGGTGCGTCGAAGGTGATAATATCTGCCAAGGTGCCTTCTAACTGGTTGTTCTGAAGCTCGGTTTCGTAGCCGGATGCACCTGCGCTACGTGCCTTGAAGATCGCCTGCGCCTTGATCTTCTTGTCCTTGTATGCGTCGTTAAAGGCATTGATTCTCTTCTGATAAGCCTGACCTTCTGTGGAGGACTTATCGACGTGGAACATAATCTTGACGATGGTGTTGCCCTCTGCATCCGTAGAAGGGCCATCGCCGCTGCCGTTATCACCGCCGCAGGCGGTCATACCCAGCAGCATCATAACTGCCAGCAAAATTGAAGTAATTGAGGTAAAAAGCTTTTTCATAATAATCTCCTTCCTTATTTACAGCTTTGCGCTGTTTGTTACAAATCTTTACAATTTTGTGGTTGCGCCAAGTACAAATTTTGTTTTCAGTACCGTTCTGGCGCAGGTCTCTTCGCCGTGGATTTTTTTAATCAGCAATCTTACTACCTGTCTCGCCATTTCTTCGATAGGCTGCTCGACGCTGGTTATATTGCTAATGCTCCATTGTCTGAAAATACCGTCATAAGAAACGATTTGCAGTTCCTCCGGTATCCTTTTACCTTGCTCCAACGCGGCCTCATAAAAGACCTGCGACAAGGTGTAGCCCGTAACAAATACGCTGTCTACGTCCGGATACTTTTCCATAAAGTCTGCTACAACCGCCGTTTCTTCACCGTGCTGAATAACCTTGTTTACCATACGAATTGGCATACCGTATTCCGCCATAACATCAAGGTAGGCGCGCTCTCTTTCTAAGACCTCGGATTTTACCAAAGGCTTGGAACCTATAAAGCCGACCTTTTGCGCACCGCGCTCGATCATATATTTGATCGCCTTTTTCGTAGCATCATAGTTATCGCTGGTAACATAAGGAATATTTTCGCCAAAGGCACGGTCTATGGAGACAATGGGACAGTTTTGCAGGTTTTCCTCTTCGTGCATATAGTGGGTAACGAAAACAGCACCGTCAACCTCTCTATGGGTAATTTTCTTGATGATCTCCGTTTCCTTATCCACTCTTTGTTGGGCAGACACTAAAAGCACGGAATATCCAAACTTGTCCGCCTCATCTTCCACATAATATGCCAGTTTTGCAAAGAAGGGGTGGTTGATGACCGGCACTAAGAGCGCGATCATACGGGTTTCATTTTTTCTCAAACGAAATGCCATATTATTTCGCGAATAGTTGAGCGCCGCCATTGCGTCAAGCACTTTTTTCCGGGTTTTTTCTCCGACTGCTTTTTCGTTATTAATAACTCTCGAAACAGTACCTACTCCAACACCTGCATATTTCGCTACATCTTTGATTGTTACTTCCAAATTGCCACCTCCCAAACGATAATCGCTGTCACAACGATCGCAACAAAGGGATTCCCCTGGATCGTTAAGCGAGTGTTACTGTAACCGTTTGGTCACCATTGATTACAATTTCATTGCTGCTCTGCGTCAAGAGGCTTGCATCAATGGTGAGCATCAAGTTCTCTACTTCATACTGTTCTACAGTAAGGGCATTGCCGTTAACCGTGACTGTCTCCGCCTCAATATTACCTAAATAGATAACTGCGTTGCACCCCTTTTGGATAACCATATCCTTCAGAGTCGTTTGGGTGACAGCAGTAACGTTTACTGTAAATTCGTATGCACTTGCACCGCCAAAAGCCTTAAATGTATATGTTCCAATAGGCAGAAGTTCGAAATATGCCGCATCGATCACGAGGTCTCTGCCGTTACATACATAGAACGCGCTGTCCACCTTTGTATTAAACAGTGTTTTATTGTAAAGGGCTGTTACCATCTGCTTGGAGTCACCGGCAACAGTCAGACTGCCTGTGCCATTATAGGAGTACTGACCGTTAAAGTTAACCACAGACTTAAAGGTTGCCTTGCCGGAGTAAACGTTCAAGCCAAGCAAGCCTTCTGTCGGCTCTTTGTCACTCAGTACCGTATCGATTGCCAAATTGCCGTTAATATATGCTTTGATCGATGTTCCCTTGGCCTCCACTCTCAAAACCACATTGTTGGTGTTTACATTGGGAGCGCTTGCTCTGCCGATCTCACCGCGTGGCGACCACATCTTAACGATCTTTTCGTTGTTATCGTAGTTGAAGATGATATAGTCGCTCATATTCTCGTTGGCTCTGAAGATAAACGCAGCAGCAATTGCTTCCAAAGAGAAGGATACAGAACAGTCGAAATCCGCTGCGCTTTGGTTGGACAAGATATATCCGTCACCTGCCGGTGTTTGGGCGATGATTTCCGAACCCTTTGCGATCCAGGAACCGGAAATGATGCCGCTTCCGTCAAAGGATATATCTGTATCCGGTTTTCCTTCGTAAACGGCGATCTCTACAACTCTGCGCTGATTGCCACAGGTTGCCATAAGGGTTGCCTTACCTGCCCGCAATGCCTTTACAATCACACCGCCGGTCGTATTCTCAAGAGAAACGATTTCTTCTCCGCTTGCCAGCTCCCAATCAATTTTCTGCCCGGAAGTGGAGTATGCAGTTACCTGCTTTTCCTTGGCAAGGGAGGTGTCCAGCTCAAGAGTTTCGTGGCTGACATAGAGAACGGTTTCGCCGTCTACAACCTCTCCGGTGCGCCATACAGACGCGATTTCATTGAGCTTCAGGCTTTCAACGGTTGCTTCACCGTCTACCGAGAATTCTGCCTTTACAGAATAAGGAGATGCCAGCGTCAATACATAGAAAGGAATCTTAAAATCATCACAGAAAACTTCCACACCGCCGTTGTCGGACAGGATATAGAAGCTTTGTGCGTCAAAGCTTCTGGGACCGGAAGTAAACTTAAAGTGATAATCCTTAATGCTCAGACCTGCGGAAGAAGTAAAGCGGCGGTCTACATAATAACCATCTTCCTTGTTCCAGCCAATTTCTGTGTATTCATCATCACTTACATTGATCTTAATGGAAACCGGTGCATTGTTGGGATTGTCAATGCTTAATGCCATTTCAAAGATATGTGTGTTTACACTTGCGAGGATGTTCTCACTCGACTTATTGACCTTTACATTGCTTAAGCTGAGCAAATTGTTCTTTGTAAAAGCCTTGCTTTCTTTTACAATCGGTGTCTGGGTCAGGATATATCCGTTGCCCTCTGTTGCAAGACCCCAAATAACGGGAATTGTCATACCGCTTCCGTTCCAGACTTTTCTTGCATTTGCATAAATACCGCTGTCGGTATCCGCAGGCACACCTGCATACCAGCTGATAGATACAGTCTTGCCGAAATAGTCACTTGCAGCATCTCTGATGCTGAAGGTCTGGGTTGCATAGGAGTCAGGACCAAAGTCCATCTTCTGGAAGTCGCTGGGATCAATGTCGCCACCGTCTTTATCCTTAAAGACAATGGAATTGCCGTCATAAACCATCTTGCCGACGATGTATTCTCTTCCCGTAAACGTCATTACAGTGTACTTTTCACCATCCGCCGCCGTCAAAGTAACAACATCAGGACATTCCGGTACGTTTGCGTCAAATTCGCCTGCATAAGACCAATCTAAAAGGTTGGTAGACTTCAGGAACCAAACCTTGTTTTCCTGCTGACCGGTAAGCGCCATACCCCACGCGGTAGTCTTGCCATCCTTCGTTTCTACAGGGAAGACCTTGGGGTCACGGCAAGCAACCTTATGATGGATGCCGTCCGGTGCAGTGGCGACGGTTTGGGGAATGAGCTTACGCTTTGTCCAGGTCATACCGCCGTCGTCACTGGACATGATCATCTGATCCTGCATAACACCGTCGCGGGTATAGAAAGCAATTATGCCGTTGCCGCCACCCTGCGGGAACCAGTTGAGGGCATCGATATCCGCGCTGTCGCCCTTTCTGTATTCGTATGCAGAGCCGGACCACATCCAGCCCGTGCCGGTGTTCCAATCTGCGTCAGGGAACAGACAGATGGGAAGCAGCTCCCAGTGAGCCAGGTCTTTACTTCTTGCATGTCCCCAGTACATATCACCCCAATAGTTGTTATACGGGTGGTGCTGATAGTAAATGTGATAATAACCGTCGTAGTAAATCAGACCGTTGGGGTCGTTGTTCCAGTGTGCATACTGGGAGAAATGATACTGGTTGCGGTACAACTCAGTATAGTAAGAGTAGTCACTCTTGCCAAAGTAGATGTCCGCAAAGCGAACCTTTGCGCTAAAGCAGTTAAAGCCGATATTGCCGCCACTATAGGATACACCCTCCGGCAGCAGCTGCAGCTTGTTAAGATCGATCACATTGTCAATGCCGAATCTACGGATGTTGTCCGCATAGAATTCTGCATAAATGCCATCCTCTTCGGGGGTAATGACCACTTTAAGCTGAACCTTATCAATATTGGCAACCTTTTCGCCAACCAAATATCTTTCGCTGTCGGTCATTTTATCATTGCCGATAAAGTAGTCGGTCAGCAGTTCAACCGCACTTGTCTTTCCGTCCTCAACAGTAAAGTAAAGCAGTTTTACACGATTGGCTGCTCTATCGATGTTGAAAACCCAATAGTGGGAGCCCTCTTCCGCGCCAAAGGCAAGGCCGGCTGCCACACCGTTTTCAAAAGAAACGGTTGCGGTGTAAACGAATTTATCTTTTGCACCGTAAGTAGTTTCTGAAAGGGTAAAACTATCCGTTTCACTCTCCATATTGACCGCCTGCGCTGTCGTTTCGTTAGAGGTGGCATCCAAAGAGACAAAACCGTCGGTTTTATTCTCTGTTCCGCCTGCATTTGCCGCCGCGTTATTGGCCGGCGCACAGGCCGAAAGCACCAAACTTGCAACAATAACGAATGCCATAATTGAAGTTCTTAAACGTTTTTTCATTACTTTCCCTTCCTCATATTTATATTAATTTATAATATATAAATTCGACAAGTAATCGGTCGTGACACGACCTGTGGTGTCTGCCGGCTTTTCTTAAAGTGACGAAACCCGACTTGACTCCTGCTGCTGTAATTGCTTTGCGTATTGCTTGCTCTCTTCCATAACAAATATCATAGCCCTAATCACCAGTGCCGCAAAAAACAGCACGAACGGCAAAGCACTCGTCAGACTGCGTTGGACGAAAAATGCAATTATCACAGAAAGCACAGCAGATATTACGCCTGAAAACCATCCGAAGGAGCCAACGATCTTAAACATTGCACCCAAGGAATTTATACTTTCCACACCGCGCAGCTTCAATACAGAATATGCCAAAAGTGCCGCAACCATAAGCATAAGTACGATAAAAGGCACAAGTGCAATCACATTCATAGCATAGGAATATGCATAAATGAACCAAATTCCCTTGAAAGCATTTTTGATAAAGCTATCTGCCGATGCGTTCGCCTGGGCTGCCGTAGCGTCTTTCGAAACCAGCGCACCATTCTCTATGTCGCTGTAAAAGCCATAGAACGGCACCCCTATGCCGGTGCTTGTTTCAAAAGAGCCCGTCATATAGTCATCAAAAACGAACAGATAGTTTTTAATTCCGCTGTTTATATATTGATGCAGATAATAATTACGCAAAAGGGGCACTTTTGAACTTCCTTCATAGGCCGTTATCTCCGGGTAATACTTTGTAAAGTAAAGCTCGTAAACAGCCCGAATATACGCCTCTTTTGTAATCCGGTTTTCAGCAAGTTCCTTTTCTAATTTTTCCGTTTGCTCTTTGCTTTCATCGCCGAGCGCGGCCACATAAGCCCGATAGCCTTCAACGGTTTCGTCGCTTAGTTCCAGCGCATTGCCTGTGTACTTTAATTTGAAATCAAAATTAAGCTTTGCAACATCACTTAAAGTAAGATACTCTTCATAGGAAATAACCGTGTTTTTGCCGTCGTTGGAAAGGCAATAGGCTTCCACTTCCGCAAGCGTATTCGCCGGGCGCGTATCAATCACCACATTGTAGCCGCCTGCTGAATAATCCTGCCGTTCGGTCTCCCTTTCAAACGTGTTTATCAGCAGACTCTCAGCATATTGGGTGCCGGGTTTTCTTACTTTCAGTACGCCATTTTCTATTTTAGCATCCATGCGTTTATTCGTGTCTGCATTCGCAAACACAGCACGCACTGTTGCCATAAAATCAGGTGAATTGTTGTAATGCAGCCCAAAAGGCAGCATATCTCCGCCAACAAAACCAACCCATAAAAATATCAGTGCTAAAATAAACCCTAAAAAAACGTTTGCATAGCCGCGCCTTGCGCCTTCTTTTGAATGCTTATGGGAAAAATAGCTAAGGCTGAAAAACTTAAACCACTTTTTCATAATTTACTTATTGCCGTATTCTCTCGACATAATCGACAGTTCGGTTTCTTTGTCGAAAAGATGGACAAAGCTTTCATTGAATTTAACATGCACAGCATCGCCGGGCATCAGATCGTTTCTTTCAGGAACACTTACAATAAAGTCACTTCCCTTTTCTTCCAAACGAAGGAACAGCTGGGTGGTGTTTCCCAAAACTTCTTTAATCGTAAGCGTTGCGTTCAGTCCCGCTTTATCAACCTCTATATTCTCGCCTCTTATGCCGAGGTAAACGCGGTGCACATTGCCGTCAAGATACTTTTCTTGTACGGTGCGCAATTTCGAAAGTGCCAAGCCCATAACCTGACCGTCTGTAAATGCAACATTGAGCATATCCTTTTCCCGCTTTATATCCACCTCAAAGAAGTTCATTTGCGGCGTTCCAATAAAGCCAGCAACGAACTTATTCTCCGGATAGTCAAACAGGTTTGTCGGTGTATCGATTTGTTGAACCACGCCAAGCTTCATAACCACGATGCGTGTACCCATAGTCATGGCCTCGATCTGGTCGTGGGTAACATATATGAATGTGGTTTTCAGCTGGTTATGTAATTTAACGATTTCCGCACGCATTGCCGTTCTCAGCTTTGCATCCAGGTTGGACAGCGGTTCATCCAACAAGAAGACCTTAGGTCCGCGCACCATTGCGCGGCCAAGGGCGATACGCTGCCGTTGACCGCCAGACATTTCTGCAGGTTTTGAATCCAGCAGCTCTTCAATTCCTAAAATCTCTGCAGCCCACTGTACCTTTTCAGCGATCTCCTCTTTGCTCATATGCACATAGTTGACCAGTGGTACGGGTGTGCTCTTATAGTATTCCAATTCCTTCTGCGCATCTGTAATGCGTTTGTCGAGGAAGGTTTTTTTCTCTGTATAAAAAGCGATGTCCTTTTCGGCCTGATTCTTTTCGCCCTTTGCAGACGCAAGCTTTGCTGTCAGCTTAGCAATGTCCTTTGTCAAGGAATCATTTTCCTTGCAGAGCTTTTTCAGCTTCTTGTCAATTTCCGCAATCTTCCTGTCATCAATTGCGACCACCTGCTTACCTTGTTTATCCAGCTTCGGAACCGGCACCTTGCGCATTTTAAGACCAAAGGCAATATTATCGTAGGCCGTAAGGTGCGGATAAAGGGCATAGCTTTGGAAAACCATAGCAATATCACGGTCCTTCGCATCAATGTCGTTGACCAGCTGATCATCGATATAGAGCTCACCGCCGCTTATTTCCTCCAAGCCGGCAATCATTCGCAGTGTGGTCGATTTGCCGCAACCGGAGGGTCCAACGAATACGATAAATTCGCCATCATTGATCTCCATATTAAAATCGCGAACTGCAACAAAATCGCCGCTTCTCTTTTTGGCCTCGCCTTTGGCATTCTTTTTCGCTTTACCAACGCCTGCGTAAATCTTGTAAACGTGTCTTAATAACAACTTCGCCATAGATGACTTCCCCTTCTTCTCAATAACTATCCTTTTGCTTCAGATTATGTGCAAAAAGTAGAATTAAAGCGCTTTGGAAATGTTTCCAAATTGGATTATACACCAAAAATTTTAAGAATGCAAGTGTTTTGGAAAAGTTTCCAATTTTTTATGTAAGTTTTTTTATCACATATTGCTGCAAAAAATCGCTTCTATCCAGCAAACAGGCTACTCCCGGCAAGTGCAGAGGGGATGTTTCTTCTTCGCAAAAAGTCCAACGTGACGCAGCGATCTCCCGGCATCATTTCTCATAACCGCGCCGCATTAAAAGCAAAGAACTCCTACCGTGCGGTGAGTATTTCACCACAAGCGATAGAAGTTCTAAAACAACAAAAAGCAAAAACGAATGATGCGAATGCGTTTCCTGTTGGGTTTGCACAGCGATTTTCCTTGTACAGACAGGTATCTCGCAGGTCAGCGGTATGCGCCGTTCCTTCTCCGCAGATTTCACCCTGTATATCAGAGCAAATCACACAGTTCATCCAAAATGCCCAGATCCCACGCCAAGCGGGAAAGTACATACTTATCCCGGATGTCCTTTGTGGCTTTGAAAGTAAGCCTGCCGCATTCGCTGTCAACACCGATGGTATTTAAGTCCCTGGAAATGCCAATCACATCCATAATACGGGAAAACTCCTCGACAGAAGGGATCTCCTCGTCTATAATTTTCAAAATGACATCCCAATTATCCGCAATTACTTGGAATCTTGCAGGATGTGTGGATTTATCGTATTTGTGTTCTTTGGACTCCTGCGCGATCATCGTTTTGCCGCTGTTTCCTAAAAATTCGCGGAGTTGGTCGCTCCAATCATTATAGTCGAAAGCCTCCACAGCATCAAAAGCCTTACGTTTATCAGGCACAATGCGCTTGATCGCCTCATATAGCTCCACTGTCTTCATCGTTGCCATAGCGCACTGAATACCGTGCAGGTCCACCCGTGTTCCAAATTCCAAGCCGCGCATATCCCACACATGGCTGAAATAATGCTCCACACCGGAGGCAGGGCGAGAAACCCCGGCATAGGCCATAGCAACGCCACCGATGACTAAGCCTTCAAAAACAGCCTGTACAGCAGCATCCTCCCGTTTCAAAAGGCCCTCTGCATTTTCTATGCACTTGCGCAGCGCTTCCCGTATCAGCTGGGCCACTCGCTCACAGTAGTATTCACCGGTAATCAGATTTCCAATGCGCCACTCGGCAATGGAAATATATTTTGCAAGCATATCTCCCAATCCGGCTTTCAGCATTTGTTCGGGCGCTTGCTTAAGGATATCAATATCACCGATGATCACGTCTGCGCAGCGGCTGCTCAGTGAAACCTTGAGTCCGTCCATAGACATAGAGGACGCCGCGGAGGCATAGCCGTCCATAGAGGGAGCAGTACCCACAATAATATATTTTCTTCCAGATACATTACTGAGTATCTTACCGATGTCGTTGATCACACCGGAGCCAATACCGATGATAAGATCACAGCTATTGTCAAAATGCATAAATGCCGATCCCACGGCTTCCTCATTAGGTTCCAACTCTGCCTGCTGAAAAACATAAGCAGAAAAGGGAATGTTGCTATCTCGCAGGATATTGGCAACCGTTTCACCGGCAGCCTTATATGTATTGCGGTCCGCTAAAATAAACGGCTTTTTTGCTTGATATTTGGCAATAAATTCCGGCAAACGGCGAATAACGCCTTTCCCGATCACTACATCATCGATCTGCGCATCATGGTTCTTTCCACAAGAACAGCGCATAGTCCCTAAGTAATTTTCCATAGATAACCTCCAATACGCGCAGTGCTATTTATTCCTATTTATCATAATAAACCGGCCCAAATATGTCAATACAACCATACAAAGAAGATCCTTTATGCAAAAAGATTGACGAGACCATTGTCAAAGAATCAAAACTGATACAGGCGGAAGTTTTGCCCGCAGACCCTGTCTTTCCCGTTTTTCCGTCTTTTCTTTTCTGTAGGGCGAATTTTGCCACAAATCTGCACTTTTTCGGCAGCTTATATTGGGTTTTTCTGTGCATACCGACCGGTTGCGATCATATACAGTTTCCTTTATTTCTGCCGACCTGGCTTTTTAAGTTAAAATGGGAAGCAGCAAAAAACTGCTTCCCATTTCTTATTGATTTTCAAACATATCCGCAAGCTTTGTTGCGCTTTCTCTGAGCTTTACCACGCCTTCGAAAATATTCTCCTCGGTATATCCATCCAGGAAATGACATGCTTCTAAGGTAAAGTAACCTTTATAGCCGATTTCTTTAAGGGCTTTTACAATGGCATTAAAGTCCATATCCATAGAGAACGGAATTTGGTGATTATCATGCCGGCGGTCATTATCATGGATGTGCAACGCCTGGAGATGATGGCCCAAGGTTTTGATCATATGCACCGCGCCGTTTCCGGAGCCACGCATTTCCGCATGGCCCAAGTCAAGGCAAGCAACAAAGAATTCATCATTTATCACTTCCAGATGCCTTTTGAAATCCTCCGCCGTCGCACAGGCGGCAAAGGTGGACTCATCCTTTTCTCCATCCCAGTTCCACATATTTTCCGTTGCGATCTTCACGCCACAGCTTTTCGCAAAGGGAAGAAGCTCCAAATACATCTCCGCATTTTCTTCGGCGGTTTTGTTGTTATCGGGATGGATCACACAGATCTCACCGCCCGCCTCTGCAGTGCATTCAATCGCGCGCTTCAAAAAGGAGTGAACAGCAGGTGCATCTACCGGGAACGGTGCATGGGACTGATTACAGACGATTCCGTTATCCAGTCCGATCTTTTTGAGCTCTCTTGCGAATTTAAGATAGTGCGGGCCATTCAGTTCGTTTTTGATAGGCAAAGGCAATCTTGTACCCCAATCGATCAGGCACATATCAAACAGAGAAAAATCCCATGCGTCAAAACCTGCTTTGGCGCAAAGCTCTACTGCCTTTTCCATGCCGACGATTTTGGCGATCGAGTCAATTTCTGTCGAGGTTTTCATAAAGCATTGTCCCCCATTTTATCCTTTATAGTATTTCCTTAGTGGCAATGATTCAGGTGCCTCTACGGTAGTTGCGTGAATTTGCGTCATAACAAAAAGTATTCTATCCTTAGGAACAGGTTTTTCCGTTTTGACAGAAACCATTGTACATCCTCTTGGGCACAAAATGCAAGTAATATTTGTTTCTATTACCGTTTCTTCTCACCGGGAAAATATAAATGTACCGCTCTATTTTCCGAGCTTTTCAACCGTTTTTCCTGTTTTATCCGCTCAAAACGGGCTTTTTCTGATCTCACGAACTCTTTCCGCATCCATTTTCGGCTTGCGGTCCGGTGTCAGCAAGCCATTGATCTCCTGCATAATATCCGTTAACTGCGTATAACAACAACCCTGACAGAATGGGATTTCAAGAATTGCCTCTGCGCAGGCTTCGTGGCGCTTAAAGAAGGCTTCCTCGTCAGTCTCCTTCCGTGATAGCCTCAGGTCTCCATTCCACCTATCACGCCCTGAAGACCGATGTTGGCAAAGGCGCTGCGCAATGCGCCTCAAACCAAAACACCCATTTTGTCTGCCCGAGAGGGGGTTATTCATCTAAAAATACCGCTTATTTTACAACCACATACTGGATGCCAAGGACCTTAGCGATCTTGGCAATGGTATCTGCGTGGTGGCCAATACCCAAAGCATAATGGTGGGTAGGGCCTTCCATAACCCATTTTTTGATGAAATCCCGGGTGTTGGGCGCAAAGAAGCCTCTGGTATTGGTATTTCCGGTAGGCGGAATGGGTCCTTTCTTGGAGTAGCCTTCGCCAATTACAAACTTAAAGCCACCTTCTGCATTTTGGGTAATGCCCAGCATCGTGATCGGGCCTTCTTTGATCTTGAACTCAACGGAAGCGCCGCTGCCGGGCTTGCCGTGGAATTTGGTGAGGCTGCGCAAAATGGGTTTGCCATCTGCGATCGCAATATGGTGGGGACCATCGTGGCCGACCAAAGTCATGACCTCCGGCTAAGCCGGAGGCTTGATTAAGCCCTATAAGGGCTTTTTACCGGCGGGCATCTAAAGATGCACTGAATATTCTTTCTTTTGCATCTACTGCTCCGCCGCCCGTAAACGGGCACTTATGCTTCTTTCCGAGCTTGTGCTAACTTGCTAAATTGCTTGTTAGTAGCTCGCTTCGCTCGATACTTGAAGCTAAAGCTTTTTTACGGAGTACCTCAACCGGCATAGCCGGTGGTTTCCCTAATCAGAAAAAGTCCTGAAATCTTACGATTTCAGGACTTTCAATAGGATCAGCAGCAATTCTCCCTAAATGTCTGCATCCACAGTCTTTTGATGATTTCGTGACCGCAAGGGGTAGGATGCACACCGTCCAGTACCCAATGGTCTGCCGGCGCTTTTGTACAAGCTTCGTCGAAGGCCGGCTGCAATTCAACAAACGGCAGTCCGTATTTTTCAGCGACCCGCTTGGCAGCCGCCGCCTTTTCTGCTACACCCACCTGGAATCTCTCCAATCTATCAGGCATTTCCTCTGTGTTGCAGGTACAAATACCTTCCAGAACAAAGGGCGCGATGATCATCAGCTTGACTTCTGGGCAAGCCGCCTTTACCTCATCGATGAGCATCTCGTAAATTTTTTCAAATTTTTCTGTATCTACACCGTTGCTCCGAACGATCTCGTGCCAGACGTCATTGACACCGATATAAATGCTGGCATAATCCGGCTTCAGATTAATAAAATCCATCTTAATTCTCGCATAGAGGTCAACAATGCGATCGCCGCCTACACCGCGGTTCACAAATTCATAGTCGCCCGGATAATCCGCACCCATCTCCGCCCGTACCAAGGTGGCATAGCCGCTGCCTGTGTCATAAAATTGCTCCCGATTTCTACCCCAATCGGTTATGGAGTCACCCTGAAATAAAATTCTCTTTGTCATATATATCTCTCCTTTTTAACCTATATATGTCAGTGCGATGGCCCAGTCATTACTGTCGGGCTTATTGGGAATGGAATAAAACCCATCTTCTACCGCGATCTCTTCTGTGATCCTTGCGCCGGTCCGGCAATTAAACCATACCTGTTCGTAAGTGCCGTCCTTCATATTCTTAAATCTGCCGTGGCCGTTTTGGGATGTGCCGTAAAAGTAAGCGATGTACACGTCGCTGTCAATATGCGCAGCGCTGTAATTCTTTCCGTTTTGCGGCTCAAAATATTCGTTTCCGTCAAAGCAAGGCTCCAATGCCTGCCATTCATATTTGGAAAGAAAATCCTTCATATAGACCAGCTGCTGACCCGCTTCAGAGTAAAGACCCTCTACCCAGTTATAATCTCTTGGATAGGTCTCTTTTTCGTCGCTTGTGGGTGATTTATCGCCATATTCCGCCCATACGATGCTCCAAATAGGCTGTACACCGTATCCAAAGCCACAATTGCCATTCAGAAAGGCGATCCATCCCTGTACACGCGCGCCAAAGGTGCCTGTCCAAAAATGGTCATATCTGCCCTCGTAGTTTACGGTAGGCTTCCCTGCCTCGTCGTAATAGTACGCTTTGAGCATATTAAAATTGGGTGTTTTCCCATCTGTAAGGGCAACATGGTACTGCGCGGCATACCAAGTATGCTCTTTTTTCTCGCCAAATACGGAATTGTCTACGACGGTATTGTCGGTGTTTTCCTGATGGCAGGTGCTGGGGTGGTCGTAGACATCGTATTTTGCTATATACTCCATCACCATAAGCCAGGGATTGTTCTCCGGTGTGCAGCCTACGTGACCGTAATAGTCGTTGTCGCCCTCTTGGGTCGTCGTCCACATAACCGGGTATGCGCTGTATCTGGCCACCCAATAGCGGCACAGCTTTTCCAGCTTTTGGGCGCTGATCCCGCCGGAAAGATAGGTTTCGATCAGTTCCTCAGGATAGGCGAACTGGGCATTGGCATTGACAAAGCCCTTTTGGGCAATGTAGGCAAAATAGCGGTCATACTGGTTGAATTTTTGTACGATCATATCATTAACACCATAGTCAAAAATCGAACCGCCTGCATCACCGAACCAGCTGTTTCCGGACACGCCTGTATACCAGCCCAAAGGCTGCGTCTGCATAACCGTAAAGCCCTGCGCCATACGGACATCCATAATATACTTAAACTGAGAGGTGATTCCGTACGCCTTGGCAAGGTCTTCAGAAATGCCGCCAACACCGTCGATCTCTTCAACAGGGAGCGTCCAATGGGTATCGCCCAGATAGAAGAAGGGTGTGCCGTCGTCATACATAAAGTATCGGGTGCCTTTTTCTGTCTTTAAGAAGCCTCTTTGGTAGATTTCAAGACCACCGCTATAAGGCACGCAGCGAATACCGCCCGTCAGGCCGTGGAGACCTGCGTTTTGGGTATCGGTACACTTGGTCTCATAAGACCATTCGCCCAGCTCCGTCAGCGCAACACGGACCTTCCAAGCCGTTCCGCCGCACCAAAAGGCCGGCTGTGTAAAGGTCGTCCCGGTCTCTTTGTTGGTGAAAACCACATCCATATCGCAGGTATATACCGGATCCGGATAGATCACTTCGCTTTCAAAGCTTATCTCATAAGCCACCCACTTTTCCGCTTTGGGAAGGGTGTCAGTAATTTGGTCATCCGGCTGCGTTGCATCCGTAGGTGCCTCCGGGGTCTCAGGTGGAAGCATATCACAGGAAGCAAACAACGAAAGGAAACACACTACGCAGAGTAATAAGGCAAGAATCTTTTTCATATCCGCACGCACCTTTCTGTTTTGGGTTTTTTGTAAACAGACCGTAATTTAATGATAGCATATGCCCCATCCCCGGTCAATCCTCTATACATTTTTGGCGCAAAATCAACACTATTTTTCGATTAAAGCAAAAAGACTGCCTGCAACGCGCAGACAGTCCAATTTTCAAAACACCCATATCACAAGCACTATAAGCACACCAAAGAAAAACAGCGGCAGGAAACTAAGTCCGAGCAATCGTTTCGTAGATAGCTTTTCCTGCTTTGCTTTTCTGCAAATAGCGCAGCTTAGCCCTGTCATTGAACACACGAACATAAATGCCATCGGCAGGAAATAAACCATTTTTTCATTCCAAGTGCATATTTCATAGCTACGGGTATTTTTCCTTCCAAAATAAGCCGTAAAGGTTTCACAAGGCACATCCGGCAGCAGAAAGCAAAGCACCAGTGCGATAGAAACGACAGCAAACAGTCCATAGAAAACCAAGCTAAACAGCGATATTTTCCGTCGGTCAGCCACCTTTACATAGCCCCTTTGCTTTGGCAGCAGGCACCTTGCCAAGAAAGCGTTCGGCAGCACAATATATTTCTGCGCAATATTTTTTTGATAAGGTGCCGCAAACCGGACCAGTGCCCATGATAAGGACATAAATATACCCATTATCAAAATTGTGCGGATATTCACCTACTTCACCGCCTTTTGCTTCGCATCGTACACAAGCTTTGTCAGATACTTTGAAGCACTCTCGCAATCCTCCACAAAATCATACTTGTAGCGCCCTTGGGAAGTCGATAATGTGATCGAACCCCAATAATATTGTAGCCCTCTTGCAGAGGCGCGGCGGTAGGAAACATCATAAACATCAGTCAGGGGAATCCTGATGCCTTTGGGAAGACAAAGTGTATTGTTATCCTCAAGCACGATGATACTTACAGGCACCAAAAGATAGCGTATTGTCTCCACCAAACCAACAATTGCCGCAATTGCGCCAAACATTTGCATTTTATCCAGAAAATCCAGCACTGCTCCGTTCAATACGAAGGACGCGATAAGCATCCCCAGGCCAACGACCATCATAATGCCATTTAGGACTCCTATACTTTGCTTCTTATATACGATCGTCCGCCTCATTTGATGCCCTCCTTTTTGCCAAAGCGTAAAGGAATCGCTCCTTTACGCGGTTATTGTATAGCACCGGCGCGTTCTATGCGCGAATCATGCTTGATCCATTCCGATGTCTATACCCTTAGGCTGATTGCTTCTATACCAAATCATTGTCCCGAAATTGCAGGCTATACAGATCCTTATACATTCCACCGGCAGCCATCAGCGCCTCGTGGGTACCTCTTTCGGTGATCTCGCCGTTCATTACCACCGCAATTTCATCCGCATTGCGGATGGTGGAAAGTCTGTGTGCTACCACCAGCGTCGTACGACCCTTGCACAGCTCATCCAACGCCTGCTGGATCAGCACCTCGGTGGTATTGTCCAGTGCGCTGGTTGCCTCGTCCAAAATGAGGATCGCGGGGTCCTTCAAAAACACGCGGGCAATGGACAGCCGCTGCTTTTGTCCACCGGAAAGCTTCACGCCCCGCTCACCGATTTCCGTATCGTAGCCTTTCTCCAATGTCATCACATAATCGTGAATATTGGCGCGCTTCGCCGCCTCATAAACCTCTTCCTCCGTGGCATCGGGTCTGCCGTAGAGGATATTTTCCCGAATCGTACCCACAAAAAGGAATACATCCTGCTGAACGATACCGATATTGCGGCGCACGGAGTCAAGGGTCAAACGCCGAATGTCCTTGCCGTCGATTAAAATTGCGCCATCCTCCGCGCTCAGCTTATAGAAATTGGGCAGCAGATGGCAGAGGGTCGTCTTGCCGCCGCCGGAAGGGCCCACCAGCGCCAGCTTGCAGCCTTTTTCCAGCTTTAGATTGACATTTCGCAGCACTTCCTTGGATGTATCATATCCGTAAGATACATTTCTAAATTCGATAGTTCCCTCCACATTTGTCAGCTCCTGGGCATCGGTATTTTCGCTTTCAGGTGCTTCGTCCATGATCTCCAAAAAGCGCTTAAAGCCGCTGACACCGTTCTGGAACTGCTCCATAAACCCGATCAGGGTATTTACAGGCTTAATAAACAGGTTCACAGACACGATAAAGGTAGAATAGTCCGCAAAATTGATACGACCGGCATACATAAAGAGGCCACCGGCAATGAGTATCACAACATTGAACACTTCCGTAACAAACATGGTCGATGAATGAAACTTTGCCATAGCGCGATAAGCACTGCGGGACGCCTCCACAAACTGATCGTTGCCTACCTTGAATTTTTCCATTTCGCTATGGGCATTGGTGTACGCTTTCGTAACCCGTATGCCGGTAACGCTGCTTTCGATGGCCGCATTGATGGTGGCATTACTCT